>DGAD01000013.1 GCA_002382805.1 Clostridiales bacterium UBA4039
ATAGGCTACTTTACACTACCACCTATTATGTCTTCTTTTTTTAAAAACCGCATAAATAAACCGCTTTACAAGCGATTTATTTATGCGGCTCTCATCATCTCACGCCAATATTATGATTAATACATTTATTGTACCACATTGGTTAACTAAAATTCAAGCAATGCCTTTTATTCATATAAAACCTCTTGTTAACCCCATTATGATAAGTCTGGGTTGCACTGGCACTTATATCTTTTTGTTCAAGCATCTGCTGACTAATTTTCACTGTTTTCGCACGTTCCCGAACGTCTTTAAAAACCGTCATAAGGAGCTAATAACCGCATCAATGCGTTCTTCGGCTCACTTTAAGACATAGGCGTTGTCTTCTCATCTTTACACCACCTATATTCTACTTAGCTTTTCCTCCCAAACCTTTGTTTCTTCATATTGACCTGCAATGCTTTTGACATGGATATCTTGACTAAATGCATTGAATTTGTTGCGTGTAAAAGCTGCCACTTTAATGACATCTTTATTTTTTGTATCTGTTGTTCCTTGTAGTTGCTCCAAAAGAGCACCATCATTTACAATGATTTCAATCGTTTCTGATCGATATTCTTTTAGTACTTTTAATAATTCCAAAATAGCAAATAATCCTGCAACTACAGGCTTGCGATAATCATGATACAAAACATCTCCCTGGACGAATTGCTCCTGTTCATTATAGATGGCATACTTAAAAACTATATCCTCTTGTTCATGATACGCCGGTGTCACTGCTAAATATACTTTTTTCATTCTTTTCTCCTCGTTTTACGATAGTATTCTTTCATATACCACAACATCTAGAACTCGATTAAACTTTTCTCCGACTTCTTTAAAATGCGCACACTGGAAGAATCCATTTTTTTCAAACAAACGTAAGCTTCCCGTGTTTTCCTGACATATGACTGCTAAAAGCGCATGAAAGTCATGACGCTTTGCCTGGTTTATAAGATGTTCAAGTGCTTGTTGCCCATAACCTTTTTTTAAATGCTCCTGTGCAATATATATTGTTACTTCTGCCGTTTTGTCGTATGCTTCTCGAGGCTTGTATCGATTAAGCAAACTATAGCCAACAACTTGGCCCTCTACAAGCAATACAAATGCAGGAAAACGTTCAAGCCCCGAAAAAGCCAACTTTTTCATCGCATTAGGGCCTATGGGTTCTATACTAAAAGTTGCTGTTGAATTTTCAATATAGTAATTATAGATTTGCAGCGCATCCTCAATATGCTCTTGCGCAAAATTTTGAATCTCTAGATGTGTTTTCAAGCACTTATGCTCCTTGTCCAATTATTTTTTGTGCGATGTTCTTTGCATCATTAGGTACCGGGTCATGAACCAATGAATGCATCTTAATGTTAAGGGCTTTAATGTCTAAATTACGTAGTTCACTAGGCTCAACTTTGAAGCAACGCCCTTCTTGAATTAACTTTTCTGTAATCTCGCCATCTTCGATTGCATTCGCATCAACAACAGCAAATGGAACTCCTGATGTAAGGCACTCAGCAACCGCCGACCAGCCCGGCTTAATAATTGCAAGGGAACTTGCCGCAACATAGTCTTGGCTATGACCAATTCGTCTAGGTAGCTTGACCACATGGGAATTCCCATCAATCTCAACATTCCCCGTTGCATAGACATGTCCCGCTTGAAAATCAATGTTGATTCGCCCTAGATTTGCAATCTGACCAATGGATAAAAAGCAACTTGGCCAAAACTTTGTTTTGAAGTCATTACTTGAGCCTCGATTTACCCGTCTAACGGCAAGGCCTACCTTTTCCTTTGGACATGTAATCTCAGACATATCATCTGCATACGCCAGTTCATAAAAAACATCCAGCTGATTATATGCATCCAAAAATGGTTGAGTTAATTCTTGGTCAATCCCCATCTTCTTATAGCGTTGATAGAACGTATAATTTGAAACACCGACAACTCTTACACCCAGTTTTTTTGCAACATGGATACCCAAAATACTAATATCTGTAATCACTTCCACGACATTCATGGACTCAAGGCGCTTAACTTCTTCATCCACCGTTTGATTAAAGGTCTGCAAAAAGTCATCAATAGCCAAAATCGTCTTAGCTTGATCAAATTCAAACGTATAGGGCTTTATCTCTGTTCCAACTTCAGTTGTAACAACATCGTATGTGACACGCCCAGAATAATTCGATAAAAAAACTTTGGAGTATTCAATCTGATCTTTTCCGCAAGCAAGATAAATCGAATAATCCGAAGCTTCTAAAATGTGTTCAATAATTGCCAATGATCGTGTAATGTGCCCAAACCCTGTATTAGATACATAATATGCTAATGTCTTCATTCCTCTTCCTCCTTATACGTCTGTGTTCTTTGTTCTTTATTATATCATACCGCCTCTTAGTGTTCTAGTACAAAAAAAGGGCTATTACATTAGCCATAATTCTTGACTAATGCAACAACCCGTCTGATGTCGCACCACTCTATTTTATAAATGTGCGTTTAATTTTGACTCTAATGTCGCTTTTGGAACTGCTCCAACGATTGTATCTACCACTTCACCATTTTTAAAGATTAATAGTGTAGGGATACTCATTACACGATATGTTTGTGCTGTTGTGCCATTTGCATCAACATCTAATTTAGCCACTTTTGCTTTACCTTCAAATTCAGTTGCCATTTGTTCAACGGATGGAGCAATCATTTTACATGGTCCACACCAGTCTGCATAAAAGTCAACCAATACCGGTACGTCAGATTTTAATACTTCATTTTCAAATGTTGCATCTGTTAATTGTAATGCCATTATAATTTCCTCCTTAAAAATCACTGTTCATGATTTGCTATTTTCACGATTGATATCATTATATTACGTTTTTACAATATAGTCAACCCCTTTTTAAGGATTGCTTTCAATTTTTACATCTGATAGAATAGAATAAAAAACTTAAAACGGAGGCTTCTTATGTATTCAACCATTCGCGGAAATCGCTTCTCTCTTTTTTTTCTTATATTTTATTTATCTGGTAGCTTTCTTGTGATGGGCATATTGACTATTGTCTATCCGCCCATTAAAGACAACATCCTCTTAAGTATTGCAGCTACACAGCTTATGCTCGTGTTTTTACCTACAATTCTTTATTTGCTTTTTGTCAAGCTTCCTATCACAAAAACTCTACGATTATATCCGACTAAACCTATCAATCTACTCTTTTCATTTTTGATTGGCTTTTTAAGCATACCTACCGTTATGCTCATTAATTTACTCAGCCAATTTATTGTTAGCCCCGTAATCAATGAGACGCTTAAGTCCCTGCCTTCTGAACCCTTTGGCTATTCACTACTGGTTATTGCTGTATTCCCTGCTCTTTTTGAAGAAATGGCAACCCGTGGAATATTCTTAAGCCATTATCGTCATACACGCATATTGACCGCTTCATTAATGAGCGGCTTGTTCTTTGGCATCATTCACATGAATTTGAACCAATTTTTATATGCATTCTTTTTGGGAACACTCTTTTCGATTATTCTGCATATAACCGGTTCAATCATCTGTCCAATGATTATGCATTTTGTAGTGAACGGCGTTAATCTGGGTCTTTCCTATATTGCCGCTCACCCTATAATCCAGGAACTTTCCGATGCCAGTCAAGTCAATCTTGATGCTATCGAACAAACAGAAGCTCTCTTAATGGCACTTCCGGGTGTTATTATTATGGTCCTTGTCACACTTCCTTTGCTTTTACTGCTTATATATGCGCTTATACATATTAATAACAAAATGGCACTTCTAAAAGAAAATGCCATTTCTTCTGATTTTTTCCCTCATGAAAAAATATTTCAGACTGTGGAAAAACAACCAATATTTACCCTTCCATTTGCTGCTACGCTTGTTATTTTTATCAGCTTTTCGATTTATCTAGAAGTATCACGTTATTTATAGATAAGCTTCATATAATTAATCTTTTTGTTTTGTTTTAAAAATCGTGTTTCATATTCTGTCATAATATTATCCGGCTTGTAGTCTGACCGATGTAAATCTCGTGTCATTTCTACAAGTTGGAACTGTGAATGTCTAATTTCCTCTAGAGAAAACTCGAACAATGCATTGTTATCTGTTTTAAATTCAAGACTACCTTCTTTATCTAAAAACATTGCATATTTTTCCAAGTATTTGTGATACGTTAACCTCCGCTTAGCCCATCGATCTTTTGGCCACGGATCCGAAAAATTCAAATAGATTTTTTGGACTTCATCCTTTCCAAAGACTTCATGAATATCGATGGCATCAAATCTTAAAAAGACAAGGTTTGGAAGCTCTTCTCGCATATCTATTTTTTCAGTTGCCCGGTATAAAACTGCTGAAAACTTTTCAATACCGATAAAGTTTTTTTCAGGATAACGAAGGGCATTTTCAATAATAAAATCTCCTTTACCCATACCAATTTCTATTTCAATCGGATGTGTATTGCCAAAAAGTGTATTCCATCTTCCTCTGTAGGTTTTAGGATCATTGACAACACATCGATGCTCCTCTACTGCTTCAATCGATCCTTCTATGTTTCTTAATCGCATGACTCTACTCCTTGAAACGGCCAATATATGTAACCGGTATTCTTTGTTTTATTTTTTCTAAGTGTTCACATTCTGTCGCGTCCACTGTTATCAACAGACAGGTCGCCGGACCAGCCGACTTATTCACATCAATTTGCTTGTTATCCATAGTAATCGTATGTCCATATCGTTTTTCTAACACTTGAATCTCATGAACAATCCCTTTGGATCCTATGGGCAACAATTGTTCTATAAAGGGCTGGCATATTAATTGCTGCATAATCTCTAGCGTTAATACCTCTCCCATTTTTCCAAGGATTTCCTCTTCAAAAAGTTCTTGGCCTACTTTAGGTTTACCCACTAAATAGACTTTTTTGTTCGCTGAATTAAGAGGTCTATCAACCCGCTCTTTGGAAACTTTACCAATCACGGTCACGCCAATACCTGTCATCTTCGTTTCTATATTATCCTCTGTAGATCCTGTGATTTGTTCCGCCAAGCACCCTGCTTCACTGACTGCTTTTTTTATTCCATGAATGATGCGTTCTCCCGTAGGAACCATTTCCACTGAAAGTGTATCAATCAGACTAATGACTTCTCCTCGAACTGCCATACATTCAATTAAAGGGACAAAGGCCGCATAATAACCTGCGATCTCAGGGTCAACCTGTAATTGATCCCCTTCTTTGTTTCCAATGCCTCCTGAACTATCACAAGCGATAACCAAATATTCTGAACCAAACAAAATCAATTGAAGATCACCATAACGTATTACTTGCATTATTTTCGCTCCCACAATCTGGTTTTTTCCAGTATTTTAAAGACAATCACCGCCAAAACGATGTTGAGTAACGCAGTCAATGTCAACGGAATAATCATAGGCAAGAACACCCCTAAGAAAGGAATTCCAACGAAGGTTTGCATATATAAAGCGGCGATAGCTAAAGAAACCGGTCCATTAAGGATTACCGCAACAAGTATCGCTGCTAAGCTGTTAATATGGAAATTAAAATGATGATCCAAACGCGTATAGACTTGTCCAAAAGACCAACAGCTTACAAACATCATCGCCGCTACAAGTATATGTACAGGCAATGTCAATGCAAACCCCGTTAAATAAGAAGATAACAGATGACCAACAACTCCTATGATTCCACCATAGAATGGTCCAAGTACAAGCGCTCCCAAAAACGCCGCTAGTGAATCAAATGCAATAGAGCCTTGGATTTTCACCATGGATCCAATGGCTGACAATGCAATAAGCATTCCCATCATAACAATTTTTTGAATGTTGACATTTTCCTTTTTCATTCTAATCCTCACCTTCGTCATATCTTACCTGCAGTATTTGTTGAATAACAAAACCCATTGTCTTTTTTTCCAACTCTACTATTGTACCATTGTTTATCTGGAATTTCCACGACCCTCCCGGATTAAGCTCTAGAATCTTTTCCAGCATTTCACGAATCACTGCTCCATGCGTAACAATAATACATGTATCTACTGTATCTGTCGCTTCTATCGTTTGAACCATCTTAACAAATGCATGCACCCGCTGTTGAAAATCACTATAGGATTCTCCACCAGGGATGCATGTCAATTCAAACCTTTCTAGGAAGTCTTCATAAACCGAGGGATACTTTTTTTCTGCTTCTTGATGAGTCAAGCCTTCAAAAATCCCAAAATTCATCTCCCCTAGTCGCTCTTCGATTTGAAGGGGCACGTCTAAACTTCCTGCAATTGGTTCTGCCAAACCTAGGGCACGATTTGCAGGACTGGAAAAAACTTTTATCCGATCGGGTATTGTCGTTGTTGTTACATACTTTAGTACATGTTCTATTTGTAAAAGCCCTGGTTGTGTATATGGATAATCATTTTTTCCATATATGATTTTTTGTTGATTTGCCGTTGTTTGTGGGTGTCGAATAATAATAATTTTCATTATGTTCACCTATATCCTTATCAATATACTCGTCACGATAACAAAGATAACTTGACTTATCTCTACTAAAGCCCCAAGAACATCCCCTGTAATCCCATCAAGTATCCTATGTATCCGCCATGTGATAAAAAGCATCAGCATTAGAGTCATGCCCACACTTAACCCAATCATAGGCGCAAACCATACGCATATCCCCACAAGAAAAATAGCAATCACTATGGCATCCTTCGGTTTTACCCGGTCCACTACGGCTTTTCCTAACCCGTCGTCTTTGGCATAGCGACTAAACCCTGCACTAATCAAAGCAATGCTTCGTCCAACCAATGGCATGCAAAACAAGATTAGCGCAAATTCTTCCAATTGGGCAACCTCTAAAAGACCGACATACATACCCAGAAAATATAAAATCATACCTACAACGCCAAAAGCACCTATATGGCTATCACTCATAATCTCCAGCATACGTTTTTGATCTCTTGCACTAAAAATGCCGTCAAACAAATCTCCGATTCCATCAATATGAATCCCTCCAACAATACACACATATAAGATTATGCTTATGAAGGGGAATATCCTCTCCGGAACATAGGACTGTATGAGTATAAGCGGTAACAATAGCCCACCAATAAGTGCGCCTATTACCGGAAAATAAAATATACCTCGTGCATAATCTTCTTTATTAAATTCAAACGACATTGGAAATGGGATACGTGTTAGAAATGTTAGCATTAAAATTAGGGAACGGTAATTCTTTTTCATGTTAGCCTCTTTTCCATTTTCTTTTTCATCCTTTTAGAATCTCCTACTATAGGAATGATTCTATGACGCTTCGATAGGAAAGTCAAGAAAAAGGCAAAAAAATTTCCTACCAAACCGAGTGTCTGGTAGGACTAAGCTAATATCTATATAATAAAAGGGGGGATAGTTATTACAGTTATTATATTAGCAAACAAATATGTCTAAAATATGAATAATGTATAACAAATGTATTTATTTTATATGAAAACCATGTTATATTCTATTTCTTCATTGTATTTCATTAATTATTCCTTTTATTCTAGTATTTATTTTATATTTTCGCTATATTCAGAATATATTTACAATGATTCCGCTACATCCTGCTAATACAATTAATAAAATCGGATGAATCTTTACAAATTTAATAACGACAAGCAAAACACCTAATACGATTAATGTACGCACTTCAAAAATCACCTCTTTGGCAATCAATATTCCTGCCGAAAAAATCAGGCCTGTTACAACAGGACGTATTCCAAAAAAGATTTTTTTCATTAATGGATGGCGACTGTACTTAAAGAAAAATGCCGATACAAAGAGAATAATTAACAAAGAAGGTAATAACACACCCAAGCTAGCCACTATCGCCCCTACTGGACCTGCCGTTTGAAACCCGATAAACGTTGCAGCATTAATTGCAATGGAGCCAGGCGTCATCTCTGCTATACCAATAATCTGTAAAAATTGCGCCTCATTCATCCATCCATGATTGGCAATTTCTTCCGAAATCAGAGGGATCATAGCATATCCACCACCAAAGCTAAACAGTCCAATCTTAAAAAAAGCAACAAATAAGTCTAAAAAAATCATTCATGTTCTCCTTTCTCTAGATAGAACAATCCAGCTCCTATGATACCGCCTGCAACAATGAGAATAATCGGGCTGATATTTGTAAAGATAACAACAATAACCGTAACAACAAAAAGTATTCCCGTTATCCAATCCTTGACTGCAACTTTTCCCATACGTATTGCTGCGTGAAAGATAAGAAGAATAACTGCAGCATTAATACCTGTAAAAATCCAGGCAACAATTTTCATATCTGCAATCTCACGAAAAAATACTGCAATAAGCGAAATAATAACAATTGAAGGTAGTGCTACTCCAGCGGTTGCAACAATTGCTCCAATTCTTCCCGCGACTTTATAGCCAACCAATGTTGCTGTATTAATTGCAACGGCTCCAGGAATTGATTGACTAATGGCAAATAGGTCAATGATATCTTCTCTGTGAATCCACTTTCTTGTGTCAACAATCTCTTTTTCAATTAATGGAATCATGGCAAATCCACCACCAAATGTAAATAGACCAATTTTAAAAAACGACATAAATAATTTTATAACTTTGTCAAACATAGATTTCCTTTCTTTTGACCATTTTGGTCATAAGTTGATACAGCTATTATATCACGCTCAATTCAAAAATCAAGACTTATTGCCATTTTGGTCAAAATAGTTTATCATAGAATTATTATAATAAATTTAGGAGTGATTATATGCTATCTTCACAAATATTCACCACTTTATCCAATGACGCAAAAAATCTTTTTATATATATTCAAAAAAATGGTCCTTTAACCAAGAAAATGCTTAGTGAAGCACTCAATATTAAATTAACCACACTGAATCGACTACTAAAGCCTTTATTTGAACATCATCTTCTTAAAGTTACCGATTACATCTCTCAAACCGGTGGGCGTCCTTCAGGTCTAATTGACGTGAATCCAATGCAATATGGGTGTATTGGACTTGATATTTCACGCCTATACATTAATATTATCTTTACAAACCTCAAGTTAGATATTTTATATCAGACACAGCTTACCGTTGATGAGACCATGAAGCCTACTCGGTTATACGAAGAGCTAAATACCTTTATCCAAACCGTCCGCACATTATATCAGACCTCTCATCCCGAGATTTTAGGCATCGGCATTGGTTGCGTCGGTCCTATTGATGAAACCACCGGATTTCTTCTTCATCCCGAACGATTTCCTTCATCCCATTTTAATCATGTGGATTTGAATCACGCAATCGCCAAAGCAACCGGTTATATGACTTATATTGCCAGTGGAAGTCAACTTGCTTTACTTGCGGAAGTTACTTTTGGGGTTGCCAAACATTATCATCATGTCGCCTATGTAAATTTTGGGGTAGGAATACGTAATGCAACTGCTATACAGGGACAACCGCTTTTAATGTACAATTCTCATGAAGATGCTTTTTCCAAGATGCTCCTTGATCATGATATGACTATTGATGATTATGCGAGCCTATACGCCCTTAGAAAATCTCATCCAGACAACAAAAAAAAGGCGCATACTATTATTAGTACAACGCCTTTGTCTCTTGATCAATTGACCCATTCCGCCGATATGACCGCAATGGGTTTATCCAACTATATTCGTTTATTAAGCCTTGATTGTATCATCCTAAGCGGACCTCTCATAAAAGAATCTGATGTGTTCTATCAAACGGTATATGAAAAAACCCTTGAATACCTTAGCTCTTCTTCCCATCTTCAAGTGCATTTTAGTCGTGGTGGCTCATTTGACCATAACTCAATAGCACTTGGAAGTGCCTATCATCTCATTGTACAGCTGTTTTTATGATGATGCACGTGTTTTGTTGAACTTATTACGCTCATGTGTGTTAAGATATTTTTTACGAAGACGAATTGCATCCGGTGTAATCTCTACCCATTCGTCATCTTCAATAAATTCTAGCGCTTCTTCCAAAGTAAACTCTTTGGGTTTAAGTAATTTTATGGCTTCATCTGCTCCGGAAGATCGAGTATTGGTTAGCTTTTTGTTCTTACATGGATTGACAACCATATCATCATTTCGGTTGTTTAATCCGATAATCATCCCTTCATATACATCTACTGCAGGACCGATAAAGAGCTTTCCTCTCTCACTTAAATTAAATAACGAGTATGCCATGGTTGATCCATTTTCTTGAGAAATAAGCACTCCGTTAATACGTGATGGGATAAAGCCGACATAATCACCGTAAGAGTCAAAAGACCGTACCATGATTCCTTCACCTCGAGTATCGTTAATGAATTCACTTCTATATCCTAATAGACCTCGGGTAGGAACGATATACTCAATTTTTGTATATCCATTTTCTGCATGCATAAATTCCATCAAGCCCTTACGTTCATTTAGCTTGGCAATAACAGTACCTACATATTGATCAGGTGCTGTAATAATAACTTTTTCATAAGGCTCTTGCTTTTTACCATTCTCATCTTCATGTAATAATACTTCTGGTTTGGACACACTAAGCTCATAGCCTTCGCGACGCATATTCTCCAATAAAATAGATAAGTGTAACTCTCCTCGGCCCGATACTTTGTATGCATCTGTTCCTGGAATCTCTTCAACACGTAACCCAACATTGGTTTCCAACTCTTTTTCTAGACGCGCTTTAATGTGACGTGTCGTTACGAATTTACCGCTTAGACCAGCAAAAGGAGAATTGTTGACATAGAAGTTCATCGACAATGTAGGTTCTTCAATCTCAATCATTGGTAACGGTTCAACTTGGTTTTCACTACAGATCGTTTCACCGATAGATATATCGCTGATACCTGAAATAGTTACAATATCACCTGAAACAACCTCTGTTGCTTCGACTCGGTTTAAGCCAACATTAATAAAAGCTTTTCCGATTTTAGCCCGCACAACTGAGCCATCACGTTTTGCAACACTGACAACGTCTCCTGGGTGCAAGACCCCTCGCTGCACACGTCCAATCCCTAAGCGACCGATATATTCATCATATCCAAGGGCTGATACTTGTAGTTGTAGCGGCTCTTCATCTTTATTTGGGTAAGGGGTAACATGCTCAATGATTTTTTCAAATAACGGAACAATGTCCATATTGTCATCATCCATTTCATTACGAACGATTCCATCTCTTGCCACACCATAAAGAATTGGAAAATCTAATTGCTCATCATGTGCACCTAGTTCAGCAAACAAGTCAAATGTCATGTCAACAACATGCTCTGCTCGTTCGTCTTTTTTATCAATTTTATTAATCAACAATATCGGACATAACCCTCTTTCCAACGCTTTTTGTAGTACAAAACGTGTCTGAGGCATAGGTCCTTCACTTGAGTCCACCAACAAAATAGCCGTATCCACTGTCTTAATGATACGCTCTACTTCCGATGAAAAATCGGCATGTCCTGGTGTGTCTACTATATTTATTTTGTAATCTTTGTAGGAAATCGAACAGTTTTTAGAATAAATCGTAATACCGCGTTCTCGTTCAATATCATTGCTATCCATGACGCAATCAACCACTTCTTCGTGTCCTGAAAAAACACCGCTTTGGGCTAACATTGCATCGACTAGTGTTGATTTTCCTGCATCAACGTGGGCAATAACAGCAATATTGATTATTTTTTTTTCTCTCATAAATGCTCCTAGCTTTGATCATATATAATGATCTTCTATGCTTCATTGTAAACAACCTTTATATAATAACATTTACTAGGTTAAATAGCAAGTTTTTTTTGTAGCTTTTAGGGCATAATAACATCCATATAGCTTATCGTTCCTATTGTATAGGGCACTTGTACACAGCGTCCATGTTGTCCATCTATAAGGCGTTGAACTTCATCAAATGCCCGTTGGGACTTTTGATAAAAGTCTTGTTTGACTGTATTCATCGCAATTTGGGTGTAGCCCATAAGGGTTATTCCATCAAATCCGCAGACCGGATGAAAGACATCCAGTTCACGCAATGCAAATACAGCTCCTATCGCCATAAGGTCTGAAGCACATACAATAATGTCTACTTCGCCCCCATATCTTAAGACTATCTGACGTGCTTTATATTCGTCAAAATCCCCATATTCAACAATCAGTTTAAATGCTAGTTCTCTTTGTAAATCCTGCATTGCCCGAAGACGTTCTTGGGCAACATAGGACGACTTCTCGCCGGCAATATATAAAACCGTCTCTTTTATTGAATTATCCTGAAGCGTTTTTAGCGCGACATCATATTGTGCCTGATAATGGTTTATAGTTACCACCGATGTTTTTTGGTTATATAATGGAGAATCCACTAAGACACACATAAATTCTTGGCGTTCAATTAACTCTTTAAAAGCCGTATCTTCCCCTGTCAAATTATATATAATTAGACAATTGATACGTTGGGCAGCTAGATGCTCACGAATTTGATATACATTCATCTGTCTAAACTGAGAAGTAAAAAAAGTCACAACATCCATTTGATGTGTCTTTGCTCGATCAAAAGCTCCGGTCAGTTGCTTCATACCAATTTCATCTACAAACTGTCGATTATTTTGAATATCGATAATCAAACCGACCCGGTGAAATGAGCGCTTTGAAAGAGAGATTGCAACTGAATTTGGGATATAGTTTAGCTCTTCTACGGCTTTTCTTACCTTAGCTTTTGTCTCTTCACTCACCATAGCATAATTATTTAACACTTTTGAAACCGTTGATTTTGCCACCCCGGCTCTTCTTGCTACATCATTAATTGACGCCATAATAACCACCTTGCTTAACCTTGTTTTCCCTTTTTATTCATGAATGTGGATGTAATATTCTCTATGTCTTGGTCCATCAAATTCGCAAAAATAAACGCTTTGCCATGTACCTAAAATTATCTCACCATGATGAATAAGAAGCGTCTCACTTGCTCCCACACAACTTGATTTTAGATGAGCGGATGAATTGCCTTCTCTATGGCGAAATTCTTTTCTATCCGGAAATGCTTTATCTAAGCCAAAAAGCATATCTGTTATAACATCTGGATCTGCATTTTCATTAATGGTAATTCCAGCTGTTGTATGGGGACAATAAATGGTACATAAACCTTCTAAAACATTAGAGTTGGACACAACTTCTTGAACTTGTCTTGTAATATCATAAAATTGTTCTCGCTCGGTTTTGATACTAAATTGTTTCGTCATATAATCATCCTTTCTCTTTTTATTTTAGTATAGCACGTAAATTTTTGACATGCATCTTTTAGCTATATTTTATTTCAATAAACCGCATATTGTCCTTGCTCAATTTGTTCTTGTCCGATTTTTTCTTCTTGAATTTGAGGTATTTCATTATACAGCAAGAGATTTTTTTCAGAAATGACCGCTGTATCCACAAGTAAATCAATCACATGTTGATTTTTTGGTGTAAAGACTATCAAAATATACATCACTAAAAATATCTTTTGAAAATATCGTCCAAACAACTCCCGAACCATTACGCTTGTCCAAGATAGATTTTCTTCATTAAAACTTACCACGCGTAAGCCAAAAGCCATCTTGCCAAGAGTCTGACCTCGATTAAGCTTTGTCATCAAAACAAAATAAGTCAAATAGATTCCTAAGCTAATTCCTGTTTTTATAGCACCATCCTCAAGAAAAAATAGTAAAATACGTTGAAGGCTTCCTATGATAATAAGGTCCAAGCTGTACGCAAAAAATCGCATCCAAAATCCTGCAAAAATAGTCTTTGGATATTGATGATACTGTCCCATATTAATACCCCCTATACATATACATAAATCCGGTTTTTTCTTTCCATGTGGCCGGAAGTTCAATATTTCCAACATTTATTTCTTGGCCTAGGTTGACAATTTTTGATGTTTTCATAAACCATTGGCTAAACATATCAAGTTCCACCTGATCATAAGTAATAATTTGAGCATTTTCCAATCCATACTCTACTTCAAAATCCTCTAAAGCTTCTTCGTAGTAGCCAATATCATCTACAAGTCCATTATCCTTTGCCTGAGCGCCATCATATATTCTTCCATCTGCAATCTCATAGACATAATCTCTATCAAGCTCGCGACCTTCAGATACAACATCAACAAATCGTTCATACATGCTATCTACAAGCCCTTGTAACACATCTAAATCTTTTTGTGTGATTTCACGCGTTGGTGAGCCGACATCCTTCATGTCTCCGCTTTTGATTGTCATATCTTCAACGCCCATTTTTTCTAATAATCCTGCATAATTCATACCCGACATAATAACACCAATCGAACCTGTAATCGTTTCATTGGTTGCATAAATTTTATCTGCATATGCGGATATATAATAACCTCCACTTGCCGCCATACTTTCCATGACAACATAAATCGGTATATTCCGTGCCGCTTTGACTTCACGTATTTTATCACTTAACTCAGCACTCTCATATACACCACCACCTGGACTATCCACTCTTAAGATAATTCCTTTGATCGTCTCATCATTTTTGACTGTCTCAAGTGATTCTAAAATGCGTTGATGATTATATTGGGAAACGCTAAAATAGCTTTCTTCCATATTCATAATCGCACCTCGAACATTAAAAAGGGCAATGCGTTCATCATATGCACCTTCACGAATGACCGTTTCTGCAATTGAATCCTTCATAAGCTCTTCCCAAAAAGACGTCTTCTCAGCATCCTGAGTTAATATACGTCCTACAAACGAGACTACCAATGACGAAAAGAACACCACTATTGATAACCCTACCGCAATCCATCTTTTACTATTCATAACAAACTCCTTTTTCTATCTTTTATCTTTTACTTTATCTATACGAAGTATCATAACGTTTTGTCTACGTATTGTCAATCTATCTTCCTACTTGTTTTTATCATCCCTTCCGATAACTTGACATTCCAATTTATTCTCTATACTATAATATTAATCCTATCAATTTTATACCCACAATATATGGAGGTTATATGAGTACATTAGTCATCTATAAATCTAAGACTGGCTTTACAGAAAGATATGCACATCTGATTGCAGAGGCTCTTTCATGTGAATGCATCAGCTCTCAAGCTGCTAAAAAAAAGAATCTGGTGCAATATGATACACTCATCTATGGCGGAAGTCTATATGCATCTACTATACTTGGCCTTAAAAAATTCATTGCCCAATTGACTCCTCCCATACAACAATCACTTTTTATATTTGCTGTTGGCCTTACCCCTGCAAGTCAAAATTACCTTCAAGAAATTACTGAACATAACCGTTCATCACTTAACTTACCCAATATCAACGCAGAATTCTTCTATTTGCGTGGTGGATTGCATTATTCTCAATTAAACATACTTGACCGTCAGCTTATAAAGGAGTACAATGATGCGAATTCTTGTTGATGCAGATGCATGTCCTGACAAAAATATCATAATTGAGCTTGCTAATAAATACCACATTGAACTCCACTTTTTCACGGATATTAATCATGATTTAAGCGGATACGACGCTAAAGTTCACATTGTAGATCAAGGGCGAGATTCCGTTGATTTTGCCATTATCGGTGCCATGAAACAAGGCGATCTAATCGTTACTGCCGATTACGGCGTCGCATCTTTAGCACTTGGGCGAAACGGTCTTGTCATTAGCCCTTCCGGTAAACAGCTTCATCATGATAATATTGATCAACTAATGTTCGAACGTCACCTCGGACAAAAATCAAGACAAGCAGGACTTCGAGGTCCTCGTCATAAAAAACGTTCTTCAAAAGACAGTCAAAAATTCTTCCAACAGCTAGAAGAACTTATACGCGTTCATCAAATCCATTCCTAAGACATTCGATATTCTACCTTTTGTACGTAGTACTTGCTGATTGGGAACCAAAAGAATATACAAAAAAAAGAGATTATATAAAAGCAAAATTTATTTGCACTTATATAATCTCTTTTTATTTCTGAATAAAGTCATTAAATCTATTAATTATTATCTATCATTTACAGTAATCTATCATACTCTCAAAGCTTTGGTTCAAGCCCTCGAT
>DGAD01000039.1 GCA_002382805.1 Clostridiales bacterium UBA4039
TTTGTCTACAGTCTGAGCGCACTCTAATGAGGAGTGCGCTTTTTAAGTCTAATCTAACTATCTATACATTAAATACACTAATATTATCCGATAATTCTTCTGTTGATTGAGAGATTTTCGCTCCATAATTGGTCACTTTTTCAATACTATTTAGCTGCTCTTGAACAGAAGCAGTGACTTCTTGTGTTGACGCTGAATTTTCTTGAGCAATCGCCATTAAATTATGAAGGGTATCTGTTAAGACATCTTTCATTTGATCTATTTGACTTTCTGACATATTTAAGTCCTCAATGGCCATTTCCGTTTCCTGAATTGCTTTAGAAATCTCTAGAAATTTTTCCCGACTCTTAAGAACCATCTCAGATTGTTTTGTAGAAATACCATAAACCTTATCCATTGTATCAACAACTGCACTTGAGTTTGTCTGTAAACCATCCACCACTGTTTCAATTTCTTTTGTTGACTGTGTCGATTGTTCTGCAAGTTTTCTTATTTCTTCTGCGACAACGGCAAAACCACGTCCCATCTCTCCGGCTCTAGCCGCTTCAATTGCAGCATTTAGGGCCAGTAAGTTCGTCTGATCAGCAATATTGGCAATCATCATACTTGCCTCACTAATGGCTTTAGCGCTTTCATTCGTTTTTTCTACAATTGTGTTAACTTCATGAATCGCCTGCATGTTTTCATCATTGGTCTTTGTTAATGCATCAATGGACGCAAGGCCTTCATCCACATGGGTATCCACACGTTTTGATGAGGCATTAAGATCTTGAAGGTAGACTTGATTTTGTTCAATCGCCTCGCCTAGTTTACGAACTTCTTGCGAACCTTCTTCTGTGCTTTTTGCCTGATCAACTGCACCTTGCGCAATGTTTTCTATGGCTTTGGTGATATTTTGAGATGTATCTTTAACTTGACGTAAATCTTCGTACAAATCTTCTGCCTTTTCATCTGTAGATTCTGCATTATTTTGAATTTGTTCAATTAAATTTCTAAGGCGCTCCAACATTTTATTGGTCGCTTGATCCATTTGTCCAAACTCATCTTTCCTTTGTTTGGGCAACTGTATATCTAGATCACCTTCACTCATATGCTTTAAGATTTCAATGTAATGTTTTAACGGTTTAATAATCATATAGCGTAAAAAGACCACCATAATAATGTTCATAATGAGAATATTGATGATGGTATTAACATATATCTCTAAGTTCCCGGTATGAATTCCGCTATTATGAACACCTTGACTGATTAATGATGACAATGGAATACTCACCAAAAAGGCTAGGGTAATGGCAACAATAATCTTAGTCTGTAGTTTTTTAAAGTAGTTCATAAATATTACCTTTTTTAATAAATCTTTCATATTTGTTCTCCTTTTTCTTTATTCTGCGTATCAGTATAACTCAATTGAATAATAAACACAAATGCATTGACACAATCCAAAGATTCTGCTATGATAAACTTAATATCATATGTAACATATATAATTAATATGTTATGTTGCGAGGAGGAATTATATGAACACTACTTTTGCAATTATTATCAACGTGGTTATTATGCTTTTATTGGTCCTTGGATTATTTCAAATGCAAAAACGCCACATCTCTTTTACAAAACGTGTATTTTTAGGTTTGATTTTAGGTATTGTATTTGGTGCGTTGCTACAAGTCATCTATGGAAGTAGCTCAACCGTCGTCCAAGACTCAAATACCTGGTTTAGCGTTATTGGAAGCGGATATGTTCGATTACTACGTATGATCGTTATTCCTTTGATTTTCGTCTCAATCATTAACGCTATCATTACACAAGATTCAAAGAATTTAGGAAAAATGGCATCACTAATCATCGCCACCTTGATGATTACTACGGCAATCTCTGCTTTTGTAGGTGCAACGACTGCTAGTGTTTTTAATCTTACCTCCGAAGGGTTAGTTTCTGGGGATGCTGAAGTTCGAGCAAGTGAACGATTGGAGTCACGTCTTGATGATTTCCAAGCAAAGCCTATTCAACAGCAACTTGTTGAAATTATTCCACTAAATCCGATTTATGCTATGTCCGGTCAAGAAAGTTCTTCGACCCTTTCAACTGTACTGATTGCTGCACTTCTTGCTATCTCAGTCATCGGACTAAAACGTAAAAAACCGGAATCAGCGGCCTTTTTTGTTGATTTAATCAAATCCTTGCATGATGTTGTCATGCGCTTAGTGACATTAATCCTTCGCTTGACACCTTATGGTGTCCTTGCCTTGATGACACGTATGGTCTCAACAAGTAATTTTAGCGAGATTCTTCGTCTCATTAATTTTGTCTTGGCTTCATATGTTGCATTAATCATTATGTTTGCTATTCATTTGATTATTCTTACTTTATTTAAATTAAACCCGTTAACCTACGTGAAAAAAATAGCTCCTGTACTTTCGTTTGCTTTTACATCACGAAGCAGTGCCGGTACCCTTCCTTTAAATGTTGAAACGCAAATTGATGATCTAGGTGTTTCCGAAGGACATGCCAACTTATCTGCATCCTTGGGGACAAGTATTGGTCAAAATGGCTGTGCGGGAATCTACCCTGCTATGCTTGCTGTCATGATTGCTCCAACAGTCGGTATCAATCCACTTGAACCTGGGTTTTTGATTAAGCTTATCATTATTACCGCCCTCGCTTCCTTTGGTATTGCCGGAGTTGGTGGTGGAGCAACCTTTGCTGCCTTAACTGTATTATCTGCGCTTGGCCTTCCTGTTGGGTTAGTCGGCTTGCTTATTGCTATCGAACCTCTTATTGATATGGGGCGTACTGCATTAAATGTTAGTGGTTCTGTTGTTTCTGGTTTGGTTTCAGGACGTTTAATGAATAAAGTGGATTTATCCATTTATAACAGCAAAGAAAAAAAAGCTGAGAGTTTTTAACTCTCGGCTTTTTTTTATGCCCTTTTTTGATACTGTCCCCTTCTATTTTTGCTTTTTTGTCACTTTTAGAAGAGACACTTTTCAATTATACTAGGACTATATTTTTTTATTCGTTTTTGTCACACTATGACATAAGCGCCTTATACTTATGATAAAAAGGAGTGTCCTATGAAAGAACATCAAAAAATCACAACAAAATCCGTTATTATTGCTGCTTTATTTATTGCCATCGTCTTTGTCGCTACATATGCTGTACAAATCCCTCTACCAGGAATAGCCACCGGTGGTTTGATACATCTTGGCAATGTCGCACTTTTTTCCATTGCCATTATCTTTGGAAAACGATACGGCGCTATTGCAGGTGCTTTTGGAATGGCGCTGTTTGACGTATTATCTCCATGGATTATATGGGCTCCCGGAACATTTGTCATACGAGGAATTATGGGCTATATGATAGGTTCTATCGCAAACACAAGCCAAAGACGGCCTATACATATGGTTCGCCTGATGCTTGCAATGATTCTACCCAGCTTGTGGATGATTCTTGGATACTTCGCATATAATCTACTGCTTTATCATAATCTTCCTGCTGCTGTTGCTTCTTTACCCGGTGATATTACCCAGGCAGTTGCCGGAATCCTTATTGCGACACCTGTTATTTTAATCATTGAAAAATCAGGAACCTCCCAACATCTCAACCAACTTGCCGCAGAAAGGTCGTGAATCCATGTATTTAGATACCCCTAACTTTTCAAAAAAACTTATCATGACTCCAGGTCCAACTGACATTGCTCCTGAAGTTCTTGCTAAGATGTCCGATCCATTTATGCATCCTAGTATCGACCTTGATTTTTTTGAAATCTACAAAGAAACCACTCAATACCTTCAGCAAATCATGCATACCCAAGAGGACATCTACATCTTAAATGGTGAAGGTATCCTAGGCCTTGAAGCAGCATGTGCTTCTCTTATTGAACCTGGCGACAACGTGCTTGTCATCTCCAACGGTATCTTTGGGTCAGGCTTTGCCGACTTTGCCTCACTATATGGGGCACAAGTAACGCTTTATGAGACGAATGACCAAGAACCCATTGATGCAGATGAACTAAAGACCTTTTTGGATTCCAATCATGATTTTACTTTAGCGACCATGGTTCACTGCGAAACCCCTTCCGGACTCGTTAATCCTATTGACTTACTGTGTCCCTTACTAAAATCTTATGGTATTTTGACTGTCGTTGATTCCGTTTCTGGTATTGGTGGATTAGAAGTCTATGCGGACCAATGGAATATAGATATTGTCTTAGGCGGCTCTCAAAAATGCCTTTCGGCTCCAAGTGGTTTAACTTTTTTATCTGTTAGCACAGATGCCAAAGAAAAAATGAAAAAAAGAAATCACCCCATTATCGGCTTTTATGCAAACCTTATGATATGGGATGATTGGTATTCTAAAAAAAAATTTCCCTATACACAGCCTGTCAATGAAATCAAAGCATTACATCTAGCTGCTAAGCGGGTCGTCGATGATAAGAACGTATTTAACCGACATCATGAGCAAGCCCAAAAAGTTCGAGAAACAATAAAAAGTCTGGGTCTATCTCTATATCCAAAGGCTGGATTTTCAGATACAGTCACAGCCTTTGTTGTGCCCGAAGGTCCCTCTGAGATGGATATACGCCAATATATGCTTGAACAAAAAGGCATCTTGCTTGCAGGTTCTCTTGGATATCTCCAAGGCAAAGTGATTCGTATCGGACATATGGGGTATAATTGTACTCCTGAAAAAGTCAATCGCACACTTGAAGCATTAAGCGCATACTTTCAGCAATAATCCCCGCCATCCTCTAGTTAAATGCCAGGAAGAATGTATATTGGTAGTTTTTCTCTGAACTTAATTGATATTTTTTGTTCGGTTGAGCTCCCCAACTGTCATCTCCGCCAATACCACGCTGATAGCCATTGACACGGATAACTGTTTTTGAAGGTTTTGGCATTAAGTGCGGATGTGTGTACGTTTCGATTTCATAGGGTGTAAATCCTGCCACAGCAACTTCCACTGGAATATCTGCCATGATTTGCATTCCTTGCATCTTTTCTTTATTGCACACTTGCATAAAACGTACATCCGTTTTATTACCGCATTCTTGAGGACGAATATAAGGTACCCATTGTTTTGCAACGGTTGATTCATATAAGCCAATGGGTGCACTTTGCTTACGGTCTGAAAAATTGGAATGTGGCCCTCGTCCATACCACTTTAACGCTTCCATTTGAGCGTCTATCTGAACCATCATTCCATAGGCTGGAATTTGCGGCATCATAGCTGATGGTTTGAGATCCATCGTAATCTTTATTCGTCCTTGGGTATCAATAAGATATGTCATCTCAACAAAACCTTCATCGTCAATCGGCATTTGATATAATGCTTTTACTTGTACATAACTTGCTTCATTAATTTCGATGGATACCACATCAAAATCCCTTAAGCGCATTTGTGTTGGCATGGTTCTCCATATTTTACACTCTTCTAACATGTTGTTGCCTAAATCGTTATCTGTCGTCGCACGCCAAAAACATGGTTGAATAGGCTCTACCAACATCTCTTGGTCATGAATGCTATATTGTTCAATCCAACCTGTTGCTTGATTAAATGCTATCTTGAATCCTTCACCTGATATGTCATATACTCCTTCTACTTCTTCCATAATAATATACGGATATTCAGAAACCACCTTAGATATACTTCCAAAACGTGCTTCTAGGCTTTCAGGAGTATGTTTTCCTATCCAAGGCAATGTTATCTGAGAAAACCCAAGGGAATATCCCTTTAGGGCATACTCTGTATCCTCCGCTAGCTCATAGCTGATATTGAGTTGATAAAATCCTTCTTCATCAACGATGCCATTCTTGAGTTCCTTAATTGTCACTTCGCGGATTTCCCCCGCTGGAATTAACGTATCAATTGTACCTGTAGCTACACTGCATCCATCTTTTTCAATTGAATAGTTGATATTCAAATATTGCGAACTCAAAAATAAATTTCTGTTTTCAATATATATTTTTCCTTCTTTTAAATTTGAAGGAGATGCTTCCATGACTTGATAGCATTTTTTTACTTCCAACAGTTTTGGCGTCACACTGCGGTCAGCTAAGACCAATCCATTGCCACAAAAGAAATTATCATTGGGGGTATCATTAAAATCTCCTCCGTAAGCATAGTAGCTTATATCTCCCTCTTGCTTTAAGATGGCTTGATCTACCCAATCCCATATAAATCCACCCAGTAGCGCCTCATATTTTCTAAACAAATCCAAATATAAATGCAGTCCTCCACAACTTGTTCCCATAGCATGACTATATTCACATAAAAGTATAGGTTTTTTCGGATTATATTTAGCGTAGTGTTCCAGCATCTCGGGTGTTGTATACATCTGACTTTCAATATCTGATACATAGTCAAACTTACGATCATGAAAAGTCCCTTCATAGTGAATGGTACGGGATTGATCAATAGCAAGAATCGCATGGCGCATATGCGCAAAGTTCAATCCTCCATAGGATTCATTCCCAAGAGACCACATAATAATTGATGGGTGATTACGATCACGCATGACCATGGATACCGCGCGATCTACAACAGCATCTTTCCATTCGGATTTACTTCCTGGGATGGCATTTTCTTGGAATTGCTGTGCTTCTGGATATTTCCATTTCCCATGTGTCTCTAAGTTTGTCTCATCAATAACATATAGACCAAGCTCGTCACACAAATCATAGAAGAACGGGTGATTAGGGTAATGTGATGTACGCACTGAGTTGATATTGTGCTGTTTCATAAGTATCAAATCTTTGCGTGTATCTTCCAAGTCAATAGCTCTGCCTTTCTGCGGATGAAACTCATGTCGATTCGTTCCAAGAAGCAATAAAGCTTTTCCATTGATATACATTTGGGTACCTTCAACGTTTATCTCTCGAAATCCTATACGGGTTGACCGATATTCTATTGTCTTACCAGATGCATCTACCACCTCAAAAACCAGCATATATAAATAGGGCGTCTCGCTGCTCCAAAGCTTTGGATTATTGACACCCACAGAGACTTGAAGTTTTTGTCCTGTCCCCTGCACTCCTTTTGCAATATCAAAGCGTTCAACAATCGAATCCTTACCATCAAATAAAGTTCCGGAAACTGTATATGTCTGTTCATGGGCTTGTTCATATGACGCTAACACCAACTCAACATCTATCCAACTTTTCGTATAATCTTCTTCAAATCGAGTATTGACACTATAATCATCAATCCATGCTGTGCCTACTGTATATAAAAATACATCCCGAAAAATTCCGCTTAGACGCCAAAAATCTTGATCTTCTAACCAACTGGCATCACACCAGCGAAATACTTCAACAGCTAACTTATTCTGCCCTTCACGTAGATAAGGGGTCAGATCAAAGTCTGCATTAGTAAAACTGTCCTCACTATAACCAATACACTCTCCATTAAGATATAGGTAAAAAGCAGATTCAACACCTTGAAAACTAATATATACCGGTTGATCTTTAAAATTCTTCTTAAGCTCAAAATATGTCACATAATGTCCCACAGGATTATACTGTATCGGAGCATTAGGCGCAATCACTTCCTCCGTATCCACCCAAGGATAAACGGTGTTGGTATACTGAGGATAATCATACCCTTCCATCTGCCAGTTCGACGGCACAGAAATAAGATCCCAGTCCTTAACATTATACTGTGGATGTTCAAATCCATAGATACGCTCCTTCGGACTATCGACAAGCTTAAAATACCATTGGCCATTTAAAAGCTCTACACGGTCACTTTCATATGGGGCATAAGCCTTTGCCTGCTCCATAGATGTATAGGATACACCAAAGGCCTTGGCTTTCATTCGATTAATTTGAAAAACTTCGGGTTGGTTGTACCAAGGTTGTTCATTGTCATTGCGACTGTCCAATACTATTTTTTTCTGCATAACCTTCTCCTTCACATACTATCATAAAATTAAAGTTAATATATCTTCATCATAATACGTTAACTAAGTCTTTTCAATATAAAGTTTTTCATATATTATAAGAATATGAACTCACAATCTTAAAACTAATACAAAATATGGAGGATTTTATGAACGCTTTTTTTCCTACAAATACGGATCATCAATTGAACCTTCCTTTTTACCTGACATCATCCGGTATTTTTTTTACTGAAACTGAAATGGATCGTCCACATGGTTATACATCGCCTCAATGGATTCAAACGATCTCTGGTTCTGGCCAACTATATATCAACGACGAAGTCTATGATATCTTTCCAAATACAGGACTGTTTATTCCAGCGCATCTTCCACACCATTATATGAAAACGGGAGAGGATTGGATCACACATTGGGTTTCATTTGACGGTTACGCGGTTGCTGATCTTCTTCAAGCATTTGGCTTAACCGATTTTGCGTATATTTCTCTAAATAATCCCCAACAAACTCAACATCTTCTCGAACAGATATACCGTTTATCCAATAATGAATATCATCAGCACTATTTTAAAATCTCAACTTTGCTCTATGACACTATCTATGAAATTCATCGTCTACATACCACTAAAAAAAGCGCCGACATTCATGGAAGCCAGATGTTTTTGACACTTTTAGCATATATTGAAAATCATTATATGGATGATTTTAGTTTAAACGATTTGGCTTCAATTATCCAACGTTCTCCCCAATATGTATGTCGCCTATTTCAAGCCGAACTTAGCATGCGTCCTTTTGAATATGTCCGTAATTATCGTTTGTCCAAAAGTAAATCGCTTCTCTTATCCTCACCGGATTTATCCATTCAAGATGTTGCACTGCGCGTCGGAATTAAAAGTCCCAGTTATTATAGTGCACTTTTTAAAAAAGAAGAAAAAATAACACCTCGTGAATTTATACAACTTCATCAACGAGGTGTTTAAAAATAGCCCTTTCATAAAATCTAAATTCAGTTTATAATAGATGAGGTACAATGTATGCAAAGGAGAGTTTTATGGAAAGAATTTACAGACGCGGCATTTTATATATATTAAAATATCTTATTCTTATAGGGATAATTGTCGGATTTTTATACCTTAATCGAGGTAACCGAATTTTTTCTATTCAAAACCTCCTAAATTACAGCCCGAGTAACCCTTTTTTTGCAACGATCTTTTTTTTAATATTGTATTTGATAAAACCGATTCTTTTTGTCATTCCAGTGCCTATACTGCAAATTGTTGTCGGCATGGTTTTTCCACCGCTACTCGCATTGGGAATTAATCTTATCGGATTAGTTATTGCATGTACTGTCGCTTATGGTATCGGATCTATTCTCGGGAAAAATCGCGTGGAAGCTTTGCTCAATAAATTTGAAAAAGGTGAAGAGCTTAAAAAAAACCGACAACAAAACGAGGGGTTTTTTGTCTTTATTATCCGTTCCATCGGACTTGTATCGATGGATATTACCGGAATGTTTTTCGGGTCAGTTCAAACCCCATTCATCAAATATATTATTAGTTCAACCCTTGGCCTTGTGCCTTCCATGTTTATTGCCACCTTTATTGGACTAACTGCCGACGACCCCTCATCGCCAAGTTTTATACTTTCTCTGTTCGTAAAAGTCATTCTTGTTATTGTCTCTTTAAAATATTATAAGTATAAATATAAAAACACATCTGAAACATAAATTAATCTTGGATGATGTGCATGTGTAACCGTTTTAACACTTTGTGAATATAAATTGGACAAAGTAAAATAATCATTCCGGATAAAAAGAACGTCCAACGCATGCCATTTTCCCCTACACATTCCACAATATAACTTCCTAAAAATACAGCGACAATGCTAACTAAGCCTCCAATAGCTGAATTGACACTTACAGACATTGTACGTATTTTTTGCTTTGCAAATAAAAACTGCATATTAAATAACGATATCCCTGCACCAGCCCATGCAAATCCTACTGTAACATGAACTAAGGGTATCAGTATCTTATAATTATCAGGTGTGATAAATCCCCAAGAAAAATGTGTTAATCCTAAAAGCATCACGGAGATGCTTCCGGATAAAAACCATGACTTTTTATCCGCAAGATTTCCCCACCATGATGTAAAGGCGACACGCACCAAAATAGTCACAACCGTCATTGTCATCATATATGTATAGCTAAGATTAAGTACATCTACCATATATACCGCCATAAAAGGCGCACCAACAAAGAGCCCCAGGTTCCAAAAAATATACATAAGAATAATTTTACTAAAAACCGGATCTAGTATTGGAGCACAAAGACGCTTTAAAAAAGCATTTTCTTTTTTAGTCTCATCCGTTGGTACATCTTCAATATGAATAAGCGCATAAATATTTAACACGCCCATGATAACTAGCACTGCGCCTAAAAATAAAAAACCCACAAATTCTTGCCCCAACATTTTGTTATAGTCAAGAACACGTCCAAGAACAATGGTACATACAGCGACAATTCCCAACGACAATTTTTCACGATATGCTAAATATTTACCACGAATTTGAAGTGGCGATAAATCAATCATCCAACTAGAGATGATTGGACTGATAAGTCCATTACAAATATAAGCCAACACAAAACAACTTATAAAACCAGCCATCATTATCGTTGGCGAAGCCCCTAAGCGCATTAAAATATAAGGGACAAAATATGTTGCTGACATAAATATCCGCAAGATAATGGCAATACTGATAACTTTTTCTTTACGGCTACGATGCCCATGAGATAAAATTAATGTCGAAAAAATTTGAAAAATCCCCATAGCGACATGTATAACGCCTATCCGACCATTTAATGTCTCACTGCCTCCTAAAAAGCTAATAAACCCTGCCAAAAAATTACCGGTCGTCAATGAAAATTGACCAATCCCTGTAATTCCTTCCAAAATAAAATAACGCCGACTGCGTTCTTGTGTTGTGATTGCTTTTCTCATTCTTCTTCCTCTTGCATTCTCTAGGATACCATGTATATAATATAAGAGTTAATATATTCTTTTTTTTAGAAAATACAAATGGCCATTTTGGTATTTTTCATGTCATATCTGGTAAGGAGCATACTATGAACATTGCACAAGTTATTGGTAATAAATTCAACTGGAAAAACACTTCACAACATCGCATGCTAAACTCAACGCCACATGAAGGTATTCTTGCCTCAGGATATGTTCGGAAAAATCAAAATTCCGGCTCACATATTCAATTAACCACGAATGAATATCACGGTGTTCTTGTAATTGAGGGATATGGATATTATGAAGACAGTAACGGAAAAATTCCTGTCAAAGCCGGTGACTTTATTCAACGCTTTCCCGGAAATACCCACTCAACTGTTCCAGAAGATGATCGTTGGTCAGAACTATATATCGTTATTGGTAAAAATCTCTTCCAAAATCTTGTTGACCTTGGCGTTCTTGGAAAAGGTTCTCCTGTCATTCACCCTGGAATTGACTTTGAAACCATTCAGTCCTTCTTATCCTTCCATGAACAGCTCGGCTATTCTGATCGCCTTGAATTGCCTTTAGTCATTCCCAAAATCATCAATTACCTTGCACGTTTGACTTATCTTGATCGCGTAAGTCAACGTTCCTCTGACGAAAAAAACATTTTATCTGTTGCCACGGCTTATATTCACGAAAATATTGGAAATCGTATTTCCATTGAAGATGTTGCTCTTGAAGTAAATATGGGGTACGAAAAATTCAGAAAACTTTTTACAAAACACTATAACCTTTCTCCTGGAACATATATAATCCAGCATCGTATTTACCTTGCGCAACGCTTGCTATCGAATTCTGAACTAAGTATTAAAGAGGTTTCAATAAAATTAGGCTATGTTGATACCTATACTTTTTCAAAACAATTCAAAAAAATCACCGGGCGTACGCCCAGTGATTTTAAGAACCAGTTTTCACAATAAATTCCATACCTTCCGGTATAACCTTAATATCCAAAGGATATGCCGGGCCTAACTCTCCATCCACATCTGCCGGAAATCCTTTATCTTCTAAACATTCAATGTGAATCTTACGGCTTTGGAAAAACAAGATGTTCTTGTCTTCCAAATGTTCTCCTCGCATCATTTTGGCAAAAATAAGGGGAATTTCATTCATACTGCACGCTTTAAATCCAACAAAATCCAATTTGCCATCGCGCATAGATGCATATTCACCTAAACGATTAAACCCTCCTGCACTTGATCCGTTAAGGACTATAAAAAGATAGAATTCTTCTTCATAAATTTGTTCAGCTGTTGTAATACGCACTTTTTGACTTTTGAATTTAGGAATTTGCTGAACCCCTTTAATATAATAAGCTAATTTGCCTAGAGTATTCTTAAATTCCGGTTCTATGGTATGGGCTATACTTGTCAACAATCCCCCTCCACAAACATTTACAAAATATTGTCCATTCACAACACCTATGTCTAATTTCCGTGTTTTCATCTGGGCAATGACATCAAAAGCATCATTAAAATTTGCCGGAATTCCTAAATGCTGTGCAAAGTCATTCGCCGTACCTGCCGGTATCACACCGATGGGTACATTGATTTTATTATTCATAATGGCATTGACTGCCCGATTAACTGTACCATCTCCTCCGGCAATTAAAATCGCTGCACAACCTTCAAAATTTCCTTCATCAAAAAAAGTAGTAAAGTCTTCTGCTGAACGTGTTCTCCATATGCGTAGCTCATACCCTTTTTTTTCTACAATTTCTATAAGTGTATCCAACCGTGTCTTAAATGTACGACTTCCCGACATCGGATTATAAACTAACTGTATGTATTTCATAATGTCTCCTCCTTTATTGCTTTTTTTCAATCAACATTAACACTTCATCAATCGTATGAAACTCATCATTGACATAGCGGATTATAAGCTCTTCGCATAATGTGTCACGTTCCTCTTTTTCCAGCCCAAATTCAATGATTTGATTGAGGGTTTGATGGTAATCTTGTCCGCCTAAAAAGACATTTCCTTCTGGATAACTCTGCTTTTTTTGTACTTCTATATTGCTAGATATCTGGTAGCTCTTAGAAAGCCATGTTTCTTGATGCTCTTGATCAAGAAGTATATATTCTAGGAATCGATCTGCCAACGCTTGTTGTTCTCCACTATAAGTAACTGATAGCCAAGTTCCTCCCCATTGTTTTGAGTAGGGCCCTTGAACCATTCCCCAATCTCCTGAGGTCTGTGGCGCAGACATAAACAAAATCTGAGACAACGCCCAACTAGGTAATACATAACTAAACACATCATCTTGCATTCCCGCAAACCACTCTTTTGACCATTCCACGTAAAATGGTGTAAGCTTATTTCTTTTGATTGCATTAATAGTCATAAGATACGTTCTCCACTGTTCCAAATTCACTACACCTTCATCTGTCTTCACTGTCTCTAAAGGCATAAAATGGCGTAGGGCATAAGGATCTGGAACAACGCCAATATCATGCTCTTTAAGCATCATTCCCAAATCATAAATCGACTCCATCGACATAAAATGTGTTCTGACATCTTTAGGGTCATCTGTCCCTAATACTTGCTTAGCTAGACTTCGCCTATAAAAGATTACAATCGGCGTCATATGGTATGAGAGGCCACGCATCTGTTTTGATGTATCATAGCTTTGTTCAAGCATCTGTGGATTAAGCTTTTGTGCAATGTTATATTCTTCTGAAAATGTATTTAAAGGACGTATGTGGTCCTTTAATGTTTCGCTCATCATTGATGCATAGTCAGAAATAATGATATCTGGTTTTTCCCCCTCTTCTATTCGTGTGTCAACCATCCTCGCAAACCCATTTGCATCAATCACTTCATATTCAATAGTGCATTCATTTTTTTCTTCAAATGTAGCTAACTCCGTTAAGAACTCATCTGAATAGCTCCAAATCCTAAGTATTGGCGCCTCTATTTCCTCAACTGACGTTGCTTCATCCAAAGCATTTTCTTCAATAGTACAGCTTGAAAAACTTATCAAGCCAAGTAATAATAAACCAAGTAATATGTAATGTCGCATGTATTTCTCCTAATTAGTAATGATAAATTTTGATATACACATCATACCAATATTTTAGTATATTGTGAAGTAGGAACTTATATACTATATCCTTATTATACCATTTTATACAGAATATAAAAATACCGCCAATCACAAATGATTGTCGGTATTTTATATCTATTTATCTACTCAGAATCCTTATACTTATGTTAGCCTAATTGATACCAGTCTTTAAGCGCTGCATATAATTTTATAAATCGCTGATATTTCGCATCATAATAAGCCTTTGTATCCGGATTTGGCTTTACCGTATCTGTTACCTTAATCATGGCTTCACATCCTTCTGAAACTGATGCAAAATGTCCGGCAGCTACTGCACCTAAAATTGCCGCCCCCAAAGCTCCCCCTTGATTTGTATTGATTTGTTGAATTTCAACGTCAAACATATCGGCAAGTATTTGTTTCCATAGAGCACTCTTGGCACCTCCACCAATTACACGTACTTGTTTAATAGGCACTTTGATATCTTTTAGAATCTCCATAGAGTCTTTTAATCCATAGGATACGCCTTCAAGAACAGCTTTTGTCATATGTCCTCGTTGTGTCGTCATGGTCATACCAACGAAGGCCCCTTTGGCATTTGGATCTGCATAAGGTGTGCGTTCTCCCATGAGATAAGGCAAGAAAACAAGGTGTTTATCTTCTGTCTCAAGTTGTTGTGCTTCTTCTAGCAATACCTCAAAGCTCATACCTTTTTGAACCGTATCAACCCACCATTTCAAACATGAAGCCGCAGACAGCATTACTCCCATTGAATGATATTTTCCATTTGCATGACAAAATGCATGCAATCGGTTCTTTTCATCATGGGCATACGATTCATGCGCAGCAAAAACAACGCCTGATGTTCCCAGTGTTACCGACACAATGCCTTCAACAACGGTTCCTGTACCCACCGCACCAGCTGCTTGGTCTCCTGCTCCGGCTGCAACTACTATATCACCTTCTAGTCCAAGCTCTTCTAATATTGATGGCTGAACATATCCACATGCTTCATAAGATTCATAGAGCTTAGGAAGCATCGTCTCTTCAATGCCAAGAAATGTAAGCATTTCTTGTGACCATGTTCTATTCTTAACATCAAGAAGGAGCATGCCTGAAGCATCAGATACATCTGTTGAATAGTTCCCTGTTAATTTAAAACTGACATAGTCCTTTGGTAGCATAATATGCTGAATCTGAGCAAAAATATTGGGAAGATGCTTTTTGACCCAAAGAATCTTTGGTGCCGTAAATCCTGTTAGCGCTTTGTTCCCTGTATATTCACTCAATTTTTCTTGTCCGAAATATTCAGTTATCTCTTCACATTCTGCTTCTGTACGATTATCACACCATAATATTGCCGGCGTTAAAACTTCATTCTTCCCATCCAACGCCACCAACCCATGCATCTGTCCGCTAAAGCTCATTGACTTAATGCCATCTTTGGGAATGTTATATTTGTTTACAACATCTTTTATAGCTTCCTTTGTCTGAATCCACCAATCTATAGGATTTTGTTCTGCCCATTTTTCTTGAGGATAAGATACGGGGTACTCACGTGAAGCATCACCGACAATTTCATTGTCTTTATTAATAAGTAGTACTTTTACTGAGGATGTTCCTAGGTCAATACCTAAATAATACATAAACACTTCTCTCCTTATCGTTAAATTACATTATTATGGTGATAGAAAATAGATTGTTGCGGCAATAATGCCGCTCCAATAACAGAAGCTTGATCTGCTAAATCAGAGAAGATAATACGCGTCCCTTCATATACCATATATGAACTTTTTAATTGTTTTTCTTCATTGATAAATTGAAGTAATTGCTGCCTATATTTCCCAAGCTCTCCACCAATAATCACATATTCGGGATTTAAACCTAGTACAATATTTTCTATACCGATAAATAAATAATCAAAATATTTTTGAAGTGCCACTTTGACGGCAGGTTTTTGAAGGTTATCATCAGAAAGTAATACAGAAAGGTCTTCTTCTGATTGCCCTGTTTCTTCAAAAAAGTATCGAATCAATGCGCGTTTTGAAGCGAACAACTCCCAACATCCAGTACGTCCACAATTGCATTGAAGATTCTCATCAGAAATACGCATATGTCCAAATTCTCCCGCTTTTTTATTGGCGCTTTTATAGATTTGATTGTTGATAATAATACCTGTCCCTACACCTTCTGTTATCGATATATAGACAACATTGCTCATGTTCTTATGGTTTCCCTGTAAAGTTTCTCCATAGGCTGCAATATTCGCTTCATTTTCCACATATACTTGAATTTCAAGAGCTTCTTGAAATGAATGAAAGTCATATTCTTTGACTCCAAGATTTGGAGCACTGTCTAAAATCAGTTTATCTTCATCAACAAGTCCAGGCAAAGATAATCCAATTCCGACGACTTTTTTCTTAGAAATCTGACGTTTTTTTAATATATTTAAAATAGTTTCCTTTATCTGTGTCACCACTTGATCAAAATTATTATTAGGTAAATAGTCAAATACCTGTGATTCAATAATTTCTCCATTAAGATTCATCAAAATAATCGTCATCTGATCCAACGTAATATTGACTCCAAAAGAAAATCTAGCATTTTCATTAAAGCTTAACAAAACTGGTTTGCGTCCACCTGTTGATTGAGCCACACCCGATTCATAAACAAACCCCTCTTTTATCAACGCATTAATGTTGGATGTCACTGTCGGTATACTTAGCTTAAGTATTCTTGACACTTCATGCTTCGTCGTCTCTTTGTTATTTCTGATAGCATTAATAACATTAACTCGATTGATTTCTTTGATTTGTTCTTGACTGAATGTTCCAAACTTTGTCATATGATCGCTCCTATTATATAAGATGTAAGACAATTGTCAGTCACTCTGACTGTCAATTGTCTTATCTCAAGTCTTTCTCTTATGCGCCTTAGAACATTATATCAAGCGCATAACAAATGCACAAGCGCACTTATGATTTTATTGCGCCGAATAGATATAGCGATTAACAATGTCTTCTAACATTTCTTGACGTCCTGAAGTATTTTGAATCTGGTCATGATGAACAGCATAAGCTGCTAGTTCTTCAAGATCTGTCGTCCCATCTAGGATTTTTTTACCGATTCCATCAGTATATGAGATATAACGCTTAGCGACAAAATCTTCTAAGATACCATCACTATATAATTTGTCAGCTACAAGAAGTCCTTTGGCAAAAGTATCCATCCCAACAATATATGCAATGAATAAATCATCTGCTTGGAATGATCCACGACGTACTTTGGCATCAAAGTTCAATCCTCCGGGAGCAATTCCACCATTTTTTAATACTTCATACATACACATTGTCGCATCATAAATATTTGTTGGGAACTGATCTGTATCCCATCCTAAAAGCATGTCGCCTTGGTTTGCATCAATTGAACCCAATGCACCGTTAATACGTGAAATAAGTAATTCATGTTGGAATGTGTGTCCTGCAAGTGTTGCATGATTAGCTTCTATATTTAGCTTAAAGTCATCAATTAAGTCGTATTTTCTTAAGAATCCTAAAACCGTCATAGCATCAAAATCATACTGATGTTTAGTAGGCTCTTTTGGTTTTGGTTCAATCAAGAATTGTCCTGTATATCCAATCTTTCTCGCATAGTCTTTTGCCATTTTCAAAAATCTTGCCAAGTTATCATTTTCAAGTGCAACATCTGTATTAAGAAGTGTCTCATATCCTTCACGACCACCCCAGAACACATAGTTTTCGCCTTTTAAACGATGGGTAATTTCGAGAGCTTTTTTTACTTGTGCTGCTGCAAATGCAAAAACATCAGCATTTGGTGATGTAGATGCTCCATGCATAAATCGAGGATGTCCAAATGCATTGGTAGTTCCCCATAAGCATTTGATGCCTGTCTCTTGCATTTTTTCTTCGATAACATCCACAATTTGATCTAAATTATCGAGTTTTTCTTGTAATGAATCTCCTTCAGGTGCAATATCAATATCATGAAAGCAAAAATATTCCATACCAAGTTTTTCCATAAATTCAAAAGCTGCATGTACACGAGCTTTTGCTAATTCCATTCCCTCAAGGCTATTGTATGATCGCTCCATGGTACCCATTCCAAATGGATCCACTCCTGCTGCGGTCATTGTATGCCAATAACTCATTGCAAAACGCAAGTGTTCTTTCATTGGCTTACCTGCAACTACCCGATCCGCGTCATAGTATTTATATGCCAATGGATTCGTTGACTTTGGTCCTTCAAATTGAATCTTTCCTATACTTTCAAAATATTCTTTCATAAAACCCTCCTAAATCAATTAATATTATTTTGGTGACCTTATTATAACTCATGGGCAATACTTTTTCAATGACTTTTAAAAAGTATTTTAAAAAGTATCTAAAAAAAGACTTTATTGTACTTCAATAAAGTCTTTACCTTCATAATATCCTGAGACATCTCGCATATAAACAAACTGTATGTTATTGGCCGCCATATTTTTCAAATCATTTTCCACTTGATCATACTGCTCTTTTTCAACTACAACAGTATACGTTACTTGATCGGCATATTGTGTGTCCACAACAGGAATATTTTCTGTATTTAAATAATAGTCAATTTTTCCACTAAAGTGATAATCCGCTCTGATTTCGCATTCCACAGCTTTAACTTGTGTAATAAAGATTGATGCTGCTAATGCATCTCTTGCCGCATCAGAATAGGCCCTTGATAGTCCTCCCGTTCCTAGAAGCGTTCCTCCAAAATAACGCACCACCACGACTGCACATTGAAGTACATCGTGATGACGTAAAACTTCTAGTATTGGAAGTCCTGCTGTTCCCGAAGGTTCCTTGTCATCTTGATAACGTTCATTAATAATATTTTCAAGAAAGCGATAGGCATAGCAGTAATGGCGGGCTCCGGGATATTTTCTCTGTATGCGTTCTACTTCTTTTTCAAATACGTCAACCGAGTCACATGGAAATGCAATACCGATAAAGCGAGATTTTTTTACGACTATTTCTGCCTCTTGTTGATTTTTTAGTGTTGTAAATCGCTCCATTTTACATATCCCCTATCGAATAACCATTACGTTGATTATAGATTTCATAAAGCTTAGCGTGCTTCATGCCTCGATCAATTTCATTTCTTCGAATAACGAATGGATACTCATCAACAGAGCAATTATTTGCAATAGCTCCCATGAGTTTAATCGTTGTCTCAAAACTATAATTGCGCTTAACACCAACACTTAATCCACCTAAAATCATACTTTTCACTACCGGATATATGCTGTTTTTGGTATGATAGTTGACTTTGCATATTTTGTTCTTTGCAAAACCAATAATTTCATAATGCCCTTTAACAATCAAATACTTCATCTTATGTGTCCGTCGAAATTCACGTATTCTTTCAAAGCTTTCTTCATCTTCCGGAAAGTCATAGCCTAAAGCTTTTAGATTATCTACATCCATAACACATGCATAGACACTTTCATTAATACACTCTCTAAAGCTATCACCTTCGACTGCGGTAATGATACGTATTGCCCCTTTCGTCATCGTGTTCAAATCTCTAATAAAATTCGAGCTCCACGCATCATCACCCGTTAGCATAATTAACTCTGTCTCTTTGATATGATGATATATTCTGTGTTTAATATTAATAAAATCTCGTTCCGTCAGTTGATTATTATGACTTAGTATTTTTGTTGTTGTATCATTGATATTATCATGAATTAATAGATGGGTCTTGGTTTCGTGATCCACCTGGAGAAAATCTGTTTTTATTTTGTTTTTATCTAAAAAATTCTTGATATATCGTCCACCAATACCTCCAGAGACCCCCATAACATATGGATCTCCTTGTAATATTTTAACAATATATGCACTGTATATTCCACAGTCTCCAACACTCAACGCATCATAAACAGCCTCATTATGATGATCCACTTGAAAACCTTCTACATTAATTGTACGAACGACTGCAGGGTTTAATGCTAATGTAAGTATCACTTTGTCTCTCCTATCTGACATACTTAATCTTTCTATATATACTTGTCGCTATCTTATGATTATATCGTAATTTGATTAAGTATTCAACCTAGGAGCCTTAGGAAAATAATGGTGTGGATAAATAACGTTCTCCCGTATCCGGTAAGAAAACAACGATATTTTTACCTGCATTTTCCGGTCGACTGGCTAACTTTGCTGCTGCCGCAACTGCCGCACCGGATGATATACCTACAAGAATCCCTTCAGATTTTGATAATTGTCGACTAGCTATAAATGCTTCGTCATTTTCTATTTGAATCACTTCATCATAAATCGCTGTATTTAGTATATCCGGTATAAATCCTGCACCAATCCCTTGAATTTTATGGGGTCCTGAACTTCCTCCAGATAAAACCGGAGATCCAGTTGGTTCCACAGCAACGACTTGAATATTTTTGTTCTTTGACTTCAGATATTCTCCGACTCCTGTTATCGTTCCTCCCGTTCCAACACCTGCAACAAATATGTCAATCGCACCTTCTGTATCTTCCCATATCTCAGGTCCTGATGTTTTTCGATGTATCTCAGGGTTTACCGGGTTAATAAATTGCCCCGGAATAAATGAGTTTTCAATTTCTTCATGTAATTGTCTAGCTTTTTCTATAGCACTTTTCATTCCTCCAGCTGCCGGAGTCAGAACAAGTTCAGCGCCGTAGGCTTTTAGAATATTTCTTCGTTCGACACTCATGGACTCAGGCATAGTCAAAATTACACGGTATCCTTTTGACGCGCCAATATATGCTAATCCAATCCCTGTATTTCCGCTGGTCGGTTCAATAATGACAGAATCTTCTTTTAATATTCCTTTTTGTTCCGCATCTTCAATCATCGCTTTTGCAATCCGATCTTTTACACTTCCGCCTGGATTAAAGCTTTCTAACTTTACAATAATATTCGCATCAAGTTCATTTAATTTTGCATACCGACTAATCTCAACTAAAGGGGTTTTTCCTACAAGCTCGTTTAAATTACTATATACATTTTTCATATTGTTCCTCCAATTCATATTTTTTATATATGTTATATATGTCATCTGTTAGCTACATCTTACACGCTAGACTTATATATGTCAAGAAGATATCTTATTTTTTATATATGTTTTATATGTCATTGACTTTTTCACGAAAAACCTATATATTTTAGTATAACGATGAACCGTAGAGAGAGGAGCCTACATGAAAAAAAATAACGCTTTCAACACCTTATGTGTACACAATGCTCAAGCCTTCCCCCATGACCATACCGGAGCCATCAGTACGCCCATATATCAGTCAGCTACTTTTGTGCATCCAAGCGTCGGCCAAAGCACTGGATACGATTATTCACGACTCCAAAACCCAACTAGAGAACAACTCGAAGCACTTATATGCAATCTAGAAGGTGGCTATGATGCACTTGCCTTTTCTTCTGGTATGGCTGCTATTACAGCCGTCTTTCAATTGTTTAAACCTGGAGATCACATTATTACCTCATTAGATCTATACGGAGGATCACACCGCCTATTTGATTATTTAAGTCATCAGTACAATCTTGAATTTAGCTATGTTGATACAACCAGCCCATCCCTTGTAAGCTCTGCTATAACCCCCAAAACAAAAGCGCTATATATTGAAACGCCTTCAAACCCGATGATGCATATTACCGACTTAAGTGCCATGTCTACAATCGCTCGTACTCACGACCTATTATTTATTGTAGATAATACCTTTTTAACACCCTATCTTCAAAAACCTTTTCAATTTGGTGCTAATATCATTCTTCACAGTGGTACAAAATTTTTGAGCGGACATAACGATACGCTATCCGGATTCGTCATTGTTGACGATGTCCACCTTAGTGAACAATTACGCTATCTAATAAAAACAGTGGGTTCAGCACTTGCTCCATTTGACAGTTGGCTAATGATTCGTGGCATAAAAACCCTTGCTTTACGTATGGATGCACAGGAAAAAAATGCACGTCAACTAGCCGTTTGGCTCGAATCACACCCAAAAATCACCCAGGTTTTTTACGCAGGATTACCTAACCACCCTGGGTATCACACTATGCAAAAGCAATGCAGTGGATTTGGCTCAATGATTTCCTTTGAATGCGCCAGCGCTTTTATTGCAACCTACATCTTAAACCATACATCCATTATCCAGTATGCTGAAAGTCTTGGTGGTGTTGAAACCTTAATCACCTATCCTATGTTACAAACCCATGCAGATATTCCTGAACAGGAGCGTAATAAAAAAGGGATCAATGACCGCTTACTACGTTTATCTGTCGGAATAGAGGCTATAGATGACCTCATTCATGAATTTGACACCATTTTAAAGGAGGCAAATTAATGCAATATAACTTTGACACAATCATCCCAAGAAACGATACAAACTCTTTAAAATATGACTATGCCACACGCCGCGGACTTCCTGATGATGTCTTGCCCCTTTGGGTTGCCGACATGGACTTTGCATCCCCCCCAGCTGTTATGGACGCCCTCATCGAAAAATCCCAACACGGCATCTATGGATATTCTGATAACGATCATCAATACGAAGACATCTTAACCCAATGGTTTTCTTCCCAATACCATTGGACTATAAAGCCCCAATGGCTTATCAAAACACCTGGGGTTGTTTTTGCTATTAATATGGCCATTCATGCCTATACAAAAGAAAACGACAGCATTCTTATCCAAGAACCTGTCTATTATCCGTTTCGTGATTCTATTGAAAACAATCATCGTAATGTTGTTGTTAATGAGTTAATCTATACCAAAGATCATACCTATATCATTGATTTTGAAGATTTTGAAAAAAAAATAGAGCAACACAAGGTCAAGCTCTTCATCTTGAGTAATCCCCACAATCCTGTCGGACGCGTATTTACCAAAGAAGAACTCACACGCTTAGGCAATATATGCCTTAAGCATAATGTTTATGTGATTGCCGATGAAATTCATCAAGACTTTATCTACCCAGGTCATCAACATATTGTATTTTCAAGTATTCAAGATAGCTTCGCCCAAATATCAATTACTTGTACCTCTCCATCAAAAACCTTTAATTTAGCCGGTCTTCAACTTTCCAATATCTTCATTCCAAACCCGACGCTAAGAAAAGCATTTAAAAAAGCTCTTGCATGTTCAGGGTACAGCCAGCCAAACATTATGGGGCTAATTTCTTGTCAGGCCGCTTATGCCAATGGGCATGATTGGCTTAACCAACTTCGCATCTACCTACTTGAAAACCTTGCGTTCACACGCGAATACTTAAAGACACACCTTCCTAACGTTCGTTTGATTGAGCCTGAAGGTACTTATCTTATCTGGCTTGACTTTTCCGCACTTGGATTATCCGACACTGCCATCAAAGAAAAAATGCTCTATGAAGCCAAGGTCTGGCTAGATGATGGATTAATGTTTGGACAGGCAGGTCAAGGTTTTCAGCGTATAAATATAGCTTGTCCAAGAACAATCCTTGAACAAGCTTTAGGTCAAATCGCTACTGCCTTTAAATAACGGTTAGTTTTTTGCGTTTAAGAACCACTCTGTCGTATTATTTGCAAATCGAACCAACATCAACATAACTGGTACTTCAACTAATACTCCAACAATAGTTGCTAATGCAACCGGGCTTTGAGCACCAAAAAGTGCAATAGCCACTGCCACTGCCAACTCAAAAAAGTTGGAAGCACCAATCATTGCTGCCGGTGCAGCAACAGCATGTGGCAATTTTAGTACACGGCTTATTCCATAACCAAGACCAAAAATCAAAATAGTCTGAAGAATCAATGGAATGGCAATTAAGAGAATATGCAATGGATTTTCTAAGATTACATGTCCTTGAAAAGAAAAAATAAGTACAAGTGTAATCAACAATCCACCAATTGTAACATGGTTGAATTTAGGGAGGAACGTATTATTAAAATAGGTTTCTCCTTTATTTTTTATGATGATGTGACGTGTGATTACTCCACCGGTAAGAGGAATAACGACAAAGAGAACGACAGAGAGAATCAATGTCATCCAAGGAACTACAAAACCACTGACCCCCAGCAAAAAAGCAACAATCGGTGTAAATGCAATTAAGATAATCAAGTCATTGGTTGCCACTTGAACAACTGTATACGCGGGATTTCCTTTCGTCAAATGGCTCCATACGAAGACCATTGCAGTACAAGGTGCTGCTCCAAGTAACACCGCTCCTGCCAAATAATCTGATGCTAACTCCGGAGTAATCCACTCCTTAAAGATAATATTAAAGAAAAGATAGGCAATTCCAAACATAGTAAAAGGTTTTATCAACCAATTAACAACCCATGTCACAAACAATCCTTTAGGATTTTTCCCTACATCTTTCACACTTTTAAAATCTACTTTCATCATCATTGGATAAATCATCAGCCAAATTAAAATTGCAATCGGAATAGATACATTGGCGACTTCAAACTTCCCAAAAAATCTTGGTATCATCGGCAAATATTTTCCAATACCGATTCCTAAAAGCATACAAAGAATCACCCATAAAGATAAATACCGCTCAAAAAAACTCATACCTTCTAATTTTTGTTTTTTCATATAGCTCCTTTTCGTATATCGTACTCGTGTCAACATATCTACGTTTATCGATATGTTAGCATATACATGAAAAACTGTCAAGAAAAAAGCAGTACACCACCCAGGGCGTACCGCTTTTAAATATATATAAATTATACTCTAAACAATAAATCTGAATACGTTGGAAATGGCCAAAATTCCTCAGATACAATCACTTCTAATTCATCACAAGGCTTACGCAACGCTTCCATTACCGGAAAGACTTCAAACTTATAAGCATGGGCTTGTTCTTCATAATCTTCGATTCCATCATGAACGCGTTCTACCATAGCTTCCAATGCATCGACTTGGTCACTCACCTCTTTTAATAATTTTGAGATTTGTTCAACCAGCTGTGTCTGTACCGAAACATCTGCACTTGGAACTGCTGATTTAACTGAAATAATTGAATTGGATAATACACCCACATATTCCATAACTGCCGGCATAATTTCACGTCGTGCAACTTCAATCATCGTTAATGCTTCGATATTAATATTTTTTGAATATTCTTCAAATAATATCTCTTGTCGTGCATTGACTTCTTGAGCTGTGAAAACATGATGACGCTCAAAGACTTCAATGTATTCCGGTCGGTTAAAGACACTAATTGCTTCTGGCGTCGTCTTAATATTTGGTAAGCCCCGTCTCTTAGCTTCCTCTACCCACTCTTGTGAATAACCATCACCATTAAAGATAATATTATAGTGTTCTTTTACAAGCTCTTCTAAAATATGGCTAAGTTCGGTTTCGAAGTCTTCTGCTTTTTCTAATTTATCTGCAATGCGTAATAAGACTTCCGCCAAAATTGTATTTAGTGTAATACTCGCTCCCGAAATGGATTGATTCGATCCAACCATTCTAAATTCAAAGCGATTACCGGTAAATGCAAAAGGTGATGTTCGATTACGGTCAGTAACATCTTTTGGAAAATCCGGCAATGTTGTTACGCCTAATTTCATCGTACTCGCTTCTTTACTTGATGTTAATGCCCCAGCCTTGATTTGATCAATAATATCCGTTAATTGCTCACCTAGGAAAATAGAAATAATTGCCGGTGGTGCCTCATTTGCACCAAGGCGATGTTCATTACCTGCATTGGCTGCTGTCAAGCGAAGCAATGGTGCATACTCATCAACTGCTGCAATAATAGCAACTAAAAATGTTAAAAACTGAGCATTTGAATGAGGCGTTCTTCCTGGAGATAACAAATTAGCTGTTGGCGTGCTCATAGACCAGTTGTTATGTTTTCCCGATCCATTAACCCCTGCAAATGGTTTTTCGTGTAATAGACATGCAAGTTCATGATGCTGTGCAACTTTTGTAATCATATCCATAACCAATTGATTATGGTCTGTTGCAATATTTGCCGTTGTAAAGATTGGCGCCATTTCATGTTGTGCAGGAGCAACTTCATTATGCTTTGTCTTTGATGCAATACCTAATTTCCATAGTTCCACATCAATTTCTTTCATAAATGCAGAAATACGCTCTTTGATACTTCCAAAATAATGGTCATCTAATTCTTGTCCCTTTGGAGGTTTTGCACCAAACAATGTTCGCCCTGTAAAGATCAAGTCCTTTCGTTGTTGATATAATCGCTTATCTACAAGAAAGTATTCTTGTTCCGGTCCAAGGGTTGTAGTTACTTTTTTTGTCGTTGTATCTCCAAAGAGTCTTAGTATTCTTAAGGCTTGCTTATCTATAGCTTCCATTGAACGTAACAGAGGTGTCTTCTTATCCAGCGCTTCGCCACTGTAGGAACAAAAAGCTGTAGGAATACACAACGTATCATCTTTTAAAAATGCAGGTGATGTCGCATCCCATGCTGTATAGCCTCTTGCTTCAAATGTCGCACGTAATCCACCATTTGGAAAAGATGAAGCATCTGGTTCCCCTTGGATCAATTGTTTGCCTGAAAACTCCATAATTACAGAGCCTTCTCCTGTCGGTTCAATAAACGAATCATGTTTTTCAGCAGTCTTTCCTGTCATTGGCTGAAACCAATGTGTATAATGGGTTGCGCCTTTTTCAATTGCCCAATCCTTCATTGCATTTGCAACCACATCTGCGACGTCTTCAGAAAGCGCTTCACCCAAATCCAGAGTTCTTTTTAGCGCCTTATACGTATCCTTTGGAAGACGTTCCTTCATTACAACATCATTAAATACATTTTTCCCAAAAATATCAGTTACATTCATAAAATCCTCCTTGCTATGCTAACGATTTACTACAAAGTCTAAGTCGTGCTTTCCAATAACACAAAAAAGGCGTGCTCAAGAAAGCCTTGAGAACGCCATTGTTCCAAAACAAAAATAAATATGACCTGGGCGCTACGCCCTCTTACTTAAAAACATAATATCATAGGACAAATAATAATGCAAGTTATTTTTTTTATAAATTAATTGTCTGTTATTTTTAACTTTTCCGCATTATTTTTTGTATATTCTGATAATAATTTCTGCTACCTTTACCTTTGAAATACCTTTATCCATACTCTTTTTTTGTATTTTGCGATGTGCTTCTTCTTCGCTTAAGTTCAGATATTCCATCAAGTATTTTTTTGCTTCGTTCACAATGTCTTGATTTTTTTTCTCATCATTGATTTTTTCAACTTTTTGCTCCAGTGCCAGTATGCTCTTGGCTGTTTTGGCGAGTAAGAAGATAGTATTCATCAACACTTCGCGTCCACATGGCTTGGCAATACTGGCAAAAATCGGTTCTTGATTCAAGTTGACATAATAGCCCATATCTGCCGCGTGAATAAGCGTGATCACCGGACAGACTTTTTCTGCTAGGATGGTTTCGGAGATTTCGTACCCTTTCATTCCCTTCATTTGATCATCAATAATCGTAATGTCCGGATAGACTGTATGAATCCTTCGCAACAAATCATAAGCGTCTGTCGTCTCGCCAACAACTTGCATACCGTTTTCAACCAGAAATTGGGTTAGTTGAGCAGCTATTTTATTGTTGTTTGAGCCAATCATGACTCTTATCCCCATATAATTTCACCTACTTATGAAGAGTCTCGATGAGAACGACTAATACCTAGATATATACCGTTCGACTTCCCAATCATGTACGATTGATATATAATCCATCCATTCATTAATTTTTGCACGTTTATAATTTTCATATACATCGCCTAAGACGGACTTAATCAGTTCGTCTTTATCCAATTCAACCACAGCATCCTTTAATGTTTTTGGGAGCGTATGCTCAAAATCAAAAGGATGAACCGCCTTGGATAAGTCTTTTGCCGACATAGGCTCATCCGATTTTAAATTATTTTTAATTCCATCTAGCCCTGCCTCTATCATCACTGCAAGGGCAAGGTATGGATTGCAGGAAGGGTCAGGACTTCTATACTCAATACAAGTTTGATTACCACGCGCTGCAGGGATACGAATCAACGGACTATTATTCGAACTTGACCAACCAATACGTATCGGTGCTTCAAATCCTGTTACCAATCGCTTATATGAATTAATCGTTGGGTTTGTCACTGCTGTTATACCCTTAGCATGGGCTAATAATCCTCCAATAAAAGCATGTCCATCTTCGGATAATTGATAATCTTCATCCGCATCAAAAAAGACATTTTTTCCAGTCGCCTTTTCTTCTAGCGTCATTAAAGTATGCATGCCCGATCCGTTAATGTTATGCAGAGGCTTTGGCATAAACGTTGCATGTAATCCATGTTTTTGTGCAATCACTTTAACAACAAGCTTAAAGGTTACAATATTATCCACGGCCTCAAGTAAATCGCCCATTTCAAAGTCGATTTCATGTTGACCTGGTGCTACTTCATGATGGGATGCAGCAATTTTAAAATCCATATCCTGCAACGTCAGGACAATATCTCTTCGAACATTTTCACCTAAATCCATGGGCCCTAAATCAAAGTATCCGGCTTTATCATGTGTCGTCGTCGTTGGATCCCCTTGTTCATCTGTGTGAAACAAGAAAAACTCAAACTCCGGCGCAACTTTAACTCGATATCCCATCGTCTCTGCTTTTTTTATCGTCTGCTTTAGAACATATCGAGGATCACCGCTAAAGGGATTTCCATCCGCTTTGACAATATCACATATAAGCCTTGCTACCTTTCCTTGGTGAGGCCTCCATGGAAAAATCTGAAAAGTAGCCAGATCCGGCCGAAGATACATATCCGCTTCTTCACTACGATACAACCCCTCAATGGATGAACCATCAAACATAATTTCTCCAGCCAAAGCTTTTTCCAGCTGCTCAACAGTAATGGCAACATTTTTAAGCGTTCCAAAAATATCCACGAATTGTAATCGGATGAATTTTACATCTTCATCAAACACAATGCGCCGAATTTCTTCATTAGAATACATCTTTGCACTCATTACCTTCCTCCTTTAGGATGACTATATTTAAAATATAAATTCAACGTCTGACAATCGGCGATAAATCTCGTCCATGACAAGACGTTCTTCTTCTTCATTCAACGACAAGAATGTTACAGAAAATCGGACATAGGCACCTGCATCATCCCATGGAACCGTAGAAATCAGTTTTTCCTTAATTAAAAATTGTGAAAAATCTTCAGCTGTTTTAAACTTCACACCATTTCTCACGCCTTTGGGTATTCCTACATAAAGATAAAACGAGCCCTTAGGTTTTTTCACATTGAATCCAAGGCTTGACAAGGTTTCAACGAGCATATCATGGCGTCTTGAATATTTTGCCGCTGTCATTTCTGTGATTTCCGGATGTTCCAACGCATAAATAGCTGCTTTTTGTATCGCTTTAAACTGTCCTGAATCATTATTGTCTTTAACCGATGCAAATGCAGCCACTACTTTTTTGTTTCCAACAACATAAGCCATTCTCCATCCCGTCATATTATATGCTTTTGAGAGCGAATGTATCTCAACGCCTACTTTTTTTGCTCCGGGGACACTTAGAAAACTTAGAGGCTTATGTCCATCAAACATTAACCCAGCATATGCAGCATCATGAACAATAATCAAATTATTTTCCTTTGCAAATTTAATCGCTTTTTTGAAAAAGGCTTTAGTTGCCACTGCCCCTGTTGGATTGTTAGGATAATTCAAATACAATAATTTTGCTTTTTTGACGATATCTTTTGGAACTGCATCTAAGTCAGGAAGAAACTTGTTTTCAGCCAAAAGCGCCATATTATACACATCGCCCCCTAACCACTTTGTCATCGTTCCCATGATTGGATATCCAGGTACTGTCATTAAGGTAACATCGCCCGGATTAATAAACGCTTGTGCCATCATGGCAAGAGCAGGCTTTGAACCGATGGAATGGTTGACTTCGGTTTGTGCATCGATTCCTTTCACTCCATAGATACGTTCCATATACGTGACAACGGCCTCTTTAAATTCAAAAATACCATTATCCGCATAATTACGATTTTCCCATTGATTGGCTTCAAATGCCAATGTGTCAATAACTCCTTGGTCTGCTTTTGCATCCGGTTCTCCAACACCCATATCAATAAGCTCTAGATCTGGGTGTGCTTTGATTGCCTCGATTTTAGCGCGCTTGATTTTTTCAAATTTATAGATAACCGTACTTTTTCCAAATTGTTTTCCACCGATGCGTTCTGCAATTAAACTTTGAATATAACTCTCTGCCATAATAACCTCCTATTTTAACCATTTACCTTCAAAAACAAATTCCGCCGGGCCTGTAAGAAACACATGATTGGTCTCTTGATCCCATTCGATGTCTAGATCCCCTCCAAGTAAATGTATCGTTGCTTTTGTGTCGCATTTATCGTTAAGAACACATGCTACAAGTGTCGCACAAGCGCCTGTACCACATGCCAGCGTCTCTCCACTTCCCCGTTCCCATACCCGCATGTTGATCTCATGCCGATTGATGACCTGTGCAAACTCAATATTTGCCTTTTTGGGGAAAGAAGCGTCCACTTCTAATAGTTTACCATACTTTTCTACATTAAATCCATCGGTTTGTTCAACAAATGTAACTGCATGGGGATTTCCCATAGATACACATGTCATCGCAAACTTTTTATCTGCTGCCATCAGCATCAAATCCACTACCGGTGAGCCTTCGCTTAAGACAGGGATATCTTGTGCCTTTAGTATAGGCTCTCCCATATTCACTCGTACCGTCTTTACACTTTGCTGTTCATGAAAGAGTTCTAGAATTTTTATTCCTGCCTGTGTTTCTACATATATCGTCTCTTGCCCAATCATTTTGTTATCATAGACATACTTGCCAACACATCGAATCGCATTGCCGCACATCTCAGCTTCTGACCCATCTGCGTTAAACATCCGCATCTTTACATCCGCTTTTTGCGATGGAAGAATCAATACTATCCCATCACTTCCGATTCCAAAGTGGCGATCACTCATTTGAATTGCCAGCTCTTTGGGATCTTCTATCGTTTCTTCAAACCCATTTATATAGATATAATCATTACCACAGCCTTGCATTTTCGTAAAATTCATTTTTCACCTCATAGGACTATTTAACCCAAATTAGTAGTACCATTTAATAACACTATTTAAGTATACATGAATATTTCTCAAAATGCAATATATGCCACAAAAAATAATTCCCCTTCAAAAACCTTCCTTACAAATATTAATTTTTGATTAAGGTTATTAAACTTCTTTCTTATTAGCCATATATTTGATATAATAGTGAAGATTAAAAGGAGGATTCATTATGAATTTTGGAAAATATGCTCGAAATAAGAAAATAAAGCAGATTAATTCAAAGTCTAGCAAGATCAAGAATTTAGTCAGTTCAACTTTTTTCAAGCTTTTAGTATTTTTTATATTAGTTGCAGGTATTATTGCTTTTGCTGCAGGCCTTGGAACCTTTAAAGCTATTATTGACGCATCACCAAGTATTGATCATTTACTGGAAAAAATCCAACCCGAAGGATATACAACGATTATCTATGACCTTCAAGGCAACGAAGTCCAAAAACTTCATGGTGCTGATGCTAACCGAATCTATGTTGAATATGACCAAATCCCAAAATATTTGGGCGAGGCTTATATCGCTATTGAAGACGAACGCTTCATGCGTCATAATGGAGTTGACTTAGAAGGATTTATGCGTGCTATTTTTATTAACCTTAAGACACAAAGCTTTTCTGAAGGCGCCAGTACCATTACACAGCAGATTATCAAAAACAACGTTTTATCCACAGATGTAACAATTGAGCGTAAATTACAAGAAATGTATCTTGCCGTTCAACTTGAAAAATATCTTTCAAAAGAAGATATTCTTGAACTTTATATGAACACTGTAGCTAGTGGTCGCGGAACCAACGGTGTTCAAACTGCTTCTCAACTGTATTTTAATAAGGATGTTTGGGATATCTCAATTGCCGAAGCTGCTGTACTTGCTTCAATTACAAACAATCCGTCAAAGTATGATCCTGTGTCCAAACCTGAGAACAACCGGGACCGTGCAGAACGTATTCTAGATAAGCTCTTAGAGCAAGGCTATATTAGCGAAGCCCAATATAACGAAGCATATAATACGGATGTATATAGTCAAATTCAAATCAATTCACAAATGCGTGCCGAAAAATCGTCGAGTTATTCATATTTTGTTGACGAGACGATTGAACGTCTTGTTGATGATTTAACCATCCAAAAAGGATATTCTGAATCACAGGCATATAATCTAATCTATCGCGGTGGTCTTAGTATCTACATTACACAAGACTCCAAGATTCAAGAAGGTATGGATAGTGTCTTTAATAATGAAGAAAACTATCCACCAGAGTATGAAGACTATGCTATGAAGCTGTTATATAGTTTATCGGTTTTAAAGGATGAAGAAAATCCGGAACATTTTTACCACGAAGAACAATTTGCAAATCGTGAAGATGCTGAAGCCTATATCCAAACTGTTTGGGATGAATACGGGTTGACACAATCCGATTTTGATAACGGCCTTGCGAAGGAAAACCCATTATTTATTCCTCAACCTCAGGCAGCAATGGTACTGCTTGACTTCCACAACGGGCATGTTAAAGCGTTAGCTGGTGGTCGAGGAATAAAAATAGGAAACCAAACCTTTAACCGTGCTACACAAGCAAAGCGTCAACCTGGTTCAACATTCAAACCACTTGCCGCCTACCTTCCAGCTTTAGATGCTAGAGATTATACATTGGCAACCGTTTTAGATGACGCTCCATTTAATGTCTCTATGCCAAACGGTTCAACGTATAGCCCTGGTAACTGGTATCGCGGGTATCGTGGTCTATCGACCATTCGTCAAGGAATCGTCGATTCAATGAATATATTGGCTGTTGAGACCACCTTTAATGTAGGCGTTGATTTAGCGTTCGATTATTTAATGGACCTTGGCTTTACTACACTCCATGAATCGTTAACACGAAATGGTCAATCTTTTACAGATAAAACCCTTGCACTTCCTCTTGGTGGATTAACTGATGGAGTAACAACCCTTGAACTGACTGCTGCATATGGTGCCATCGCTAATGAAGGTGTCTATGTCGAACCTATTTTCTATACACGGGTATTGGACCATGATGGTAATATTCTTATTGATAAAGAAGCGATTACACGTACCGTCATGAAAGATACGACAGCATTTTTACTAACCGATGCTATGGTAGATGTTATTGAATACGGAACCGGTACAGCCTCTAGACTTAGAAATACTAAAATACCTGCTGCTGGTAAGACAGGTACAACATCTGCCACCAAAGACCTATGGTTTGCAGGCTACACCCCCTACTATGCTGGTTCACTTTGGATGGGATATGACGATCCACAACAAATGGCTTATATACGAAGTTATCACAAGCGAATGTGGCGTGATGTCATGGAAATCGCTCACGAAGAGCTTCCATATAAAGACTTCAATAAGCCTGCAAGCATTACTTCTGCACTTATCTGTACCGAGTCCGGCAAATTAGCTGTTCAAGGACTATGCACAGACGATCCTCGAGGAAGCACTGCACGCTATGAGTATTTTGCTCCAGGAACAGTGCCAACAGAGACTTGCGATGTACATCAAGAGGTATTTATTGATACATCCACTGGTTTGTTCGCTACTGAATATTGTCCCGAAGAATTGGTAGAGCGACGCATCATGATTCAACGTGTCAACCCATTAAATGTTGAAGAATTGTCACCATCAGTATTAAATTCAATCGCAGACTACAAATACGAGATTCCACACTCAATGATTGGAGAATATTGTAATCTTCACGGTCCTCATACAGTTCCGGAAAATGTGCCTGAAGAGACCCCAAATAATGGAGATGTATTTGACCCGAACAATCCACTCTCCCCATTTAACCCCCAGTTCCCAGAAAACTCCAATAATGGGAACAATACAAACAACGGCAATGGGAACGGAAATTCAAGTAACAACGGGAATAACAACTAAGCACTGATTGAAATTCAAGCTGATATGTTCAAAGAAAAGCTGACATATCAGCTTTTCTTTGTTTTATACTATGACCAACTAATCTGCAGTCTATTATTGTAATCTGTAGTCTTTTATATTATAATAAACAGAATGTATTGAAGAAAAAGGAGTCGATTAAATGTTAACCTCAAAATTAACCGAACTATTATCTCGTGCTTTTGAAGAAGCCGGGTACAAAGCTTCCTACGGAGATGTTGTTGTCTCTGCCCGCCCTGACTTATGTCAATTCCAATGCAATGGTGCTATGCCCGCTGCAAAAGAATACAAAAAAGCACCTTTTATGATTAGTGACAATGTTATTGAAACCCTAAAAACTTACCCTGAATATGGAACAATTATTAAAGAGGCGGTTACCGTTAAGCCCGGATTCATTAACATCACACTCACGAATGATTATATTGCACAAAACACCAAAGCAATTATGAATAGCGAGCGTTTCGGAATATCCCTTGTTCAACATCCTGAAAGAGTTGTTATTGACTATGGCGGACCTAATATTGCTAAGCCGCTACACGTCGGTCATTTACGTACAGCTATTATTGGTGAATCCTTAAAGCGCCTACTCAAATATCTGGGTCACAATGTGATCGGTGATATCCATCTTGGCGACTGGGGCCTTCAAATGGGTATGATCATCTCAGAAATCGAACGTACACAACCTGATCTACCTTATTTTAATCCAGAACACACTGGTGATTACCCTAGCGATGCTCCTTTCTCACTAGAGGATCTTGAAGAAATCTATCCACGTGTCAGCGCTCTTTGTAAAGAAAATGAAGCTATGTATAACCAAGCCAAAGAAGCAACCTATAAGCTACAAAAAGGTAATCCTGGTTACATTGCTCTTTGGAAGCATATTGTCAATATATCTATAGCGGATATTAAAAAGAATTATGCACGCCTAAATGTTGATTTTGACCTTTGGTATGGAGAAAGTAATAGCCAAGAATATATTGATGATGCTATCGCTATCCTTAAAGAGAAAAATGTCTTACGTGAAAGCGACGGCGCAATTGTTGTTGACGTCACCCGCCCGGAAGATAAAAAAGATGTTCCCCCGATTATTTTGTTCAAATCTGATGGATCCGTAATTTATGGTACAACTGATCTAGCTACTATTTATCAGCGCGTCAAAGATTTTGATCCAACACAAATTTTATATGTTGTAGATTCAAGACAAGCAACCCATTTTACTCAAGTGTTTAGATGTGCAAGTGATAATGGAATCGTATCTCCTGATGTCTCTCTTGAACATATTGGCTTTGGAACAATGAACGGAAAAGATGGTAAGCCATTCAAAACAAGAGCTGGCGGAGTCCTTCGTCTTTCTGACTTGATTGAAATGGTTGAGAATAATGCAAAAGAAAAAATCATTAAAAATATTGAAGATAAAGGTATAGATACTTCAGCCGATGATATTGATAGCATCTCACACATTGTCGGTTTAGCCACATTAAAATATGCGGATTTATCCAATTATCGTATGAAAGACTATGTCTTTGACCTTGACAAGTTCTCTTCATTTGAAGGAAAAACCGGGCCCTATATTCTTTATTCTACTGTCCGCATCAAAAATATTATCCGTAAGCTCGAAGCATCTAACTTTGAAAAAGGCGATTTAATGGCTCCTGCAAGCGATATTGAGCGTAGCTTGATGTTAAAGCTTGATCAACTTGAAAGTGTCCTTAATCTCGCTGCAAGAGACCGTTCTCCAAATGTTATTGCAGAGTACGTCTATGAATTGGCAACGATGGTTAGTAGTTTTTATCATCAACACCATATCATTAACGAGACCAATGTAGAACAGAAAAAATCTTGGTTTTCTCTGTTAACATTAACTCTTGATGTTCAGACAACATGCCTTGACTTACTCGGTATCATCGTTCCGGAAAAAATGTAAATTATAAAAATAGCCAGTGCATTAATGCACTGGCTATTTTTTTGGGTTTAGGCAAAACAATTTTTATTCATGATTGCAACTGCAGCCACCACCTGGAACATTTTTTGTTCCACTGTGAGGGCATCCGATGCACTTAACACCTTTTTTCTTTTCCGAAATAATCTTTGCAATGGCACCACTTATACTTGCCACAATAATTAAAACAACAATTATATCTCCCATCATATCACTCCTTTTGCTATTATCTGGAAGCTAATACTACTTTCGCATTTGCTTTTTGGTCGCCTTTTTTCATTAGGACTATAACGATACCAATCATTATTGCAACAGCAATAACTCCTGGTAGGAAATATTCACCTACTGCTCCCGTTGTAATCAATGTACCGATATGGTAGAAGAAAAAGGCCACAACATATCCCATACCAAACTGGAAGCCGATACCACCCCATAACCACTTTTTATTTTCCATCTCTGAATTCATAGAACCAATGGCTGCAAAACATGGTGGCGTAAATAGATTAAACACTAAATATGAAAGCGCTGCTACAGAAGTGATTCCCATAACGCCGGCAACTCCACTTGCCGCCCCTGCTTCATTTACAATTGCAAACTCTTCTGCATCAATAAAGTTTGAGATTCCATAGACAACTGCCAATGTACCTACTATGTTTTCTTTTGCGATAAAACCTGTAATTGCAGCTGCCGCTAATTGCCACACCCCAAAACCAAGAGGTAATAACAATATCGCAAACGGAGTGGAAATACTTGCTAAGATACTTGTATTTTCTGCTCCTTCTGCCACAAGCTTAAAGCTCCAATCAAAGGACTGCATAATTTGTACAGCCGCATTACAAATCAAAATAATTGTCGCTGCTTTTACAATAAACGCCTTTGCCCGTGAAAACATTGAAATCGTTGCTCTTTTAATGCTTGGCATTCTATACTCTGGAAGTTCCATAATGAAAAATGATCGCGCTCCTTTTTCTCCAGTAATACGAACCACAATGAGCGCGCCGATAATAATAATTATAATAGCTAGGAAATACATTCCTGCACCAACGATTGCCGATCCATTAAAAAACACTCCTGCAAACAAGGCAATAACCGGAAGTTTTGCTCCACAAGGCATAAAAGGTGTTAACATAGCCGTCGTTCTACGTTGGCGATCGTTACGAATGGTTCTTGTAGCCATAACACCAGGGATTGCACAACCTGTACCAATAATCATTGGGATAATCGATTTTCCTGAGAGACCCACTTTTTTGAAAAAACGGTCCATGATTACTGCAACCCTTGCCATATATCCACAATCTTCCAATAACGCAAGCAAGAAGAATAAAACCATAATCAGTGGTAAGAAACCAACAACAGCTGCAACACCACCAATAATACCATCAACCAATAATGCCGATAAAAACGGACTAACACTTTCACCTAAAGCATCTGCAACAAAACCTTGAAAACCTTCAAGCCATCCAACAAATACATCCGCAATCCAAGGACCTACCCATGATTGGGAAATAGCAAATACACACCACATTATAAGTGCAAATACAGGAATTCCCAGCCACTTATGCGCTAAAATTCTATCTGCCGCATCCTGTTTTGTTTGTTGATTGGAAGCAAGCACTCTTTTTTCAACGGCTTTAACAATCGTTTTTACAAAATCATAACGTTTTTTATCCGATGCAAGCACCGCTTCTTTATTCGACATGTTAACATTATCTGCATTAAACGGTCGCGACTGACCTTTGCCTGCCACTTCAATCACTTTACTCAATAAATCTTTCAATCCGTTGTTTGTTGAAGCTGTCGATACGGTTTCAACTACCGGACACCTTAATTTTTTTGCCAACGCGTTAATATCGATATCAGTGTTTTTCTTTCTGTTTAAGTCACTTTTGTTCAAGGCTACGACAACAGGAATATCTAATTCCAACAGCTGTGTTGTGAAAAATAAGCTTCGACTAAGATTCGTAGCATCCACAATGTTAATAATAACATCAGGCTTTTCATTCTTAATAAAATCACTGGTGATATTTTCCTCAGAAGTAAAGGGTGACATCGAGTACGCACCTGGCAAGTCAACTGCTATAATCTCATTATTTGACTTATATAGGCTACTCTTAATCGCTCCTTCCTTTTTTTCAATTGTTACACCTGCCCAGTTACCGACTTTTTCGATCTTACCGGTAATGGCATTAAATAGAGTGGTTTTTCCACTATTCGGGTTACCTGTTAATGCAATTCTCATAATATCCTCCATATATAAATCTTATAGTACAAAGTTAGCCTAAGTTAACTTTAAGGCCAAAGTAAAAAGCTATGAAAATAGCTTAAGTTACTTCATTTGTTTATATTTAAACACGAATAGCTGATGCTAATTCGGTATCAATACTATATCTTGCATCTTTTAGTGAAATAACAATATTATCTGCTAATCGAGAAATCACTGTAATTTTTTCACCTTCATAGCACCCGAGTGTAAACAAAAAGTCTTTCATTTCTACGTCAGCAGTGTCAATCATTTTAATCGTATTTTCTACATCTACTTGCGCATCTGCAACACTTTTTACGCTACTATCAGGTTCAACCTTGCTATAATTTAATACTTTGTTATTTCTGACTACACTATCCATTTACATAACCTCCAGAAAATCACTTGTTAAGCTCAATATTATGATCACTCAAATATTTACTAATAGCTTCTGTCATCGTCTTATCAATCACATGTTCTATCTTACACGCATTATCTGTTGCTGATTTTGTTGAAAGATTTAATGAATGTTCAAGAAATGCTGTAATCATTCGATGCCGTTTATAAATCTTACCAGAAAGCTCTTTTCCTTTTTTCGTTAACGTAATGGAACCATATGCCTCTTTATGAATCAACCCTTTTTCTTTTAGATATCCCATAGCCTTTGTTACACTTGGTTTACTAACACCTAAGCGATTAGCAATATCCACACTATGCGCATGTCCATGATGGTTCTCAAGAACTAATACGGTTTCTAAATACATTTCCATTGATTCTGAATTGGTCATAACGTCCCTTTCTGATAAGGATTATCATTTTCATGATTATTATATCGCTATGAAGATTTTTTGTCAAGGATTTATCGAAAGTTCTTCACCATATAAATCAGGCTTTTTTAGTACAAAATAAAACAGGTGCAATACGTCGCCGGGTATTGCACCTGTTTTGTTCATTTGCTTTTTATGCTTGATATGTTGTTGAAGCCGTTGAACCACCTTCTCCAGTCCAATTGGTATGGAAAAATTCGCCTCTAGGTTTATCAACACGTTCATAAGTATGTGCACCAAAGTAATCTCTTTGCGCCTGTAATAGATTCGCCGGGAGTCGCTCGCTTCGGAACCCATCGTAAAAGGTAATTGCTGCCGATAATGTCGGTACAGAAATACCTTTTGAAATCGCTGTAGCAACGACACTACGCAAATGTTTTTCGGATTCAGTTACTGCTTTTGTAAAGAACCCATCTAATAGAAGGTTACTTAATGAAGGTTCTTTTTCATAAGCTGCTTTTATTTTATCTAGGAACGCACTTCGTATAATACATCCTCCACGCCACATCGCCGCAATTTCACCATAATTCAAATCCCAGCCATATGTATTTGCCGCTTCACGCATAAGCATATATCCTTGTGCATAGGAAATGATTTTCGCCATGTATAACGCATGTTTAAGTTGGTGGATGAACTCTTGTTCATCGCCATCATAGCTTAGTGCAGGTCCGGTAAGTACTTTGGACGCTTTTACACGCTCTTGTTTAATCGCAGATAAGCATCTTGCATAGACGGCTTCACTAATAAGCGTCAAAGGAACCCCTTCAAGAAGTGAAGATATCCCTGTCCATTTTCCCGTTCCTTTTTGTCCTGCAGTATCTAAAATTGAATCTACAACATATGTACCATCCGCATCTTTATATGCCAATATATCTCGAGTGATCTCAATTAAGTAGCTATCTAAAATATCTTCATTCCATTGGCTAAAAACTTCATGCATCTGTGCATTACTCATGCCTAATAAATCTTTCATCAATTGATAGGCTTCTGTAATTAGCTGCATATCTCCATATTCAATCCCATTGTGGACCATTTTTACATAATGTCCTGCACCGTTAGCACCTACCCAATCACAGCAAGGCGTTCCATCATCAGCCTTTGCGGCAATCCTTTGAAAAATCGGTTGTATATGTTCCCATGCTTCTATCGACCCTCCGGGCATAATACTTGGTCCATTAAGCGCCCCTTCTTCTCCACCACTAACACCTGCACCAACGTACAATAAGCCTTTGGACTCAATATACTTTGTACGGCGTATAGAATCTTCATAGTTAGAGTTTCCACCATCAATAATAATATCACCCTCATCTAAATAAGGGATAACTTTATCAATAAAAATATCTACCGGTTCGCCTGCTTTAACCATTAACATCACTTTTCTAGGTCTTTTTAATTGGCTCACAAGCTCTTGTATTGAGTATGTTCCTATAATCGCTTTATCTTTAGCACGCCCTTCAACAAACCGCGTCACTTTTTCGGTACTGCGGTTAAACACAGCAACGGTAAAGCCATTGCGTTCCATATTCATTACAAGGTTTTCTCCCATAACGGCTAAACCGATTAATCCTATATCTGCTTTTTCCATTTTTTTCCTCCATTTATATTATTCTTATATTATTTCTATATAACGCACTACACTATATGCTCATTATACAATATAATCTAAAGAAATAAAACACTTTACATAATAAAGATTATTAACTAAAATAGTAGAGTATCTTTTATCATTACATATTCAGCGACTTACAAAAGATTGGAGCCTATTATGTTATTAAGTATTGCACTCATGGTAATTCTCGGTTTTACATTAAGCGGACTCTTTACACGCTTGAAGCTTCCAGGCTTATTAGGAATGATGATCACTGGAATCTTTCTAGGTCCCTTTGTGTTAAATCTCATCTCACCAGATATTCTAAATATTTCAAAGGATCTTCGAGAGATTGCCCTTATTGTTATTCTCATACGTGCAGGACTTTCTCTTGATATTCGTGACTTAAAAAAGGTCGGACGTCCGGCTATTCTCATGTGTTTTATTCCTGCCACTGTTGAGATTATCCTTGTTGTTCTCCTAGCTCCTGTCTTTTTTCAAATAAGCTATATTGAAGCTGCCATCATGGGCACGGTTCTTGCTGCCGTATCGCCTGCCGTTGTAGTCCCTCGAATGATTAAGTTAATCGACTCCGGATATGGTAAGGAAAAAAGCATCCCACAACTCATATTAGCCGGAGCATCGGTGGATGATATCTATGTTATCATACTTTTCACTGCATTTATGGGAATGTATGATGGCGCTAATTTTGACAGCATTCAACTGTTAAATGTTCCGTTATCTATACTTGTTGGTCTCTTAACGGGTGTTATCGGCGGATTAATTCTGGTGCGCATATTTAAAAAAATCCATATGCGCGATACCATTAAAGTATTGATTATCTTGAGCACAGCTTTTTTACTTATTACTTTAGAAGACTTTCTCAAAGGTTTTATCCCTATGTCAGGTTTATTAGGTGTCATGGCCCTAGGAATTACCTTGTTAGAACGATATGAAATCCTTGCCCAGCGCATCATGCACAAATTTTCCAAAATATGGGTTGGCGCTGAACTTCTTCTTTTTATTCTTGTCGGTGCCGCAGTCGATATTCGTTATCTCGCACATACCGGCATCAGTTCCATTGCCATTATCTGCATTGCTCTAATTGGTCGTGTCTTTGCGGTAAACTTAAGCTTAATGAAGACGCGACTCACCCTAAAAGAACGCCTTTTTTGTTCAGTTGCATATATGCCAAAAGCCACTGTACAAGCAGCTATAGGCGCAATCCCATTGACACATGGTGTTACCTCAGGTAATCTTATCCTAACGATTGCCGTTCTTTCAATTATGATTACCGCTCCCCTTGGAGCTATCGGAATCGACCGACTACATCCTATACTATTAAAAAAAGCCGATTAATTTATCGGCTTTGGTTTTGAATAATAATATCCTTGAATATAATCACACTTTTGTGCTTGTAATATTTTTACTTGTTCTTCACTTTCAACACCTTCTGCAACCACTTCTGAACCCAACTCTTTTGTTATCGTAATTATATTTTCCACAAAAATACGCCCAACCGTTGTCTCTATAAGGTCAACAATAGATTTGTCTATTTTCACTTCATCAAAAGGCAAGTTAATCAAATGATTTAACGATGCATATCCACTTCCAAAATCATCCATAGAAATTCGAAAGCCTAGGGATCGTAGCAAGGTGATTTTATCAATGATTAAACTCAAATCATTAATAAAGATATCTTCAGTAATTTCAAGCGTAATACGATGAGGGTCTACTTGATATTTTTGGGTTAACCCGATTAATCGATTATAAAATTCTTCCGTATGAATCACCAATGGAGAGATATTAACTGAGACATTGATATCTTCGTGATACATTTTTTGTAGTTTCACATAATCTTCAAGCACCTTTTCTAAGGACCATATTGTAAATTCAAAGATAAGCTTTGACTGACTAAGCAGCGGTATAAACTCAACAGGCGATACGTACCCTAGACGTTTGGAGAACCATCGAGCTAAAGCTTCTACGCCTACAACCGCTTTTGATTGCACATCAATCTTTTCTTGATAATATAGTACCAGTTCATTTTCCGAAATCGCTTTTCGAACATAGCTTTTTAACAACTCGCTTCGTTCCAATTGCTTATATATGGCTTCTTCATAGCACAATATCTCAGATATGTTTTCTTTTTTTCCATATTCAATCGTTGCATTAACCTGTTGAATTAGCTGTTCAAAGGTTTGCTCCTTATGAATATCTTGTGTATATCCAATGGCAAATTCAATCTGATGATATCGTCCTTCTTCTTCAATAAACTTATCTAAAGCTATCTTTAGCTCTTTGACTAGCATACGTATCTTTTGAAGATTTCCTTGATGCATCCATACACCAAACTTATCACTTGCTATACGCCCATAAAAATCACCATGTGGTTTTTTTTGAAAATTTTTACCAATCTCTCGAAGGATTTTATCGCCAAAGTCCGTACCGTAGACAGACACAATGGCATTAAGATGGCGCACTTTAAGAATCACCAAACAGGCACCTTCTAAAGCACTGCTAATCTCTTGTTCCACATATTCTCTAAATCCATATCGATTAAGCACCTTTGTGTACTCATCATGATAAGCATGATAGGCCAATTGACGCTTTAATTTTTTTTGTTCTGTAATATCATTTGACACTGCCAACACACGATAACACTGTCCATCTTTTTCAATAATCGGTACTTTTTTAGTTGTTAACCATACAACTTGTCCATCTGCACGTGTCAGCCGTTCTTCTTCAATATAAATTGTTTTTTTCTCACAAATTGCTTCTAAATCTTTTTCTCGAAAATATAATGTTTCTTCTTTATTAATGCCAAAGTCACAATCTCTACTTCCTTCAAGCGCTTCAACCGTTGTCCCATATGCTTCACTTAATGCTTTATTAACGAGTTCAAAGCGCCCTTCTTTATTTTTTATGGATATAAAACCAGGAATTAAATCGATGACTGCACGCAAAAAATCACGTTCTTCAATGTAATTATTAATATAATTGTCTAACTGTACTCCTTGTTGTATTTGCTCATTCATGTATAATCTACCCCGTCTTTATCACTACAATTTGTACCCAAGTAATATTATACTATAAAATCCGCAAAAAAGCAAACCATACTTAACTTATCTTATATAATGATTTCAATAATTTCTTTTAACGTCTCACACATGCCGATATTTCCCGGAAAAATAATATAAGGCATACCTGGAAATTTGCTGTCTGCATCCGTTTTCCAAACGGGTATTCCCGGCTTGATTTGTCCTAAAACAATAGCTTTATTTACCTTAAGGGCTTTTGTACCCACATCACTAGATGTAATGCCTCCTTATCACGAACAATTGTTTTCATATCATTAATAAATTATAAGACACCTTTCACTTTCAATGCATTTCTTAACGCATTTGCACCAAACCTCGGGCTAGATAAAACTATTTTCTGACACTGGTTTGCAATATACACTTCACAATAGGCCATGGATCCTTGGGCAAATAAAAGCACATCGACTTCATTTTGTATTGCTTGTGCTTGCTCAAGCATTTTGGCTTTAAACGTCTCTTGATCCAACCCAAAGGCGCCATCGATTAAGCCATCAACCAGTTCAATCTCTTTTCCCATCTCTCTGGCCACTCGTCGCAAAGTATTTTTTGTTGGATTTAGGGTTGAAGCCAAGGTTGCCATTACGCCTATTCGTCTTCCGCTTCGCACTGCTTCACGGCACATTTCTTCATCGATACGAATAATCGGTACGCCGATATACTTAGCCATATCTTGTGCCGCATCAGCCACTTCTCCCACCGAAGAACAACAATTCAAAATTGCATCTACGTCTTGCATTACAGCATCCATATACATCGTCACAAGCTTGGCTGTTGCCTTAGCGGTCACACGCCCCGCTTCTATCGTCTCTGTTAGAACACTTGCATCCTCATAGGTTATCAGTTCAACATTTTTACCTAGTTGCATCCTGACTTGTGTTTCTACTGTTTCAACAAGTTCCGGTGTTGTTGTCGTATATATTAAAGCTACTTTCATGAAATCTCCTTTTATGACTTAATCTAAATATCGCCCCAGATATTGGCCCGTGTAGGACGTTTTCACTTGCGCGATTTGTTCCGGGCTTCCTTTTGCTACAATCGATCCACCGCCATCGCCGCCTTCCGGTCCGATGTCGATGATATGGTCGGCGTTTTTGATGACGTCCATATTGTGTTCAATCACAAGTACCGTATTGCCTTCATCCACCAGTTGTTGCAAAATGATGACAAGCTTTTTGATATCTTCAAAATGCAATCCCGTCGTAGGTTCATCCAGTATATAAATGGTCTTACCGGTACTTCGCTTGCTTAGCTCCGACGCTAACTTAATACGCTGGGCTTCTCCTCCGGAGAGGGTGTTGGACGGTTGGCCTAAGCGAATATAGCCCAGTCCCACATCATTAAGGGTTTGGATTTTTTTTAGAATTCTCGGTATATTTTCAAAGAAGGTCAGCCCTTCTTCCACAGTCATCTCCAAGATATCATGAATAGTTCTGCCTTTATACTTAACCTCTAGGGTTTCCCGATTATAACGCTTTCCTTTGCACACTTCACAAGGGACATAAACATCCGGCAAAAAGTGCATCTCAACCTTAATAATTCCGTCGCCTGAACAAGCCTCACAGCGCCCGCCCTTAACATTAAAGCTAAATCGCCCCTTCTTATACCCTCGCATCTTCGCCTCTTGAGTCGAGGCGAACAAGTCACGAATCATATCAAAGACTCCGATGTAGGTTGCTGGGTTGGAGCGCGGTGTTCGCCCAATGGGACTTTGATCAATATCGATAATCTTATCCAACTGATCTTCCCCTTCGATGCGTCCGTGTTTTCCGGCAATCGTACGGGCTCGATTCAACTTTTTCGCCAAGGCTTTATAGAGTATTTCATTGACCAATGAACTTTTTCCCGAACCGGACACACCAGTCACACAGGTAAAGACCCCTAAAGGAATCTCCACATCCACATGTTTTAGATTATTCTCATGGGCATCATAGACCGTCAGCTTTCCGATGGGTTGTCGCCGGCTTTTTGGAATTGGAATCTTATACTCACCTCGCAGATACTTACCGGTGATAGACTGGTCATGCGCTAGGATGTCTTGATAAGTGCCTTGGGCAATAACCTGTCCACCGTGTTCGCCAGCCCCCGGACCGATATCAATAATATGATCAGCCGCCTTAATGGTATCTTCATCATGCTCCACCACAATCACTGTATTGCCAAGGTCGCGTAGGTGATGAAGGGTAGCAATGAGCTTGTCGTTATCACGCTGATGCAACCCAATACTTGGCTCATCCAGTATATACGATACCCCTACCAGGCCTGAACCAATTTGGGTCGCCAAACGGATACGCTGGGCTTCCCCACCGGATAAAGTCGATGCCCCTCGGTCTAGGGTAAGATAATCTAGTCCGACATTGTCCAAAAAACGAATTCGCTCTTTAATCTCTTTAAGAATTCTCTCAGCTATAGCCTGGTCATGAGCTGATAAGGTCAGCTTATCAAAAAAAGGAATCAGTTCTTTGACGGACATATTAACGATAGCATCAATATTCTTATCCGCAACGGTCACTGCTAGCGCCTGCTTATTCAAACGCTTGCCTTGACAGACTTGACAGGGAGTAATTCGCATAAAGGATTCAAACTCAGCTTTTGAGGCTGCACCGCCAGTTCGATGATAACGCTGTTCAACATTTTTAATTAATCCATCAAAAGCAATGTCATAGACCCCTGGTCCATAACGTCCATTATAAGACACGGTCACTTCCACGTCCGTTCCATAGATAAGGATATCATGAATTTTCTTTGGATAGGATTCAAAAGGGACATCCAGTCGAAAACCAAATTTCTTGGATAACTCCTCTAACAATGCCCGTGTAAAACTTCCCTTATCCTTGCTTGATTGCCAACTATAAACCTGAATCGCTCCTTCAGTGATACTTAGAGATGGGTCTGGAATCATCAACGCTTCATCAAAGGCCATCTCATAACCTATCCCTTCACAGTGAGGACACGCTCCCAAAGCGTTATTAAACGAAAAATGCACAGGCTCAATTTCCGCAAGGCTTATATGACAGTCCGGACAGGCAAAGTGGCTACTCAAAGTAAATCGCTCGCCATCAATCACATCAACCTCAACAATCCCTTCTGTCAAGCGCATGGTCTGCTCCAAAGAGTCGGTCAATCGACTTTCAATTCCGGGCTTGATAACAAGCCGATCAATAACAACCAAAATATCATGCTTCTTATTTTTATCCAGCACAATTTCTTCATCAAGACCATACATATGCCCATCAATCATCACTCGAACATAGCCGCTTTTTCTAGCCTGTTGTAGCACTTTTTCATGACGTCCTTTTCGCTGTCGAACGACCGGAGCTAAAATGTTAATTTTACTCTTGACCTCCAGCCCCATAATACGTTCCACCATTTGATCTATCGTCTGACGTTGAATAGGTTTGCCACATTCCGGACAATGCGGTAATCCAATACGCGCAAAAAGCAGTCGCAAATAATCATAGATTTCTGTTACCGTCCCTACAGTGGAACGCGGGTTATGATTGGTGGCTTTTTGTGCAATGGATATTGCCGGGGACAAGCCTTCAATACTGTCCACTTCCGGTTTATCCATCTGCCCCAAAAACTGCCTTGCATAAGAAGACAGAGACTCCATATATTTTCTCTGTCCATCCGCATAGATTGTATCAAACGCCAAGGAAGATTTCCCCGATCCACTTAATCCGGTAATGACCACCAATTGTTCTCTTGGAATCTTCAAATCTATATGTTTTAAATTATGTACTCTCGCACCTTTAATTTCTATATATGTTTGTTTTTCCATAGTCCTTCCTATTCTAAAACTCGCTTCGCTCAATGGTCTTGAGCGAAGCGAGTTTTATTTACATATCGTATTGTTTTACATGTTCTATGACATACGCTTTGACTTCATCAATATCCTTGTGGAGTGGTATCGCCAACTCTCCATACAGCTTTTCTTCCGCCATATCATAATATTTTTCGTCTAGCGCTGTTACTTTTTTCCCCTCAGCGATACGATCTTCTTTTAATGAATAAATCGTTTTTATCACCTTAACTAATTCGCGACAATCATATTTTGCAAACGCCTCTTTATACTCGACTTCCCTCTTCTTTTCATCAGACAAATCTAATGTCCCAATGTCATGAATTTCATCGATGAGTGTTAGTGCCTCGTCTTTGCTCATCACAGGTCGCATCGTCACTTTTTCATTATCCACCGGAGTATAAATCGTACCACTCTTACCATGCTGCGGTTTTAATGTATAGTATAATCGTTTTCCTGATGCGCCGGACATATCTAAATGTCCAATGGATTCCACCTGACAGACACCTGTGTTGTCATAAATAATATAATCGCCTACTTCAAACATTTCATTTCTCCTTTGTCTTATAAACACACGTAGCCAAAACTGGCCACCTCTACATTATAACAGAAAAACACATTTGATGTAAGCTCTATTGCTCCTATATACTATTTTGATACTAAATCTTTGATCACTTCGCCACCGATAATGAGGCCAACAATCGGAGGAACAAACGCTACACTCCCAGGTATGTCCCTTCGTTCCGTACACTTACGTTCTGCGCCAGGCGGACAAATACAGTTCGCCCGACAGCTAATCGCCATATCTTCAATGGGTCGCATCGGTTGCTCTTCCGAATATACCACTTTTAATTTTTTCACACCACGTTTTTTTAGTTCCCGGCGCATAACTTTTGCCAAAGGGCATACTTTGGTCTTATATATATCCGCAACCTTAAACTGACTTCCATCCAGCTTATTGCCTGCACCCATGCTACTAATAATCGGAACCCCTTTTTCTGTTGCTCGCATCACAAGTTCAAGCTTGGCCGTCACGGTATCCACCGCATCAATCACATAATCATATTCTTCAAAAGGAAAACTGTCTGCATTTTCGGGCAAAAAGAAAGTTTTATACGTTCGCACATCCGCCTTTGGATTTATACTTAAAATACGTTCTTTCATGACTTCCACTTTATCTTGACCGACAGTTTTTCGCGTCGCAATAATCTGTCGGTTAATGTTGGTCAAGCACACCTGATCATCATCAATAAGGTCAAATGCTCCTACGCCACTGCGAACCAAGGCTTCACAAGCATTGCCTCCGACACCACCGATACCAAAAACCGCCACACGTGCGCGACTTAATTTATCCATCGCTTCTTTTCCCAACAGAAGTTCTGTTCTTGAAAATTGATTTAACATACTATTATCTCCTACATAAACTTAGCGGATGCATTGCATCCGCTAGTCTGTTATTCATTCATCAGTTATTCTACACATTATATTATAAATAGCAGGCGCCTTCTTGTCAAATAGTGTTTTTTTTAGGACACTTTAGTGTGTTTTTTTACAAGACGTCCTTCAATATATCTGCGATTACCTTGCAATTCATATTCAAAAGGTTTTTTTCCGTATATTCTTTAAAAAAACGGATATAACACCAGGGCGAATACCCAACATGTCTAGCAAGTTGCTGAAGGCATATTTTTTCACTTATATGTGCGTCAATATAGGCTTACATCTTTCGCACGACTAGTTTGGCTTCATTTTCCTTCATTGAACTTTTTAATGAAACGCTTGTTTGTCCGCTTCTTTTGAACGTCGCTGACGTTTGAGCATGTCCCATGACATTATCGAAGCAAAGCGTTTTAACATCGCCAAACGTTGCATCACTGAACATGATTCCCAACGCACCTGTTCAAAGCACCCTACATCCCATTGGGCAAACAAAGGCTTCAAACGCTTCAATCTCTTTTTAAAGGATGGGTAGTCTAAACGTTTTTTTGCCGTCCACGCATTTTCTGCAAAAGCAAACATTCGCGGAAACATTAAGCGATTCAATACTTCCTTAGAGTCCACAAACTCGGTCCATAAGGCACATTCTTTTCCATACAGTCCCTTTTTTTGATTGGTGGTTTTTCTAGCGTCAAATTTTGTCGCATAGGTATACACTTTTTTCATCGGCGTCATAACATTCGAATAATCAAAGTAAAAATGGAAAAAATCCGAATCAATAACCCGATATCGCCGTTCATAATGCTTGGCGTTAACATCTAATGCATGGGTATCCATCCAAAATTGGCAGATAACATCCCCACGCAACTGGGCACCTTTGAGCATATCATTCCACACAATCGCCGTCTTACCTTTGGTATTAAGATAATCAATCATACGCTGCATAAAGTGCAGTTGCATCCCATAGCCGTTTTTAATATTATGTTGTTCGGCATAGGAGCGACATTTTTCACATGCCATCCAACGAACTTTTGGCACTTCATCTCCACCAATATGCACTTTATCATAGGGAAACAGCTCAACAATCTCATCAAACACTTGATATACAAACTTCCATGCTGACTTATTCCCTATGCATAGTACATCTTCCGCAATAATTGATCCCCTAGGATAGTCAAATGCTTTAGGCTCACATGCTAGTTCAGGATAGGATACCAATGCCGATAAGACATGACCCGGGACATCAATTTCCGGAATGACTTCTATCATACGTTCTCGACAGTATTCAACAACTTCTTTTATCTCGGCTTTGGAGTAGATACCTTTGGTTAAGTACTTTCCGCGGCAAATCGCATCTTCTGCATCTTCTGCATCTTCTGCATCTTGTGTCTCTAGTTTGTTATCCGCATACAATCGTGGAAAAGCATCAATGGCTATTCGCCACCCATGATCATCACTTAGGTGCCAATGCAGATGATTAATCTTTAAGCGAGAGGCAATATCCACCAAGCGCTTGACTTCCTCAACGGGTATAAAGTGCCGACTCACATCTAGATGCATCCCTCTATAGGCAACATCCGGGCAATCTACAATTTTGCCCTGTCGTACGCGGCCTTTGCCAAAGCTATATTGAATCCATGACATCAAACCATAAAATATCCCGTTTTTTGTTGATGCACTTATTTGGATTCTATCTGTTTCCACATGAAGAATATATGCTTCACTTTTAAGGTTTGCTACTTTTTTATATTTCAAAGTGACCTCTTGCTTTTCATCCTTTATGTCGACAAAATCCAGTTGTTTTTTAAGATAATGCTCTGTCACCGAACGCAATTCATAAAACGCACCACAGTCAATGGATAGTTTCCTGCGTAGATTGCAAAAACCTTTTTTAAATTCTATTTTTTGCGGCCTAGGTATTATAGACATTATTATCTCCTCCTCATCAGCAACTGTACAGATAATCTTCTATAAGTATAGCCTATCCACTTTACTTTTTCAACGCTTCGTGGACATTACGAATAGCACACATCTTGCCACACATGGAACATGTCGTCTCATCTTCCAATTCTGCATTTTCTCGATAAGCACGCGCTTTTGTCGGATCAATTGCCAATTCAAACATTTGTTGCCAATCTAAATCCACTCGCGCCTGACTCATCTTGTTATCCCATTGTCGGGCTTTTGGCACTTTTTTTGCAATGTCTGCTGCATGAGCTGCAATCTTTGTCGCAATAATCCCTTCCTTCATATCATCCACTGTCGGTAGACGAAGATGTTCTGCCGGAGTTACATAGCACAAAAAGTCTGCTCCTGCCGATGCCGCTATCGCTCCCCCAATAGCACCAGTAATATGATCATATCCCGGAGCAACATCCGTAACCAAAGGTCCAAGTACATAGAACGGCGCTCCATGACAAAGTTTTTTCTCTAATAAGACATTCGCTTCAATCTCGTCCATGGACATATGCCCAGGTCCTTCAATAATAACTTGTACATCCTTTTCCCATGCTCTGCGTGTCAATTCTCCTAGCATAATCAATTCATGGATTTGGCTGGCATCTGTTGAATCTGCCAGTCCTCCCGGACGACATGCATCACCAAGACTAAGTGTAATATCAAACTCTGCACATATATCAAGCAACTCATCATAACGCTCATAATAAGGGTTCTCATGACCTGTTAAACGCATCCAAGCAAACATAAGGGAACCGCCACGTGATACAAGATTCATCATCCGTGGATTTTTGATAAATGTATCTGCTGCCGCTTTGTTCATTCCCGCATGAATAGTAACAAAATCCACACCATCTTCACCATGCTTTCGAACCATGCCTAAAAAATCATCCGGTTTAACATCTTTCAACTCTTTTTCGTAAAATCCAAATACATCATATACCGGAACGGTTCCAATCATAGCACCGGATATATCAATAAGATCTTTTCTAAAGGCTTCTGTTTTACCATAATTACTCAAATCCATGATGGCTTCAACCCCCATGTCAAGGGCTACACGTACTTTTTCAAGTTCCATCTCCATATCATTACAATCTTTGGATATACCTAGGTTAACATTCATTTTTGTACGCAGACCTTCCCCTACCCCTTCCGGATTTAAGGACAGGTGGTTACGGTTAGCCGGAATTGCAATCGTCCCTTTTGCCACGCGTTCACGAATTACCTCAACATCTATGTTCTCCTTTTGTGCAACGATTTTCATTGCCTCTGTGATGATTCCTTGCTTTGCTGCATTCATTTGTGTTGTATATTCTTGTGTTGTATTTACTTGCATCTTCTTTTCCTCCTAAAATAGTTGTTGAAATGCATTAATCACATTAAAAATATTTTCTGTATTTTCTTTATATACTGCTGAAACCATAGCCACTCCATCTAAAAGTTCTGTATATTGGGAGCTTAATTTTTCTTGTGTGACGCCACCAATCCCATATAAGGGTAGGGGTACATGAGCATGTATCTCCTCTAAGGTATGTAGATTCATAGCCAAAGCATCCGGTTTGGTTGGTGATGGAAACAAAGCGCCTACACCTAGATAGCTTGCTCCTTGTTCCATCGCCCTGCATGCTTGTTCTACTGTTTTTGCCGTTGCTCCAATGACGGCTAAAGGTCCTAACATTTGTCTTGCCCGAGCAACCGAACAGTCATTACTTCCCAGATGAATCCCATCCGCACCAATGGTTGTTGCCAACTCCAAATCATCATTGATAATAAATGTAACTCCATGGTCTCTTGCTAACTTTTGCAACTGTCGACTTTCGAAAAGTTTTTCTTCCCATGACTTATGTTTGACCCGATATTGCAGCATGGCCACCCCTGCTTCAATCGCTTTTTTTGTTTTTGGAAGGCAATCTTTAGAAAAAGCATCTGCATCTTTTGCCTCCGTAGTAATTAAATATATGGGTCCTTGACGTTTTGCAACGTGATCAAGCAAATGCACTTTGTAGTTTCCTAAAGCTCTTTGGTCTTTAATAGATGCAGCTGCCATCATACTGCTTCGTTTCATACATACAAGTCCTTTTTTTATAACATAGTGGTCGTCAGTTTTCGTCTCCAGATTCAGACGATGTCGGCACAGTTTTGTCATCAAAAGGCTCCCAAGCATACATCCTGAACCTGTGATATATCGCTGCTGCACCGCCCCTCCCTCAACACACTCGCATCCATATTGAGATACGATGACATCGGTAGAGCCTGTGATAACGACAACAAGTCCTAAGTGGAGTTTTGCATATTTTTCCCATAGGCTCTTTGCCCATTCTTGGACAGTATCCAGATTGGCCTGTTCACTATCCACTCCAAAAAAATTCGCATTGACCTGCTCTTGAACCAATGCTTTTGCCTCATTGTAATTACACTTAAGAACCGTCACACCCCCACGATTTAATAAATCCAGACAACGCTTTAACCGAAAAGTACTCCCACTGCATCCAACGGGATCAAATAAAATCGGTTTGTCATTGGTCACAGCTATACGATGTGCATGAACTATTTTTTCCCACCGTGCATTATCTGCCGTTCCAGTATTAAGGACAAGCCCATCCATACGGGGAATAATCTCTGCAAATTCTTCAACAGCCTCCGCCATCATCGGCGATCCCCCACAGGCAATACATATATTAGCAACATCATTCATTGTGACAGCATTGGTTAAAAAGTGAACGCGTGGCATCTTATATTCCAAGGATGTTCACCGTCCCTTCACCTTGACCGATTTTATACCCATCACGAATAGCCGCGTAGACTTTCTTCTTAGCATTTTTAATAGCCTCTGCCAAGGCCAGCCCTGAAGCCATCTCGCAGGCAATCGCCGTCGAAAGGCAACACCCCGTTCCATGCGTACATGTGCTTATAAGTCGATCTTGGGTATAGGTTTGTACGCTTTTTCCATCACAGAAAAAATCAATCGCCTTGTCTTCTAAGAAGAAGTGTCCACCTTTGAGTAACACCGAGGTACCAAACATCTCACACAAGGCGTTACAGGCTTTTTCCATTGCTTCATAGGTCACGATTTTTTCACCCAGCAAAAGTCTTGCTTCATCGCAATTTGGTGTAATTAACGTTACCTGTCTCATCAGTTTTTTCATTAAATCTATCCCATCCGTTTCGATTAACTGCTGTCCTGTTGACGAACAAAGAACAGGATCAAGAATGATCGGACAGGTCTGCGCCTTTGTCCAGTCAATAACTTGGCGCATGTTATGTTTGGTATAAAGCATACCTATTTTGATTGCAGCTAATGTAAAATCTTCCTCAATGCTAAGCAGCTGTTCTTCCACCTGAATCGGTTGAATATGGCGCACCCTTCGGGTATTTTGTGCCGTCACTGCTGTTATGGCACTCAATCCATGAAGGCCATAAGATGCAATCGTTTTTATGTCTCCTTGAATCCCTGCACCGGCGCAAGAGTCGGAACCTGCGATGGTTAGAATATTTTTCATATTTTTTCCTTCCATCCTCTCGTGACTTTTAGTAAATCTGTGACCTCAAACAGTAGCAGTGAGAAAATACTTCCAACAAAAGTACTGATACCAAATGGAATCACAAAAAAGAACAATCCGACGGGATTTCCCATAACGCGGGATGCAATAAAACCTGCAACCACACCACCAATAAGAGCCGTCCCGATAAATTCTCCAAGGCAGGCTAATCGATGATGGGAATACAGACGATAAAACACACCTGCAAGCAGGGCGCCAAACATGCTTCCCGGAAAGGCCAATAGGGATCCCATCCCCAGCATATTACGGATAAGGGATATCAAAAATGCATTAATAACCGCATACCCAGGTCCCAACAAGACCGCACCGAGCACATTGATAAAATGCTGCACCGGAAAGCACTTAGATACACCAAAAGGAATGTAAAATGTACTAAGGACAACGCCTAGTGCAATCAATAGTCCTGAAATTGACAGTTTCAGTGATACGTTTTTCATTCTTACCTCCATCATTACAGTCATTTGGCGATTCGAATTATGCAGTTTTTTTAAGGGGTTTAAACAAAGAAAAAGCTATTATACATGTTTAACCTGTATAATAGCCTTATATTTGACTTAAGCTTTCCTACGTCGGCATGATCCGAATCAGGTCAAGGGTCAAAGACAATTGGTCTTTATCTCAGCCGGCATTTCCGGCCCCCCTAGCGTTCTTATGAAATTCATTGTAACACGCATAAAGCGTAACATAAAGTTTTATCGTCGTCAAGAAATTTCTATTCGTCCCACGTAAAAGAAGTATATTCATTGAGCGCACTACCTTCAACAAAGGTAAGCATCGGAATCGTAAACATAATTCCAACATTCGGTTTTTTTAGATCTTGCCCTAAAATTTCTTGAATCTTATCCATGGCTTTTTCTACTAAGACATCATCGGTCACTGTAGAAATAATCGTCTTTTTATACCGTGTTTTTTCACTGATAGCAATAAGGGAAGATTCCAAAAACGGCTTGTAGTCTGAATAGCTGTTTTGCAATGAATTGGTCCCCATGGAATCAATCACTACAGATCCTTTTATTCCCATATTGGATAACGCTTTAAGTATGGCTTTTAATCGACGCGTCTCGCTTAGTACGGTAACCATAACATACATACTTATTCCTCCTCATGAAGTTGTTGCTCTCGGCGTTTTCGATCCCTGCTTTCAATATGTCTTTCCAATTCACCACCACGCATATGTGTCACTGGCAAAACAAACATCATACCAAGACGGGGCTTTTTAAGATCGCCTCCAAGCAATGTCTGTATTTCTTTCATCGCATTTTGCACTTGCTCTTCTCGCTCAATCAGTGAAAAAATAACTCGACTCGCCTTGGACTGACGTTCAACTGTATTAACAATACTTGCCAGAAAAGAATCTGTCTGTAACTCATTTTCCACAACATTACGTGACCCCATACTTTCAAGTACTGTGGCTCCACGTAAACCGACCTCACGCATTTTTGTAATAATGTCTGATAAATACTCAATCTCATTTAATACAATAAAAAGCACATACATCTGTTTTTCACTCTCCTATCACGAATTTACTTTCGCATCCATACCGCCAGCTTCTCCTGATTTTATTATAGCATACCGCGTAGACAACGGTCCGACAATTTCAGTAATGACTGTTGTTGCGAGTAATACTGTAATAATCAACGTACCTGCCTCGGTACCGGCGAACTCGTGACTGATGACAATCGCTAATCCGACAGCTACCCCAATCTGAGATAATAACCCAAAACCGATATATTTTTTTACTACTGGATCTGCTTTTGCAATTGTTGCTCCAAAAGATGCTCCTGCAATTTTACCAAACATTCTTGCAATTGTATAGACCAATCCGATAAGTCCTACTTGCGCCAACAATCCAATCTGTAATCTAGCACCTGCCAACACGAAAAAGGCAGTGTAGATTGGGGCCGTAATTGACTCAATCACTGAGAATGCTTTTGTTTTATTTGAACTTAGGTTTGTCACCATAATTCCTAGTGTCATGTTACAAAGCAATGCTGATAGATTAAGAATTGTGGCTAACCCAAGAGTAATCATAATCGCTGCAAGTACAACAGCTAGAACCTCTCTCGAGTAACTTACCCAGTGCAATATAATAACAAGCAACCCACCAATTACTGCTCCAAGTAAAATTGATGCACCTATTTCAATGAGCGGTTTAACCAATACATGAGACCATTCAATCGTTCCTGTATGTTTGATCATCACTTTTGCAACTGATGATGCAACCGCATAGATCATCAAACATATGGCATCATCGATCGCTACAACAGCAACTAGACTCTCTGAAAGCGGTCCCTTTGCTCGAAGCTCGTTAATAACCATAAGTGTTGCTGCAGGCGCTGTAGCTGATGCAACGGCACCAAGAAGCAACGCTGTTTCAAAGGGTAGTTTCATCAACATCATAGCAATCGTTACGATGATGAATGCTAAAAAACCCTCAAAGAAAGCAATGATAAAGACTTTTGCTCCAATCTTCTTTAGACTGCTTTTTAGCAATTCACCGCCGATGGTAAATGCAATTAGCGCAAGTGCCATATCACTAATCAAACTGGTTTTTTCAACAAATGCTTCGCTGAAAATCCCTAAAAATGATTGCCCTAAAATTAATCCTGCAATAATGTATCCGGCAACCGAGGGTACATTAAGTTTGTTAATAAGTTTTCCGATAAAATAACCGGCAATAATCGCAATGCCTATTCCTGTCATTTCATTCAATTGTTTCGCCTCCATTTTTACCTATTTTTTTCAACCCAGACCTCATTATACGCCCTTAGTTGAATTTGCACAATCGATTCCCGCATTTTCGTCGAATATCCACATAAAAAAGCACTTGACACAGTGTTTATGTTCACTTTTCAAGCACTTTTTTTGATGAATATGCAGTTTATTGTCTATTTCAACAATTTTTCCGTATATATCCTCTGAAAATTATTCATTCCTATTCTTTGTCAAAATAGGGCTGAAGAAAATAACTAATCGCTAAAAGCGCACTACCGAAAACCATGGAAGTAATCACTTTCCAATAGACTTCTACCGAAGCCAAATCAATCAAAACAAGTCGTCCTGCCACAAAGACAACAAGTCCTAATGCCACATATGAAAAACGTTGATTGCGCTTTAATATTCCATAGACAAGTCCTCCCACACCCATGGCTGCCCAAAATAGCGTCACTAACCCCGTCGCTACTTCACGGAATGCGCCATAAGTATATAGGTAAAATACCGCCGTTAAAATCAAATAGTTGACAATAGTTTTTTTGGATATATGGTAAAGGTGCCAGATAAAGACAGCTAGTAAAATGATCTCAACTATGAAATGCGTCCACCTAAATTCATACCAAAACAGTTGGTCAATAAGTCCAAATCCATACATTAAAAAGAAAATTCCACGATAAACATTCGTACTGATATCTTTTTTCTTAGTCACATGGTTTATAGCCAACTCCATGAGTGCAAGCAAAAGTCCTGCCGCTAATAGACCAAACATGTATTCTTGAGTTATCTCATGTACATCATAATATGCACTCCATAATAAAATCATCGAGCCTAGAATCTGATAGAGCAACCCTTCATTTTGTTGTTGTCGGCGCATATACAAACCGATTGTAAAGATAACGCTGCCTATCACCATGAATGTATATATCCAATGGACTTCTTGAGTAATTATAACATCCCAAGAGATGCCTATTCGAATGAAAAAGAGGATAAACCCATAGGCTGGCAATGTATAGGCAAATAATAACTTATAACGTTGGCTAAAAATCCACAAAATAGCTCCTAATAAAAAGGTTAACACTAAAAATCCGAACAAACGGTATCCGTATTGAACTACATGATACGCATAATACCCATTAAAAAGGGTTCCATAGCCAAAGAAAATCAGACTTCCATAGATTTGCTTTTTCCATGTTCCTTGCCAAAAGAGCAGTCCAATAAATAATAGATAGATAAGGATGGTTGTTCCAATATATTCAAAAGTATAGGCAAAATCTTCAAACTGGATAATGCTATTGCCAAGGATAGTTATCCATGCAATTCCACTAACTCCATGTCCGATCCATTGAAAGATGTTTGCCTTTTGACGGTGATAAAAGTAAAAAAAGACATGTCCCATAAGTAGAAGAATCATCCACTCCACCTGTCCTTCAAAAAATTGAATGATAGCAAAATATGCAAAGACCGCCATCAAAACAAGTGTCGAATTATTGATTAAGTCCTCACCTTTCTTCTTATAATATGCATAGGATCCACTAAAATACCCAATCGCTATAACTCCAAAAAGTATCGTCCAGCCTTTTACCGACCACTCAAGAAGATTTTTATTCACAAAAATTGTAAATAGGGGAATAGTTATAATCAAGAGGCTACTTATCCAAAGTTCGTCTTGTTTTGTACGTTTTTTAAGAGCCATTAGTATATCTTGTCCATTAAAGACAATATATAGGATAAAAAATAAAATACCCAGCTCAAATTTTTGTTCCATAGATAACTGAACCTGTGCAATCACAATAAATATTAGCAGATAGATTCCAACAATGGAAAGCAACTGAAGACTTCGCCACCTTTTATAGTAAAAAATCATTCCATTCAATAAGGCTAGGGCGATCACATATAGACCAAAACCAAAAAAGCCTATAAACTGGACATCTACCAATAGTGGAATAATCAGACTCCCCAAAAGCGCTGTAACTGAAAGAGACAATTTTTGGTGTGTCAGCGAAATAAAAAAAGCGATAAGACTGACAAGAATCAAAAATAAAAACGCCAGTAAATCATTGAGCATTTGATATGCGCCATAGGCTCCATATACTGTAATATACAGCGTTGCAATTCCTCCGCCATAGACAATTTGGCTAACCACTAGGCGTCCTTTGTTAAAAGCAATACGTCCAAAAGCAATGAGGCCCCATCCGATGAGTATCCCCAAAACAATGGTGAAAAATTCTGTGATAAATCCTTGGTCATATCCCCACTTAAATAAAAATCCAATACCTATAAGCACCAATCCGATTCCCATTTTACTTAAAACCGAAGCCATCGACACCTGGATTTTTAGTGGTTTCTCTACCTTGTCGATTCTTTTTAACCCTTGATACTGACGTTTGGGTTCAGGTGCTTTAACGGTAGGCGATTTAACTGTAGGCGCTACTGGCCTAGGATTTACTGGCGTAGGATTTACTTGTGCTGGTTTCGTTGCCTCAAGCGTCTTTTTCTGTGTCATCGCATCCAGTTTTTTTTCAAGCCAATGGACTTTGTTTCCTAATATAACAACATATATAATCAATCCTATCACTAAAATATATAAAAAAGCTACCATATTCACTCCCCTTTTTTTATATTGTTCATTGCTTTTAATCCTAAAAGCATATGTTTATTGTAACAAAATAATGGTATAATGGCTATAACATTTACATTTACATTTAGGTAATTGCGAAACTCCAA
>DGAD01000038.1 GCA_002382805.1 Clostridiales bacterium UBA4039
ATTCTCAAAAATGGTTGACATAAAATCATTCTTTGTCAAATGTAATTTTATTATTCACACCTTCGCTTTTTCCGCTGATGCGTTCATGAATATGCTTATGTATACGTTCCACTTCTTGCCTAAAGTGCTCTGCCGAAAGCCGTCGTGCACCTTTTCCCATGATAATGACTTGTTCTAAAACATCGGATGTTGCCACTGTCACTTCATAATCCGGACGTATTTTTTCAACAAAACGCTCAATATATTGGTCTGCCGTCTCTGCTTCCTTGGTGTAAACTACATCAAGCTGGTGATATTTTAATTGTGTTCCCGGATTGTTTACAACACGATATGCGTCAAAAACCACAATGATACGTTCTGTTTTTTGACTTTGGTAATTGCATAAAATATCCAATAGTTCCATTCGTGCTGCTTCCAAACTGGTCTTAGCCGTTTCCTTCAAATTATCCCACGCAAAGATAATATTATATCCATCCACAAGCAAATAGTGATCTTTATCTTTGCTTTTACTTTTATTAACCTTCATTCCTTGCGATACAGATGTTTTCTTTTGACCATAGACAACTTTTGCATTATCTGACTCTTGATAGCGTTTTTGCTTTCCATGAGTTTGATTTAATATTTGCTCAACTTCATCGGTCGATATCTCCCGCCGCATGGTTGATGATTGATCGGAAGGCATTTGCACAGATAATAAGCCATCGTTCTCTTTTGTTTCCAAAAATCTAGCTGTATCAATGTGCATATGTTTTTCCACTTGATCCCATGGAACATAAAAACCAGCGCCTTTTTTACAAAACACCGAGCCGCTACGCTCTAGCGGATCATTTTCCGGATCATAGCCCTTCTCCTGAATGACTTCATCCGAATTATGACAAGGCGCATATCCATTCAGTGAAAATAAGCAGCGCCCTGCTCCTTTCGTATAAGATAATACCTCTGTTTGGTAGTTCATCATTGTCTTAACCGGAGCTGTACCCTCCAATGTAACCCAGTCGTCTTCAAAAACAGGCTCTTCATAGCGCCCATACATACGCTCGATATCCGATAAGGCACGCCCTAAGTATTCTTTTGGTAATTCCATGCGAAACGTATACACAGGTTCCAGCAAAACATTCTCTGCTTGCATTAAACCTTGACGAAGTGCACGATAGGTAGCCTGTCGAAAATCGCCTCCTTCTGTATGCTTTAGATGTCCTCGACCAGCAATCAGTGTAATCTTCATGTCGGTAATCTGAGCACCTGTTAAGACACCCGTATGTTCACGTTCTTTTAAATGGGTCAGAATTAGTCGTTGCCAATTTCTATCGAGTTCATCCTCACTACACTCAGTTACGTATTCCATACCACTACCGGGCTCTTTGGGTTCCATAAGCAGATGCACTTCCGCATAATGTCGCAGCGGTTCAAAGTGTCCCATTCCTATAACCGGATGTTTAATAGTCTCTTTGTAGACTAAATTACCTGTACTAAACTCCACCGCCACCCCAAAACGTTCCAAAATCATGCTTCGAAGTATTTCAATCTCTATTTCCCCCATGACTTTTGCATGGATTTCTTCCAACGCTTCATTCCAGACAATATTTAAATGTGGTTCTTCTTCTTCTAACTTTTTTAAATCTTCTAGCATCTTTGCTACATTGCATCCTTGCGGCAACTCAATACGGTAATTTAAGACCGGTTCAATAAACGGTCGATACGTATATTCTTCAAAACCTAGTCCCTTTCCTGCCCAAGTCCCCATCAAACCTGTTACTGCACATATGCTTCCCGCTTTTATTTCTTGAACACTCTCATATTGTTGCCCAGAATAAATACGTATCTGGTCTATCTTTTCATCTTCAACAATCTCTTTTACGCGCAACGTTCCCCCTGTCAACTTAAGGTGTGTCAAACGGTTTCCTTGCTCATCTCTTGAGATTTTATAAATACGCGCACCAAAAATGTCCGGATATTTTTTTGGTCGCATATATGTTCCTAATCCGGATAATAGCGTATCTATATCAATGTTTTTTAACGCTGATCCAAAGAAAACAGGATAAATTTTACGTTTTACAATTAGCTCTTGAATGTCCTCCCTTGCCAATGTTCCAGATTCCAAGTATTTTTCCATCGCCTGCTCATCACTCATGGCCATACTCTCATACTGTTGCTCCCATGATTTTTTGGGCATAAAGTCAATACAGTCTTCGCTTAAACGTGTGTGCAGCTGCTCAAGAATATTCTCTCTATCCGTTCCAACTTGATCCATTTTATTGACAAAAAGAAACGTCGGCACATGGTAACGTTCAAGAAGTTTCCAAAGTGTCAACGTATGGGATTGGACACCATCCATTCCATTGATGACCAAAACTGCATAATCAAGAACTTGAAGTGTCCGTTCCATTTCCGAAGAAAAATCAATATGTCCAGGGGTATCTAATAATGTTACATCAAAATCTCCTATTGATAGCACCGCCTGTTTTGAAAAAATTGTAATGCCTCTTGATCGTTCCAATGCATAGGTGTCTAAAAAGGCATCTTGGTGATCGACACGCCCTAAGCTACGAATTTTTCCAGTAAGGTAAAGCAGTATTTCTGACAATGTCGTCTTTCCGGCATCTACATGCGCCAAAATCCCTATAGATATTTTATTATTCTTCATCATGTTCACTCAGTTTCTTTCGTTTTTCTTGCTTCGTTTTCACATTATTTTGCATCTTCTTTGGCTCCATTTTTTTCTTGGTATCATCACGTTTTCCAAAAAGAGTCAAACGGAAAATATTGCCAAGAAGGGCAACCAGTGCAACAATACAAAAACTAATCGTTACAATAATCGCCGGATACTGTCCTGAAAAACCAGTCGCCGATGTATGCTTAATTAAAATACCAACATAGGCCCACAAAATGACCAAGCCATAAAAGACATCTCTATATTTTGTCATGGTCCATCCGCCAATTAGCACTCCGATTATAGATACAACAATCATCCAAAAACTATCAGATAATCCGAATCCTTCCCATCCGATACCTACTAAAACAACCACAACATTTGCAATGGTTGCAATGGTAATCCATCCAAAATAAACTGAAAAAGGGACATCAATAAACCATTGGTGCTTTGTTCCACGAATATACCTGGCTGTTTGACGCTTTATCATAATGAGTCCAACCAAAATGATAATGATAAGTGCCAAAGACACCACCATCCATTCATTATGCCATGCAATAATCCACAAAGTGTTAGCAATCGACGTCACAATAAATAAAACATTAATGCGTTGTATTTTTAATCGTGCATATGATTCGCTGCGTCTTGCCATAAAGACCTGATAAATACAATAAAGGCCCAATAAAATGTAGATGACACCCCAGATGGAAAATGTAATTCCCGCTGGTGCAAACAGATTTGCATATGCATCCGAAATCTCCCCTGTGGTTTGTCCGTTAAACGGCAATATATTTGCTAATGCATTCATGGCAACCATAACCAAGTAAAAAATCGACGTTATGACAGGTACAGTGAAGTCTTGTTTTGACACATTCATTTTCATCTTATTACCTCCATATTTTCTCTTTTTTTTATTTAATAGTATCATTTTAGCCATTGCATTGCAAGATTATTGTATTCAGTGTATATTGAAAATAGACGAATAATTACACCAAAGGAGTATGTTATGATTATTAATGATTCACTCAACTTTTTACATGGCAAAAAAAATGCAAACAATGAGCCTCCCGGGACTTTATCCTATAGCGGTCAACACCATGATGTCAATATCCACATTGAATGCATTGAATATAACAAAAAAAACCACACAAAAAGCAACGTATCAACCATCCATGGTCCCTTTAAGACGGATACAGTGTATTGGTTTAATATCGTTGGACTGCATAACATTCAATTAATCGAAGACATCGGCAAAGAGTTTCAGCTTCATCAAATGGACCTAGAAGACATTGTCCATGTCTCCCAATGGAGCAAAATCGAAACCAATGAGACCTATTTATTTTCAATCTTTAAAATGATGTACCTAAAAAGTACTGAGATTATTCATGAACACCTCGCTATCGTACATTATGACAATATTATTCTTACCTTTCAAGAAACTCCAGGGGATGTCTTTGACAATATACGTGCCCGAATAGAAAAAGACTATGGAAAGGTTCGTGAACTTGGAAGCGAGTTTTTGTACTATGCTTTAATAGATGCCCTTGTAGATCAGTACTTTGGCATCTTAAACCGTCTAGCTTCAGATATTAAGGACATTGAGCTTAAAATTTTTGATAGCGACCCCAAAAGTCGTGCACATATTTATACACTACGCAAAGAATTACTGCATTTGATTAATTCTGTAACACCTATTCGCGACTCCATAACTGCCCTCGTCAACAAAGAGCATATCCCAAAGGACATGCTCCCTTACTACCGTGACCTGCTTGATCATCTTCATCAAATATCTGATGCACTAAATGCCTACAAGGAGATGACCAACAGCTTACATGAAATGCAGATGGCTAATGCAAGTAATGATATGAATAAAACCATGATGACCCTTACTATTTTCTCTGCAATATTTATTCCTCTGTCTTTTCTTGCCGGTGTCTTTGGAATGAATTTTTCGCATATGCCATGGCTAAATTCTCCAACCGGATTTTATATGTTTGTCGCTATTTGTGTGATTATCACCTTAAGTATGCTTCTTTTTTTCAAATTTAAAAAGTGGGATTAATCGGTATATCAATTGTAAATGTGCTGCCTTCTCCAATGACCGACTCTACAAAGACACGCCCTTTTATACTTTGAATGTTTTCACGAACAATATATAGACCTATACCATCACCTTTAATATCCGCAACACCTGCGCTTCGATAATATGCAGAAAAAATCTTATCAAAATCTTCCTGCATAATTCCCATACCTGTGTCTTGAATGCGCAGCAAGAGTCGGTCATGCTCAAGTTCATAAGATATATTGACGCGTCCCTGTGCTTGGGTATATTTATACGCATTGACCAATATATTATAAATGGATTGACTCAATTTATATTTATCTGTTTTTAGTGTAATCTCTTGTGTTGATAGAATATTTAATTCAATATTCTTCTTCATAAACTGGGCAATCAATCCTTGCTTCATTTGTCTTAACAATGTACTCACTTCAAAAGCCTCAATTTTTATTTCATCTGTATCCTTACTCGCACCAATAAGTGAACTCATATTCGAAATAATTGATGTAATATCACTGATTTGATTTTTAAAGGTTTGTATTTCCTTTTTATCAATTTTTACAACCCCATCTTCAATAGCCTCAATGTGCGATTGTAATATGGTTAAAGGGGTTCTTGTCTGATGAATCAGCTGATCGATAAGGGTTTTTCTCGTTTTTTGTTTTAACTTTAACCGTGCATTTAATTCCATCAGGCTTTCACGGATACCATTGATTTCATGAATACCTGAAGATTTCATCTGAACACTTTGCCCTAATTGAATATTGTTGGCCAGTTCCTCCGTATCGTGCATTGATCGACTCATCATTTGACTAACCACAATCCCAACAAGTGTGGCGATACCTACGGTTATCGCCACGGCAATCAAACTGTTGGAGAACAATGCATCTTTAAATCGTCTTGCTACAAAAGAGTTTTCTGCCAGGCTATGGGAGGTGATATTCATAATCCCAGCTTTTTTTCCATCAACAATGATCTCATATTGATGAACTTCTTCTGAAGATGGCGTCCACATCTGCCCCATCATGTGCCTTCCCATCATTCCCTCACCCATTTGCGGATTTAGATAGTAATCACTACTTACTTCAAGCAAATGGTTTCCCTCTGCATCATAAAGCTTCAGGGCGATGATTGGATCATTTAGATGCGACTCCAATTCAATAAGCATATATTCATAAGGAATATCCGCTTTTAACGCAGCCTGAGTATAGTCTAATATCTGATTAACATGTAAATCATAACTTTCATTTAGATAATCTGAAAAATAGCGATCTGTAAGGTAAGCAAAAATCCATGTATTAATAGCAACAGAAACTACCGATACAATGACTAAGATAATCAACCACAACTTTCGTAAACTCATTGGTTTCCACCTCCAAATACATATCCCGACCCATATTTGGTCTTTAGATATAACGGTTGCTTTGGATTCGGCTCAATCTTTTGTCGAATTCGCTTAATATAGGTATCAATACTGCGGTCAAAACCTTCATAATCCATACCAAAAGCTGACTCGATAATTTGCTCTCGTGTAAGCACCTGATTCATATTACGCATCATGACAAAAAGCAACTTAAACTCCGTTGACGTCAATTCAATCTCTTCTTTCCCACGATAAAGTTTCATAGACGATGTGTAAAGCTTTAAGTCCTCATAAGACAAGACGAGTTCATCGTTATCATTATAGATTCGTTTTAAGAACACTTTAATCCGACTCATCAGTTCACGCGGACTAAAGGGCTTAACCACATAATCATCGGCTCCCTCTTCAAACCCTTTGATCCGATCGACTTCTTCTTGCTTTGCCGTCAACATAATAACAGGCACCTCTGAGATTTCACGTATTCTTGCAAGGACTTCAAACCCATCAATTCCAGGCATCATAATATCAAGGACTACGAGATGAAACTGTTCTTCTGAAAAAAGTTCAAGGGCTTCAAAACCATTTTCTGCTAAACGGCCTTCATACCCATTTTTTTCAATATATTTCATCACAATAGAACTAATATCTGCTTCATCTTCAACCACTAATATTCGAAACATGACACCCCTACTTTCTTAACTCATGCATTCACCTACGACAAGTTGATACTTATATTATACAGGATTTAATATGTTATATCCAAAGTTCTTTTTCTGCAATCTCTTTTGCTACCCCTTTTTCAATGCGTACAATACGGTTCGCTTTTTCTCTAGCATCTTCAGGATTGTGGGTAACCATAATCGTTGTTATCCCAACCTCAGCGATAATCTCAAAAAGTTCATCACGAATTTTTTGCAGTAAGTGGGTATCTAAGTTGCTAAACGGTTCGTCCAGTAAGAGAATCTCAGGTCTAGGGGCTAGTGCTCTTGCTAATGCAATACGTTGCTGTTGACCACCACTGAGCTCAAAAGGATAACGGTTTTCCATCTCTTCTAAATTGACAAGGGCCAACATTTCTTTTACCCGCTGTCTTTTTTGAACTTTCGTCATCTTAAACATTCCATATTCAATATTTTTATAAACTGTCATGTGCGGAAATAGAGCATAATCTTGAAAAACCATTCCAATCCCGCGTTTTTCCGGAACAACAAATGTATGCTCTCCAATAATCTTGCGTTCTCCAAGATACATGGCACCTTTTTGTGGTTTTTCAAGTCCCGCTATAATACGCAACAATGTTGACTTGCCTCCCCCACTAGGACCTACCACAGCCAAGATATCCCCATCATTCATCGATAAGTCAACACTTTTTAACGTATCTTCTTTTGCATTGTCATATTTAAAACATATATTTTCTAATTTAATCATGCTTGACTCCATTCTTTATTCGCATCAAAATAATTAGGGCAATCATGCTGACTCCAACAATCAGCAACGAGTAGACGCTGGCTTCATGAATCATCTCATCTCCTGCATAGGTAAATACTCTAGTTGCCAATGTATCAAAATTAAATGGTCGTAAAATCAATGTCAATGGCAACTCCTTGATTACATCTACAAATGTTAGAATGGCAGCACTGACAAATGCAGGTTTTAACATAGGATAATCGACATAATAGAAGGTTTGCCATTCTCCTCGACCAAGAAGTTTACTCGCTTCATAATAGTTTTTTCCCATTTTACTAAATCCAGATTCAATATTGTTATATCCAATGGCCATAAATCGAATCGTCAATGCGAAAACGAGGACTATAACACTTCCTGAAAGAAAAAGACTTTTTAGGCCTAGAGTATTATATATGCCTGCCAAGCTCCGATCAAGTGCGACAAAGGAGACAAAAACAGCAATGGCAATAATCGACGCCGGAATGGAATACCCCAAAATAACAATCCGAGAATATATTTTTGATAAGAATCCTGGCTTCAGACGATGTAAATTTCCAATCAATATACCGCTGATAATAACAAAAACAGTTACCAAAACCCCCACGAATAACGTATTCGTCATAATAGAAGCAAAACGACGCATGACCGAGGTCTGTTTAGCAATCAGACTCCACCATAGTAGCTGAAGCATAGGAATCACGACAGCAACCGCTATATATAAACTTGTCACACCATAAAAAATTAGTGTATATCCTCGACTCGCCTTTCTTTTTTTACCTCGGTCGGCGACAGCTCTTGGCTGACTCAACTTCCCCCGTCCCCTAAAAAATTGTTCGATTAATAATATAATGATAACAAGGCTCATTAAACTGGCTGCTAATCGAATTGCACTATCCACATCGGATAACCCGAACCATGTCGTATAAATCGCTGTACTAAACGTTTTGATACCAAAATATTCAACCAAACCAAAATCATTAAGCACCTCCAGCATAACCAAAACAAGACCTCCCACAAGTGCACCTCTTGCCATAGGTAATATAACTCGAAAAAAAGTTTGTGTTGGTGTCTTGCCAAGTAGCAATGAAGACTCTTCAATATTTTTTGGCATACGCTCAAAGAAACCTTTGGTTACAAGCATCACATATGGCATTAGAAAGATGCCGAAAACAAAAATAGCTCCACCCATTGAGAGAATGTCAATTCGAATCGGTATTATATTTAATCGGTCTAAGATTCGGTCCAAAGTTCCAAAAGGGGTAAAGATACCTCCATATACATAGCCTGCAATATAGGGCGGTATCGCCATGGGTAAAAATAGTAAAATCTCTAAAACACCATTCCAGCGCCAGCTATATCTTGAGACGGACCAAGCAAAGAACACCCCAAGTATACCCGCAACAACGCTGGTTCCAAGCACTAGAATCAATGAGTTTTTAATATAATCCATCAGCACAAACTCTTTAATATGCTGCCACGCTTGTGTCGGCGGGTGAATTAATCGAACAAAGATAAACACCGAGGGCAACACAATACAAGCAATAATAATGCTGACAATGATAAAAAGGGGACTAAGTCCCCTATCTTTTAATTTTATAAACAATTATTGCCACCCTATTTCATTAAATATCTTAACTGCTTCTTCATTGTATTCACCTAACAATGATAAGTCAATCTCTTGAATGTCAAAATCTCCAAAGCTTTGAAGTAATTCTGACGGTTCAACTGATGGATTGACCGGATATTCATAGTTTGCATTTGCATAATCGGATTGTGCCTTTTCACCTGTTAAGAATTCAAGTAGTGCAATGGCAGCCTCTTTATGTTTAGCATGTTGGGTCAGTGCCGCACCACTTATATTAATGTGGGTGCCGTTCGTTTCTTGATTTGGGAAGAACACACCGATTTTTTCACCCACTTCAACTTCATATTTATCTGAAGAGTTTAATAGCTTTCCTACATAATATGTATTCACAATAGCCACATCGCCATCACCAGCAACCACTGCTTTCATTTGATCTCTATCATTTCCTTCTGGAGAACGAGCCATATTCTTAACAATACCTTGTGCCCAAGTTTTTGATGCCTCTTCGCCATTAAGCGCAATAAACGAAGCCAACAGGGACTGATTATATATATTCCCAGATGATCTTACAAGAACACGTCCTTCCCATTCCGGATCTGTCAGTGCTTCATAAGTAGATAATTCTTGAGGTTTAACACGTTCAAGAGAATAAGCTATGATTCTAGCTCGAACCGTAAGCGCAGTCCACATATTGTCTGTTGCTCGAAGATGCTTAGGTACATTTTCTTCAACGACGGATGATACAAAAGGTTGTGTTAACCCTCTTGTACCTGCACGATATAGACGCCCTACATCTGAAGTTATCAAAAGATCTGCTTGCGTGTCTTTACCTTCATTTTCTAGTTTCTCCAAAAGCTCATCGGATCCCGCTTTAAGTACATTAACTGTAATGCCCGTTTCTTCAGTGAATTTATCATAAAGCGCCTGATCCGTATCATAATGTCTATCGGTATAAATATTAACCATATCGCCTGTATCTTGGCTACATCCAGCCAAACCAATACTCGCTACTAAAACAAAAATTGCAAAAACAAATTTTTTCATTTTTCCTCCATTATATTGTGGTATTGATAATAATTTTCATTCGCAATTATAAAGGACTAACGCCTTCACGTCAAGTTTTTTTAATTACATTAATGAATTTTTGATTGATGTTTTTTATCTTCGGTCACTTTTTTTAGTTCACAACAATGCAGTTTGCCCTCACCATACGTGGACTTATTTTGATCTGCAATTTTATCAAGAAACGCTTTCCATCGTTTTCCAATCTTTTTCATCATCTCACTCCTTTTTATCACAATGATTACACTTTATTATCTCTAGAAAATATGGCACAAATATGACGCATCCTTAAAAATCAAAAAAACTGCTGCATATTAATCCTATGCAACAGTTTTTCTGTGAATTTTTTTAACTACTTTTAACTACTTTATTTATTAATCAACATAAATTCGAATTTGTACTAACCCAACCTCTTGATCTTGTATATCTATATTCACAATATCAGGATTCTCCAAAATCCCCTTTTCAATGGATTCAATGATCTTTGCAAAATCCAAACCATTCAAATCAATTCCATTGTTCTTCATGGTATCTTTTGCCTCTTGTGGAATAAGTTTATCGAAGTCTCCAGCTACACTACTCAGCATTTTTACAAGACTTAATGGAATGTTCACATTAATGTTGATTTCTTCTTTTTCAACTACGACACGAATTTTTAATTTTGTGAACCCACTTTTACGAACAGATGTGTCCGCTGTTTCCTCCTGCTTATGACGATAAGAGGATTTTTTTTCTTGGGTTTCGCCTAATGCTTCAATTAAATCCAAGCCTTCCGCCGCCGTAAGTTTTCCCTCTTCAATCATTTTTAAAATACGTTCTTTGTTATTCATCCTTAGTCATCCTCCTAACTCTTTAACGCATTCAATCTTTGTGTTGCCTGTGCCGCATTGATTTTGCCTTGTTCTAGTTCACTTAAGATATGCTCTCGCTCAAGTGCTTGCTCTTGAGCGTCTACTTCTTCTTCTACATGAAACCCTAAGGCTTCAATCAAATTATTCAACTTCCCTTTTACGGTCGGGTAACTAATGCCCATTTCCCTTTCAACTTCTTTAATACTACCTTTACACTTAATAAATGTTTTTAAAAAATGTAAGTCCTCTTTTGGTAAACTGCAAAATTCACATGGATTAAATTGGCCTTCAATATTCGTATGACATTTTTGGCAACTTAGCTTTGTAATCGTTAAGCGTTCTCCACAAACTGGACATTTTCCCGGAGCATTATATTGCATCTTGCCACCTCCATCATTTTTCTTAATCAACTGATTGTTATATAAATCATCATAACCCTTTATAATTATTTTGTCAATATAACACTTGATATATTTAATCTATTAATTAATTATTTTTAATTTGTTATTAATAATATTAATATTCTGATATTCTCAACTAAAAAAAGTAGGCGACTAAGTCGCCTACTTGACTATTTCATATGTCCAATCATTGATTCCGCCAAAATCATATACTTGTGTATATCCTTTTTCTACAAGATGTTTTGATGCAATTTCACTACGGTTTCCACTTCGGCAATAGACTAAGACGACTTGATCTTTATCTGGAAGTTTATCCAACTGATCTGCCAAAATCGAATCCACCGGTACAAGTGTTGCACCTTCAATATGCCCCATATCATACTCTTCTTGTGTCCGAACATCAAGAACAATGCTTTGATCGTTGATCATCTCCTTAGCCGCTTCTGGAGATATTTTTTGGTACTTGGCTTGCTGATTATTTGTATCTTCCAAGGTTTCGTCCGGTGTATCCTGGGACGCGCATCCAGTCAAGAAAAATAATGTTAACAATAAAAATAACACTTTGAGTATTTTCATTTTTTCCATCACTACATCTTTCCTTTCTTATATTTATTCTTGTTTTAATTTATTCTTTTACAATTTGATGTTGTTGAATTGTTAATCGAGCCGTTGCGATCGTATCTACAAATTGACGGTCATGGGATACCAATAATACCGTTCGATCAAAATCCGCAATGGCCTCTTCAATAACTTCTAAGCTCGAGATATCCAGATAATTTGTCGGTTCATCAAGAATAAGCATATTAAAATCATCGAGCAATATCTTTGCAAAAGATACCTTTACTCGCTCGCCTCCACTTAGAGTCTGTACAGGCTTATATACACTATCTCCTCTAAATAATAACCGCGCTAAAAAGAGTCGAACAATATTTTCAGGATACACACTTGATTGCATCACATTTTCAAGAATGGTCTTATCTGTCTCAAGTATATCTAACGTTTGATTAAAGTATCCTATTTTTGCTGTTGGTGCTACATAGATCCCTTCTTCTTTGTTTAATATCATATTGATTAATGTACTTTTACCACTCCCGTTAGACCCTAAAAGTGCAACCTTTTCTCCATTTTCAATCCGAAAATTCGCATCCCGAAAAATCATTTTTTCTCCAAAGGCTTTATGAATCCCATTTCCTTCAATCAAGATTTTACTATAGGAACGGCTTGTCTCTATGATGTCTAACTTGATTTTCTTTTGTTCTTGTGGCTTTTCTTTTTTTTCTAAATGCTCAATGCGAGTGCGCACATTTTTAGCTGCTTTGCTCAAATTTGCTTTAGCTTTTTGTCCCCCCATTTTATGCAGCCTAGCTTCGGAGTTCCCCATACGTTTAGGTGCACTTCGAACTTTTTTTGCTTTTGCCTTCGTTTGATCAACAACACGTTCAAGACGTTTTTTTTCATCTATATATTTTTGATATTCAAAGGCTTTGTATTGACGTTGGTGCTCTTTTTGTTCTCTATATGCAGTGTAGTTTCCATTATACTGTATAATTTGACCATCTTCAATCTCAATAATTTGGTTGCATAGCCGATCCAGCAATGTTCTATCATGAGAAATTATTACCAATGCACCCTCATACGTTGCAAAAAAATATTCCATCGTTGCAATACTGGCTAAGTCCATATTACTCGTCGGCTCATCTGCAAGAATAATCGTATTGGACGCATCTAGAGCTGCCGCAATTTTAAACTTGGTTTTTTCTCCGCCACTCATGGACGCCTCCCAATCCGCTGCCACATTAAACTTTGAAGCCATTTCATAACTGATATGTTGGCTCGAAGGACCTTCAAATTGGGAGATATACCCTACTTTTCCCTTCGTATTGACATATCCTTCATCGGCCTGAATTTTTTGACTAAGTATCTTAATCAGCGTTGACTTACCAACGCCATTTTCTCCTACAATTCCAATGCGATCACTATGCTCTATTTTAAGTTGCTCAAATTCTAAAATGCGTCGTTCTCCAAAAAACTTTTTTATTCCTTTAGCTTCAATTAAGACCATAAAAAAACCTCCCTATTCATAGAGAGGACAGTATTATTGTATAATGACATAACAAAAATACACATATATATACTATACGTAAGCCACTTTAGTCTATGAAAATACCATCCACTCTTATAATGTAATATATTATTATCTACGGAGTGAATTATAACTTCATATCGACAAGTACCTTACCTTTCTTCATATTAAAATCTTACAACATAATTATACGTGGTTTGCTCTATTTTGTCAATTTGACATTTTTTTACCCTCCTATTGACTTTGGTAGTGTCAAGTCTGACA
>DGAD01000005.1:0-29842 GCA_002382805.1 Clostridiales bacterium UBA4039
TAGGCTACTTTACACTACCTTTATATTTATCGCATTATATGCTGTTCTTGCCTTCATCAATGCTGTATCGACATCATCACAACACACGGTGATATGCCCCATCTTTCTATAGGGTGACGACGTTTTTTTTCCATAGATATGCACCTTTACATCGTCATCTTGATAAGCTTGTACCAGTCCGCTAACGACTGTATTGCCATAAGTTTTTTCTTCCCCCAGCAAGTTCTTCATCACTGTTGGCTCCCGTAACTTACTACTGCCAAAGGGTAATCCTGTAATGGCTCGAATATGCTGCTCAAACTGTGATGTCACACACCCTTCAATCGTATAGTGACCTGAGTTATGTGGTCGTGGAGCCACTTCATTGACTAGTACTTGCCCTTCTTTTGTTACAAAAAGTTCAATACAAAACATACCTACGCCATGAAAAACATCCATTACTTTTTTGGCAATATCAAGAGCATCTTGATAGGCATGTTCTTCAATTTTTGCCGGAACAAGTGTCTCATCCAATATGCTATTCTTATGATGGTTTTCTCCCACCGGATAAATAACAATCTCACCTTCGATACCTCTACATGCTAATACCGATACTTCCTTTTCAAAGGAAACCAACCGTTCGACCATTAAGGGAATCCTCCCTGCTCCTAGTTGGTCATAGGCTGTTTTTAGCATATCTTTTGATTCAATCAGTGCATTGCCTTTTCCATCATATCCGCCACATCGAGCTTTTAACATCGCTTGACCACCATAGATATTCATCGCCTCTTCAAGTTCTTTAAACGATTCAATATTCATATAGTCCGGAACCAATATTCCGGCTGCGCTTAAGGTATTTTTTTGTAGGAGTTTATCTTGGATTAATAGAAGTGACTTTGGCGAAGGATATATATTGTAACCTTCATCTTCAAGAATATTAAGAAACTTAGCGTCAATGTGTTCAAACTCATAAGTGACTACATCTGAACGCTCGGCAAGTTGACGAATCGCATCACGATCATCAAAAGCTGCCTGTATGTGTTCATCTGAAATCGCGTGGGACGGACAGTCCAAACTTGGGTCAAGGGTTATACAATAAAACCCCAGACGTTTTGCATCAAGAATCATCATCTTTCCAAGCTGTCCACCACCGATAATACCGATTTTCTTTGCTAAAACATTCATAATAAACCTCACTGTGTTTGTCAGACGTCTTTTATGGTTATTTTACAAGGATTTAGGCACGAAGTCAATAGTTTTTCCGAACATTAATCGTCTTTTTGACAAAATCATTCGGTATCTATCTGTTAAAAGCTTATATCTTCCGACTTATTGGACTTGTTGACAATTGCATTTTTGTCTATAAAAAACTCAAGGGTAGCAAAAAGCGGATAGCCATAGCTATCCGCCTAACGTCTTAACATGCAAGTTCAAAAATATTATTGCGAACATACATTTAGCCAAGAATCTCTTTTTTAGTTTTTTTAGGTAACGCATCAAAAATAAGCTGATAGGATTTATCAATCATATCTTTTATAATTTCTGATGCAACCGAACCATCAAGATACACCGAATTCCAATGTTCTTTATTCATATAGTACCCTGGCGTTATGTCCTCATACTGCTCTCTGAGAAAGTATCCATCTTCTGGTAAGAGCTTTAGCGTAATAATCGGTCTATCTGTTTTATCTTTTCCCTGTAATGCAAACATTTTATTACCGACCATGCACTTTGTTGCCTGCCACTCTTGTTTATATTCTAATATTGCACCCTGTTTTTCACTACAGTATTTTTCAATCCAAGAATATTCCATATTATTTTCTCACCTCCAATAAGACTATATATATCATAACACTATTTTCACATTACTGCATTGTAAAAATCAGACAGATTCAAAGCGCATATGCACTTTATTCAAACATATATTGTAATACTTTGGCAATGTTTTCTTCATTGTCTTGATTGGAGAAGATGCCCATATAATAGGTTTCTCCTTCCGGCAACATACCTTCGAACATTGGAAGTTCTGTAACATCGACTAAGTATATGCTATCACTTTTTATCTCTTCGGTCGTTGCCCCAAGTTCTTTGGCGGTATAGTAATTATCTTCTAGCAAGGTAATTAGCCCCTTCTCGATATAATCATCCAGCGGTTTCATCATTCCTTGATCTAAATATCTTGAATAATTTTCTCCGACAAAAACTAAAATATCAAAGTCTCCTAACGTGCTTTTCCCCATAATTTTTGTTACATTGGCCATCTGCACATTATAATCAATACCTTCTTCAATATTAAACGATTCAATGGCTGCGACTTCACGCTTTAAGTCATCACTCACAAGTGCACTTAGCTCATCTGTCAATGCATCACTTTTTTCTGTATCCATAGCATATGTAAATATACTAAGGTCAAAAACAATATCTGCTGGTGGATTGAAAATATAATGATTCAATACCCAAAACAGCATCATCGCTCCAATAATTCCACCAATGATATGCAGCTTATAATACTCCCAAATATGATCAATCTTATCTTTTCGGCTTAAATCATCATAATCTATGAGTCGTTTTTCCATAGCTACACCTCGATTTCATCCAGTGGATCATTAAGTTTGGCTGTTCCTTCAAGAACAAATCGTCCTTGTTGAATGATTGGTATCTCTTTCTTATCATGTGTTATAACGACAATCGTATCCAATTCGTCATAAGGAATAGTAATATCCGTATGTCGATAAAAATATGCTTTTTCTCGATCCGTCTTACGCAAACAAGAAATCGAGTTATCTCTGGCAACGATTTCTCTACCATCCGGATTTTTCACCGGAACATCTTCACTTTGCTTATAGCACGTATCCCCAACAGCAAAATGCGGTCCAGTCTTTTCACCAATTAAAATCGGGAGGATTTTTTCAATATTATATTTTCGTGCCATCGCATATGCTTTGGTGTTGGTTCCAATCGCAAATTCACCTAATGGTAAAAAATTATGCGGTTCTGTAATATTCGCCCGAATATATTCTCTATTTTTCTCATCTTCAGCATAATTTTTACATGTATAATCGGTCATCATTCCATCGACAAATTCTATTGCAAGGTCTTTATACTTTAATCCATTAAGGTATACTTCTTTGACATGTAATGTACCATGGGTTCCTTCAAGTTTTGGCGATGTAAACACTTCACCTACAGGGACATTAACATCTGCCGTACAGTTATTGAAGTTCGTTTGCTTTGTCACATCGTCTAACGCATTCAGTTGAATAACCAATTGAGTACGGTTATCGTTACGTCCTGTCACCCGTACCGATTCTCCCATATCCAGTGCTTCTATGATGGTTTGTTGAATCTCCATGTACATAGCTTCATCCAATGTGTTCACTTCAATCGTCTCATCAAAAATAGCTTCAAATTGTTCACCGATACTTGGTAGTGGGTAGGCGTTAATAGTAAAACTCCATTCACTACTTGGAAGGTATTGGTTAAATAACGTCTGATAATCACTCGTAAATTTTTGCTTTAACGCCTGTTGTTCTTCACTCAGGCGAAGCGCCGTTTCTTTCATCTCAGGCTCAAAAGGTTTTTCCCCAAAGACTTCCATAACCGCTGGACCTGCATAGCCTTTGATCAATGCTTCAAATTCATCGAATATGTCTTTTTGATGTGCCATAAGCCCCTCATAGTAGGATGCATCTACAAAAAGCGCCTCGTCAAAGCGATGATCAATATAGTTTTGCGGATTAGCAAGTGTATTGATTAACCTTGGTCGCAAAGACCCTTCTAAATCATATCGAACGATTGGTTCTAAACCATAGGCTTTAAAATTATCAACGGCACGTGCGATAACAGGTTCAAATCCAAGTTGATACGCTATCTGCACAGTTTTTTTATGTTTGATGTCGACCTCATTTCGCTCATAGCCACGAATAAAAGCCTCTGTAAAAGTATCTGCCATTTTTTGCAGTGTAGCCTCATCCGATTTTTTGAAATATTCAAATAATCCGTATTCATTGTCACCGATATACATTCCATATTTATAGAGGTATTTTTCATCGGCAAAGGTTGATTGGCACACCATCTGACTATATACATCAAAGTTTGGATCAAATGCACGATATGTATTTAAGCGTAATTTGTCTTCAATGTCTTTCATTGCATGTGTTTTTATTATGCATACCAATTCATCAACTGAAGTCGTCGGTTCATCTAAGAGTTTTTTTGCTATTGCAACAAAGACTTCTGCCGTCCACATAATCGACACCGCACGGTGCTCATATGCATAAGGTATGGTCAAACGCATTTTTTGATAAAGATAAGTAAGGACTTTACCCAAGTCTTCGCCAAATATATCACGGCATACATCTGGATTAGCATAGCTTGTCACATAGTTCTTTGGCAATAATTCTTCATTTTGCTCTTGGTTTATGGCCTTTAGCTGCTCCAGAGTATGTGTGTCATAAAAAGATATTGACCACTCTTTTTCAAATGCTATACTACGTAAAACTAATTCTGTACTTTTTTGAATATATAACGCAATAGCATCATTCCTTTTTTTGCTTTGATTTTGTAGGGTAATTAGTTGTTGCTCAACTTCTTCCCTTCGCACTTCATACTTTTGATTTAATTGATTAATCATGATAATCCCTTCTTTATGTCATTATGTGATTTCTATATAAATTAATGCTTATGTTTATCTAATATGATACCACATAGATTTATCCCTATCTATTATTTTTTTATTAAAAACCAATGCGGTTAAACGTTGCCACCCACTCTTTTTGTACATCACCCAGGGTAATCTCCATCGCATTAAGCTCAGGTCTCACTTGAAGACGGTATGCTTTTCCCACATACTCTCTTAAAAACTTTTCGATTTTTTCCTTGTTCACCTTCTTGTGTCCAATCAACCTTTGAACAATTGCCTGATTAGCTCCAATGAGCAAAGGCGAATCCAATAGTCTAATTCTTTCATGATACGTCTTAACAATATGAACAAATACTTCATAGGCACAAGCATCCATTACTAACTCACCAAAAGCCGGATGGTAGGGGCCTGCCACAAAAGCACCTGCATTAAGTTCTTCATTGGCTTGTAGCCCAATACGAATTATATCAATATCTGCCTCAAGAATTTTCGGCAACACTTGGGCTACCATGCTCACCGCTTCTTCGACCAGGAGCGGCTGATACTTCCCTTGCATATATAGATTTTCCAGTTCTGTATGTGTAATCACCAATGTCGGATATATTCGTAAAGTCTTGGGTTGTATTTGAATTAGGCGTTCAATAGTCGCCTCAAAGCTATCCTTGCTATCGCCCGGAAGCCCTAACATGACTTGCAGTCCTAGTTCAATATTGGTTTCACGAATCAATCGAACCGCTTGATATACATCCTCAACCGTATGATTTCTTTTCGATAGTTCAAGGACTTTGGGTTCTAAGGATTGTACTCCAAGTTCAATAGCACTTACTGGATAAGCTTTTAGAAAACCGAGTATCTCCTCAGAGATATAATCCGGTCGTGTTGACATACGTATGCCTTTTAATCCATATTGTTTGACATATTCCGTGGCAATCTCTAAATAAAACTTTTGTACTTTTGGATCAATCCCTGTAAAGCTACCTCCAAAAAAAGCAATCTCTATGTCCTCATGATCACCACCTGTTCTTAGGTAGGCTTCGATTTTTTGTCGTAGTTGTTGTTCATCGCATACATTATGATGTTCTCCGCTGATGTGACGTTGATTGCAAAACACACAATCATTGGGACATCCTAAGTGCGGTATGAAAATCGGTATATTCATCGTTCGTTTTTTATTTGTTATCATGCGTGCATCCTTCCCAAAAAAGAATTGATCCAATATCGGTGAGCCTTATGCCGGGACAATCAATAATCTTCATTCTTTGTTTTTTAATAAACGCCTCTATTATATGATAATCAGGATGCTGTTTCAAGTCGCCGTTAAAATACACGGTACGCCCCACAACGCCACTAGCACCTCCGATAAACCCATAATCTTGTCCTTCTAAGTGAATATGTCCCTGCCTGATTGTTAACACCTCAATCCCCTCTTGCTCTAACCGCCTAGCCATGCCTTCATCTGAAGTAATGGCATGCTTTTGGTCTAATTGCAGCAGACAACACCTGGCATAACCTTGATTCGTATGAAGATATTGAATCCTTTGTTCTTCTAGATAGGTACGTACAAGGGGATGGGTATAATCTCTATGATGTACAAACACACCTTCTTTATAGGCCCCATTCAAAAAAACAGTTGCCGGATAGCGATCTGTAAGTGGAACATCAACAACTGTGACACAATGAAGTTCATGCTCCTTGAGCTTCTGATAAAGCTTTAATTGCTTAAACGTCAATGAATCGATAAATAATTGTTGCTCAATCGGAAGGATTCGAATGTCCGGATGGCTTGCAATGGATGGATAAAGCCGTGCATCTTTTTCGATTGTGATGCATTCGAATTTTTCTTCGAGTTGATGTAAAAGTTGTTGTGTAATATCTTCAGATACGAATACGTACATACTATTTCCTTCCTATTTGCACATGGGCAAAGCCATCTCAAACGAGATGGCTTGCACCTTATAGAACACATATAGTCTTCTTATTCTTCATCAATAGCTTTTTCTATCGCCGCTTTTTCAGCAACAGCTTTTGCTTCCATAACTTCTTTATTCTTACCAAGATAGGATGGTAGCTCCATTCCGGCCATATCAAACATTTCGTTCATTGGTGGAATCGACTTCATTAATCCCGACAAAAAGTTTGCCGTTGCCGGCTTTCCGTTTTCACCATTCATTGAATCCCAAACGGTAACTTTATCAATCTTAATGTTTTTGATTGCTTCCACTTGTACTTTAACAAGATCTTCCATCTTATCTGCGATAAGCAATCGAATTGCATCGTCTGAACCACCAGCAGCCTCAACCATGGCTCTAAAACCATCCGCTTGCTTACTAAGGACTTCAAACGTACCTCTAGCTTGTGCTTCCATTTTTGCATAGATTGCGTCTGCTTCACCTTTTGCAAGGCGTCTAGCTTGTTCAGCTTCGGCTTCGGCTTCGATTTCAAGGCGACGTTTATCAACTTCAGCAAGTACGATAATATCTGCTTCTTTTGTTGCCTTTTCTTTTTGCGCACGTGCTATTTCCGCTTCGCGTTCTGATTCATAAGCTTCTTTTAAGGCTAGTGCCGCTTGAACTTTTTCTGATGCAGTTGCTGTTCTTAAAGCTTCGGCTTCTCTTTGACGTTTTTCAGAATCAGAGTTCGCAATCGTTACACGTGCCTGGTTTTCACCTTCGATAGCCACTGAGTTAGCTGCCGATACACGAATACGTTCGTCACGTTGTGCTTCTGCCTGACCGATAGATCCATCACGGTCTTTTTCAGCCACTGATTTTTTCGCATCATTAATCGCTTTGGCTGCTGCTTCTTTTCCTAAGGCTTCAATGTATCCTGATTCGTCCATAATATCGGTCACGTTCACGTTAATCAAACGCAATCCAATTTTTTTCAATTCAGACTCTACGTTGCGTGATACAGCATCTAAGAATTTGTCACGGTCCGTATTGATTTCTTCAATATCCATTGTTGCAACAACAAGACGTAACTGTCCAAAAATAATGTCTTTGGCTAACTCTTCTATCTCAGCAAGCTTTAGTCCAAGTAAGCGTTCCGCTGCGTTTTGCATCACACCGGCTTCTGTTGAAATTCCTACGGTAAATCTTGAAGGAACATCAACACGGATGTTTTGTTTTGACAATGCATTACGCAAATCAACATTAATGGATATAGGCGTTAAATCTAAAAACTCATATTGTTGAATCACCGGCCAAATAAATGCTGCTCCACCATGGATACATTTTGAACTTGTATCCATGCCATCAATACTTCCCACTTTACCATAAATAACTAAAATCTTATCCGATGGACACCGTTTGTATCTTGTTAATAAGGCTGCTAATGTTGTAAATAGTATCAGTACAATTACAACTATTAGGATTAAAACTTCAAATTCTCCCACTATACTTACCTCCTAATTTTTCTCTACGATTAGTGTATGATCTGACAATAATCCAATTACCTTGACGGTCTCTCCTGTCTTAATGGGTGCATCGCCTTTTGTCATTGCGCTACACTCAATCAAACGTTCTTGAACTGTCAGCATGACTTTTCCTTTCCCCTGATTGTTTGGTGGAATTGTCAAGTATACTTCGCCAGTTTTTCCAATTGCATTCACATACGCAATATTACCGCTGGATTGAAGCTTTGTCATAATATAGAATAGGTATCCTACAACAAACATCGCTGTTAATCCGGCAAGCGTCGCACCTATCACAGCAACAACTGTCGAACTTTTTCCTGCAAGGATTGCACCTGTCCAACCAAAAATCGAGAAAAATGCAATTAACCCTCGAAATGTAAAGAACCGAAAATCACCAACAAATCCATCTGAAACAGTATTTGCATCCTCTAGATCCACTTCAAAAATCTCATCCATGTCTCCAAACGAAGTGACACCTTCGCTTCCTATACCATCCATGCCATCCATCTCTCCATCCATATTGGATAGCCCTAGCATTGAAAAAATCGCTTGAATCACTAAAATAAGCGTTGCCGGAATCGCAATTGTATAAAAAATCTGCTTCAGCAATATGAGTTCATCCCACCATTCGATCATAGTCTCCCTCCTTTTCTCTTGTCCTATTTTGTTATACATTGGTTATTCGTTAAGTCTTTTTCATTATAATCCAAGATATTTTTAAGTACAAGTTATAATGTATATCTTATACATCTTATTGCTTCAACTGTCATCTCATGTTATTTGATAACATTAGCCACAATATGTGTTGCGTCCCATGAGCCGGAAAATGGCGGCGCATAGCACAAGTCAATCATACTATACTCATCCGCTGTCATTTTGGCAAAAATAGCTACTGCAAACATATTGATCCGCATGACAACATCATTTTCTCCTACACCTTGAACACCTAGAATTTGCTTCGTATCTGCATCATAGATTACTTTAAAGACAATCTGATGCTGGGTTTTATAATATTTAGGGTGATCATGCGCTTTAATTATCTTACTCTTTGCCACAAATCCAAGCTCGAGTGCCTCATCTACAGTCAAACCTGTACGTGCAAGTTCTAAGTCCATGACCTTAATTGCCGCCGAACCAATTGCTCCCGCAAAACTCTCTTGACCTCCGGTAATATTGATTCCAACTAGTTTGCCGCACTTATTAGCGGTGGTCGCTAGAGGTTGATAGACATTTTTTTTCTTTTGGAAATGATATACTTGTGCACAGTCTCCTGCCGCATAGACATTACTTACTGTTGTTCGCATTTGCTGATCAACAACAACTGCTCCATTATCTGCCAAAGCAATCTTGGAATTTTGTAAAAACTCCGTATTCGGTTTGATACCCACTGACATTATAACAAAATCTGTTGTGTATCCTCCTTGGTCGGTTTCAACATAGTCAACGATGCCGTCTCCATTACGGTCTTTAAATTTAACCACTTTTTCCTTTAGCTTAATATTAACCCCGGCTTCAATCAAAGCATTATGGGCATGAGATGCTATCTCTTCATCAAAGGGTAATAATATCCGATCTTGAAGCTCAATAATCCGTACTTTTTTGCCAAGTTCAACCAAGTTTTCAGCAATCTCAATACCGATATAGCCTCCACCGACTACCGTCACTTCTTCAACCGTCTTATCCATAATGCGCTCTTTTATTTCAATGGCATTTTCTAAGGTTTTAAGGGGCAAGATATTTTGAAGCTGGTGACCTTCAAGTGGGGGTAAAATAGCATGCGCGCCTGTGGCAATCATTAGGCGATCATAAGATTGTGTAAATACTTCGTCCTTTTTTAAGTCATGCACTTTAAGGGTCTGCTCATCTGTATCTACTGCGATGACTTCATGATATATATGTGCCATAATTCCTGAATCCTTGAATTGCTCTTGGGTTCGGATAATCAATTCTTCATAGCTTTGGTGTTCATTACCTATATAGTAGGGCATGCCACATCCACCATAGGATACATAACCGCCTTTTTCGTATACAATAATCTCAGCATCTTTATCTTCACGTCGCGCTTTGGCTGCTGCGCTCATACCAGCCGCAACGCCGCCTATAACAACTATTTTCATATGACTCCTCCTTTATTTCTTGCAAGAAAAGCGATTCTCTCGAAAGAAAATCGCTTTTAACCTTTTTACATTTTTTCTAAACAGTCTTTACAAATCCCTTTTAGAAATATATGTCTTTCTTCAATTTTAAAACCATTTATCTCTTCAATCTGTGCGCGTGGTTCCTGAATCTCAAAGTCAACAATCTCTTCACATATACTACATTGAAAGTGACCATGCTCTTTGAGTATCAAGTCATAACGCATCTCTGTCCCACTTAAATTAATCACATTAATGATATGATGTTCTTCAAAGATTTTTAACGTGTTATAAATCGTCGTCTTTGAAAGTGTTGGTATTGTCGTAATAAGTTCACGATATATACTCTCAACTGTCATATGATTGCCTTGATTAACTAAGCATTCGTAGACTTTAATTCGTTGATAGGATGGTTTAATATGATGTGCATTTAAAAAATCTGTAATTTCTGTCACAGTCATAAAATGCACCCTTTCTTTTTCAGCTCTTACGCTTCTTCAAAATCCTCTTTACCAACTCCACATAATGGACATACCCAATCCTCAGGTACATCATCAAAAGAAGTTCCAGGCTCTACTCCGTTATCTGGATCACCTGCTTCAGGATCATAAATATAACCACATACTGTACATACATATTTTTTCATAATGTTACCTCCTAATTAATTATTTAGTTATAAATCATTCTTAATTTGTAACCATTACTTTCTTAATATATCGCATGTTAATTTAAATGTCAACATCCAATCCTATTACGAAAGTGTTCGCACTGCTTCAAACCGTTCTTTTTCGGCTTCAATTTTGCCTTCATTACCTAGAACACAGAACATTGGCTTAACAAAAATCTTTTGGTACATTTCACGATAACTTTTAAGTGTCTCTAATGTTGTATCTAGAATTTCATGTCGATTATTCAACACATCGTCATGGGTAATCTCTGAAAAGTACATGGACATCATCTTATCATTTTCCATCGTTGGCGTTAATGGACGATCAAAATTACTCATGGTCCCAATGATATATTTTGTCAACTCTTTTTCACTTAAATCAAGTGTTTCAATAAATTCTGCCACACCTTGATAGACATCCATGGTTTTGCCTAAATTTGGATCTCGGTAAGAAGAAAATGTCAACATTCCGTTACGACTCACCCCCGAAAAGGCACCATATGCTCCGCCTTTGATACGCACTTGATTCCATAAATAATTTAGACTAATGATTGTATTTAAAACTTTAAGTGAACCTTGATAATCAAAGCCATGTTGCTTAAAATTTCCTACCATCGCTACATATTGTACATCCGAAATTGTTTTTACCCCTTCATTTATTGGAGTGGAAAGCTCAACCACTGCTTTTTCCATTGTTCGCTTTTTGTTTGGTAGAGAAAATACAAATTCATTGGTATGGTTAAAAATCGTATTGCGATATTCGCCACTTGCAGTAATGGCAAGTGTTAAGCCATCATTCGTTATAATACTTTCTAGGATTCTTTGCATGAGGATTCCAAGCTCTTTCAATTCCTCATCCGAACGTGATTGCCAGTCACACACTTCATCATAAAAGCTTATGCCTTGAATATGTTCTTTATAACTACCGCTGGCACTCATATAACTTTGAGCCCGAAGCGTAGCACTGCTATGCCCCCTTGATTTTAAGCTCATCTGAAGACGTGACTTGATTTCATTTAACAATTCACGCATACGCTTTACTTCATCAAAACGTGTCTGCGTAATAATTTCATGGAACAATCCATACATCTGTCCTAATTGCTCAACAAAACTTTTTCCAACAACTTCTAACATAGGTGAATAGTATTTAACCGAATCCTTATGATCATATACAGAAAGTTTAATATGGATACCGCCTGTGTTTTTGTTGATTTTGTCCGATAGTAGACCATAATGATTTTTTTCTGTACTTAATTGTACAAGGAACTTTGTCAGCATACTTAATATAGCAAGCTGTTCTTCACTAACATGGGAGACATCAAAGGCGGCTTTAACATAGACAATATCTTTACTTTGTGCCTCTCTAAAAAGCACTTTTGTGTCATCAAGCATATCTGTCGTATAAGTAAATTCCTTTTTGTCCCTTGGAATATCTTCAAGTGTTAGCTGTGGAAGCTTATCTAAGTCTTCTTGGGTATCTGGTGCATCTTGAAAACGAATAAGTTCCTGTGTATATTCATATAATGCTTGACGCTCTTGTTCTGACAAGCTTTGTTCATATGTTTCCAATCGTTTACGAATCACGTCTTCCTTGGCCGAATTAAACGCTTTATTTGGTTTTAATGTCAAGTATACTTTATGGGGATTATTTAAAAAGTATCGTTCAATAAGCTGTTCAAACAAGCCTTCATCTGCTTTTTGCTTCAAAGCATCAAACAAATCATCATAGTAATAATGAACAAATGGGTCTTCATCATATAACCATGTCTCTAAGGTCTTGATGGCATAGATAACCCCTGTAGGATATTGCCCAAAATCAGCCTCTTTGACACGAAACTCAAATTTGTTAATCGCTGCCTGTAGCTTGTCTTGATCAAATCCATCCTTTACAATACGGGCCAAAGTCGTCTCTATCACATCAACAAAATTATTTTGCTGGTTCGCATCACTATTTTTTGCAATAATGGAGAAGTTGCCTTCACGTTTACTATCATCATAGCTTGAAAATACATCTTCACCAATCCCTGCATCCAATAAAGCTTCCTTAATCGGAGCTGCCGGCGCATCCACCAATAGATATTCTAAAATATCCATAGCCATACTCTCAACAACATGCTTGGATTCATCAAGCAACACATTATAACTTAAATATGTACGTTTATCCATAGGTTCGTCTTCAGCAATCGGATAGTCGCCCTCAACTTTTTTAGGCGCAGCATAACGTTGCATCAACTCTATCGCTGAATCTACCTGACGATACTCAAAATTTGATAGGTACATGCTATCAAGGCGTTCAAGCTCTTGTTCCACATCCATATCTCCGTAATAATAGATATAACTGTTTGACGGGTGATAATAGTTTCGGTGAAATTCCAAAAAATCCTCATAGGTTAAATTGGGTATATCCATAGGATCTCCACCCGATTCAACGCCATAGACATGCTCTGAAAAAAGCTCTGCTTGAATTGAACGTAATAAGGTTTGTTCCGGTGATGAAAAGACGCCTTTCATCTCATTATATACAACCCCTTTATATTCAACATGCCCATTGACATCGTCAAGTTCATAGTGCCACCCTTCTTGATCGAAAGTCTTTTTTTCCGTGTATATATTTGGATAAAAAACTGCATCCAAATATACATCCATCAGGTTGTGAAAATCTTTTTCATTGACACTGGCTACCGGATACATGGTCTTATCTGAAAAAGTCATTGCATTTAAAAAAGTATTTAACGACCCCTTGGCCAGTTCAATAAACGGATCTTTTACCGGGTATTTTTTTGAACCACATAATACAGAGTGTTCTATAATATGGGCTACCCCTGTACTGTCCCTAGGTGGCGTTCTAAATGCAATAGAGAATGTTTTATTATCATCTTCTGTGGAAATAAAGCAAATCTTTGCTTTGGTCTTGTTATGTTGATAAAGGTATCCAACACCTTGTAAATCATTTAGTTTCTCTTGTTTTAATAAGGTATAACTCATTTGATGACCTCCCAATTGCATCCATCACTTACGTAACGGGCTATTTTTTCAAGTTCTTCTTCATCAGTTGCATTAAATCGGTTAAGTATGGGGCTATCTATATCTAGGACCGCAATAATTCTTTGTTCGTGATAGAGCGGAATGACGATTTCAGAATTGGTATCTCCATCACATGCAATATGTCCCGGAAACTCATGTACATTCATAACACGTTGCGTTGATTTTTCCGAAACTGCTTTACCACAAACACCTTCGCCTAATTTGATACGAATACATGCAGGCTTTCCCTGAAAGGGTCCAAGAACCAATTCCTCTTCTTTTAAAAGATAAAACCCAGCCCAATTCACGTTATCCAATGTATTGTATAGTAAGCTGGCTACATTGGCAAGATTAGCAATGGGATCTTTTTCTCCATGAAGTATCCCTTCAACAAAATTGTATAGCGCTTCATAGAAGCTTTTTTGATTTTCATTTTTTATGGATGAAATGTCAAACATTTTACATCTCCTTTATTTTTTACATCTAATATTCTTAAAATAACTATCTTTTCCATTATATCATTGAATATAAAGTAAAAAAAGACCTTACGGCCTTTTTTTACTTTGATGAGGGGAGTATAAATAATTAATAAGGGTTATAGTCTAGTCACAAATGTGCTAGTGCACGAGAAAGGATGACTAGCTATATTTATAATCTATCACATATTCGTCTCGTATACAAGTCCCTTACGTAATTTTAATCAAAATTTCACTTTTGGTCTTTTTGTTCATTTTTGCTCACTAGTGTCTAAAATGGCGCATTCCCGTAAAGACCATTGCAATACCATACTTATCACATGCATCAATAGATTCTTGATCACGCATGGATCCTCCCGGTTGAATAATACAAGTGATTCCCGCCTTTGCTGCTGATTCTACAACATCTGAAAACGGGAAAAATGCATCTGAAGCTAATGCTGCCCCTTCTAAAATTTCTTCACCAAGGGCTTCTATCGCATGGTCAATCGCCTGGTCTGCCGCCCAAATACGATTGACTTGTCCAGGTCCTACACCAATTGATTGTTTTTCTTTGCCTATGGCAATACCATTCGACTTAGCATACTTAACAATCTTCCAAGTAAACTTCAAGTCTTCCATTTCCTCTGGACTTGGTTGTCGCTTAGTGACAATTGTAAGCTCTTCACCAAAAAGTTTAGCATCAATGGTTTGAACTAACAACCCTCCACTGACTTTCTTCAAGTCATAAGCGGTTTCTGGTTGTTTTTTATCAATATCTTTTAATTCTAACAAACGAATATTTTTCTTTTGTTTAAGAACTTCAAGGGCTTCTTGCGAATAACTAGGCGCCACGACAATTTCAATAAAGATTTTATTGATTTCTTCTGCTGTCTTCACATCTATCTCTCGGTTTGCAACAATGATGCCTCCAAAAATAGATTTTGGATCGGAAGTATATGCCTTCATATAGGCATCATAAATCGTATCTGCACTTCCCACACCACATGGGTTTGCATGCTTACATGCTACAACTGTGGGTTCATCATACTCTTTAGATAATTCAAGCGCACCGTTGGTATCATTGATATTATTAAAGCTCAATGCTTTTCCATGAAGTTGAACTGCATTGGTCAAGAACCCTTTTGTATTACCGATTTCCTTGTAAAACGCAGCTTTTTGATGTGGATTCTCACCATAACGCATATCCTGAACTTTCTCAAAAGTCATTGTCATTTGTTCCGGTAGTTCTTTGGCTCCTCGTTGCTTACGCATATAGTTAGCAATCATTGTGTCATATGCACAAGTGTGTTCGAACACTTTACTGCTTAGGTAAAAATTTGTATCTACCGAAACTTTTTTATTTGTTTTTAACTCTTCAAGAACAACTTCATAGTCTGCCGGATCAATGATAACAGATACGTCTTGATAGTTTTTAGCTGCCGAACGTAACATTGTCGGTCCACCGATATCAATGTTTTCAATAGCTTCTTCCAACTGAACGCCTTCTTTTAAGATGGTTTGTTTAAAAGGATATAGATTTACGACAACTAAATCAATAGGTGTCACTCCAAGCTCTTGAATCTGCTTCATATGCTCTGTATTACTTCGCATAGCAAGAATTCCTGCGTGAATATGTGGATCCAATGTTTTGACACGTCCATCTAGACACTCCGGAAAACCTGTCACATCACTAATGCCTATAACATCAAGACCAGCTTCTTGAAGCTTTGTCTTTGTCCCTCCTGTTGAGATAATTTCTACTCCAAGTTCTGATAATCGTTTGGCAAATTCTACAATACCTGTTTTGTCTGATACACTGATTAATGCGCGCATAATTGCTCCTTTCAAAAACATTTATTTTTATATATGATTATGGTATGTACGTGCAATGACTTCCAACTGCTGTTCCTTGTTTAAGCGATTAAAATTTACCGCATATCCTGAGACACGTACTGTTAGATTCGGATATTTATCCGGGTGATTCATCGCATCTTTTAACGTGTCCGGGTTTAATACATTGACATTTAAGTGGTGCGCCTTTTGGCTAAAATATCCATCAAGAATAGCCACAAGATTTTTCGTCTTATCCTCTACCTTTTTTCCTAAAGCTTGAGGGTGTATGGAAAATGTACACGAAATTCCGTCTCGACAAGCATCATAAGGAATTTTTGCAACAGACCCTAAGGAGGCTAGCGCCCCTTTTGTGTCTCGTCCATGCATTGGGTTTGCCCCCGGTGCAAAAGGTTCGCCTAGGCGTCGTCCATCCGGTGTCGCTCCGGTTTTTTTTCCATAGACCACATTGGAAGTGATTGTTAATATACTTAAAGTATGCATCGCCTCACGATATGTCTCATGTTGACGCAGCTCGTTGATAAAATCTTCGGTGAGTTTCACAGCAATCTTATCAACCCGATCATCATTATTACCAAACTTTGGAAAATCACCTTGAACATCATAATCTACAATCCACCCCTGTGCATCTGTAATCGGGCGAACTTTGGCGTATTTAATTGCACTTAAAGAATCTGCCATGACAGAAAGTCCTGCCATTCCAAAAGCCTTAAACCGTTGAACATAAGTATCATGTAGAGCCATCTGTGTCTTTTCATAGGCATACTTATCATGCATTCGATGAATAATATTCATAATATTGACATATAATTTTGCCAACCATTTTTGGTAAATCTCAAAACGTTCCATTACTTGCTCATAGTCAAGAAATTCTGTTGCTATGGGTTGCATCTGTGGTCCGATTTGATAGCCATGTAACTCTTCACGCCCTCCATTTAGGGCAAGCAGCAATACCTTTGGCAAATTACACCTTGCGCCGAAATATTGCATTTGCTTGCCGATTTTCATAGCCGATACACAACAAGCAATTCCATAGTCATCGCCATATATCGGCCGCATCAAGTCATCATTTTCATATTGTATTGCATCTGTATCTATCGAAATCTTTGCACAAAATTCTTTAAAAGCCTTCGGTAACTTGTCGGACCATAATACCGTCAAATTGGGCTCCGGTGCAGGGTTTAAATTGTATAGGGTTTGTAACATGCGATAGGAAGTCTTGGTTACAAGGGGTCTGCCCCCTTCTGTAAGTCCGCCAACAACTTCTGTAATCCAATTAGGGTCTCCTGCAAATAATTCATTATACTCCGGCGTTCGTAGCTGTCTAACCATCCGAAGCTTCATCACAAAATCATCGATAAGTTCTTGTGCATAGCTTTCATCAAGGACACCTTGGCAAATATCGCGTTCAATATAAATATCAAAAAAATTACTCACCCGTCCAAGGCTCATCGCCGCTCCATTTTGTTCTTTAACAGCTGCAAGATATCCATAATATGTCCACTGAATTGCTTCACGTGCATTTTTTGCTGGTGCGCTGATATCATCACCATACATTCTAGCCATAGCTTTGAGTTTATCCAAAAAGTCGATTTGACGATGGAGTTCTTCAAGCAAACGAATGCGTTCTTCTGTCATTTGCAACTCACTGATACGGTCTTTATCTTTTTGCTTGTCTTGCACAAGAAAGTTAACACCATATAAAGCAATACGACGATAGTCTCCAATAATGCGTCCTCGTCCGTAGGCATCCGGCAAACCAGTAATAATACCAGCTCGGCGCACCTGTCGCATCTCCTCATTATATACTCGAAAAACGCCATCATTATGTGTCGTTTTATAGGCAAACTCTTGTTCAACCTTGTCACTGAGTTTATATCCATACGCTTCACATGCACTTCTTGCCATGCGAATTCCACCAAACGGATTAACACCACGCTTAAGCGGTTCATCTGTTTGCAAGCCTACAATACACTCGTTTTTCTTATCCACATATCCTGGTGAAAAAGTTAAAAGCGAGGAAACCGTCTCTGTGTCAATATCCAAAACCCCACCTTGATCTAGTTCTTGCTGTCGAAGTGCTTCATACTGGGCATAGACTTTTTTTGTTCTTGCTGTCGGTCCGCATAAAAATATAGGTTCTTCTTCATACAGCTTATAATTAAGATGAATAAAATCTTGTACATGAATGGTCTCACTCCAATGACCTACTTGAAACCCTTGCCATGCATCTTGCTTCATAACACACACCCTTTCCTAAAACTATTGTCTTATTTACATCGCGTTCCAGAAAAAAAGACCACCTGAACAAAAAAGAACACGTGTCTTTTTCGCCCAGGCGGTCGGCATATGTTTTCTGTACTCCCATAGGGTTTAATCCCACTAATCCGCCAGTCATACAGAACAAAGTATATATTTAATATACATGATTTTCTAGGTATTGTCTAGAAAAAGATAAATTTTAAAACAAAGAGTATGGTCAACACATACATCAACGGATGTACATCTTTTCGATTCTTTGAAAAGGCGTTAACTACGGTATAACTAATAACACCAAATGCGATACCTTCAGATATACTGTACATAATCGGCATTACAATTACAGTTAAAAATGCCGGAATACCTTTTGTTGGGTCTGCAAAGTTAATCTTCATCACCGATTCCATCATGTAAAATCCTACAATGATTAAGGCTGGTGCTGTTGCAAAAGATGGAATAGCTGCAAACAATGGAGCAAATGGTAATGCCAACAAGAATAAAATAGCTGTTGTCAATGCCGTAAGTCCGGTACGTCCACCGTCCGCTACACCTGCTGCACTCTCCACATACGTTGTGGTCGTTGATGTTCCAATCATCGCACCAAATGTAGTTCCTATTGCGTCTGCAAACAATGCTTGCTTTGCTTTTGGAAGTTTTCCATCTTTATCTAAAAACCCTGCTTTTGAGGATACACCGATTAGTGTTCCTAATGTATCAAATAAATCTACAAACAAAAAGGATAACATAATAACCCAAAAATCAAGATTTCCAAGTGCTGCAAAATCAAATCTAAACAACAATAATCCACTGGTTTCAATAGGTGCTGCTATTGCGCTTGGAATAACAGAGAATGTATTTTCCATGTCCGGAACATACCAGCCAATTCCTTCCGCAACAATTGCCAAAACCCATGTTATGATGATTCCGTATAAAATTGACCCTTTAACTTTTTTAACAACAAGAACTGCTGTAATAATCACACCTAACAAAGCTAGAACAACAGGTGCTTGGGTAATGTCTTCTGTTATTGCAACAAGTGTTGCATCATTTGCAACCACAATACCTGCATTTTGAAAACCGATAAATGCAATAAATAAACCGATACCGGCACTTACTGCGTATTTTAATGTCATAGGAATTGCATTAAATAATGCTTCACGCACATTAACAAATGTTAATATAATAAAGATAATACCTTCGATTAAAATAGCCGTTAATGCTTGTTGCCATGTTAATCTGCCAGCTAAAACAACTGTAAATGCAAAAAAAGCATTTAACCCCATCCCAGGAGCCAATGCAAACGGATAGTTCGCAAGTAAGGCCATCGCTGTCGTTCCGACAAAAGCCGCTAAAGCTGTTGCAACAAAGACTGCATTAAATGTTACTTCGCCTCCGATTGCACTTAAGATGTTCGGGTTGACAATTAGTATATACGCCATTGTCATAAAAGTAGTAAATCCTGCTAGAATTTCAGTTCTAACATTTGTGTTGTGTTCTTTGAGTTGAAACATATGATACCCCTTTCATGTAGTAAAGTAGTAATACTTACAGAGATATTCTACATAGTTTGAAATCTACTGTCAATCACTTTCAAACTTTTTGGCAATATACTCAATAGCCATCAACCATATCCGAACAAAATCATACCAAATAGACCAAAAATATGTTATAATGTACGTACATAAAGGAGGTATTCAAATGAAAAAAATAGTATTTGCAGGTGGATGCTTTTGGGGTGTCGAAGAATATTTTTCTCGAATTCCCGGTGTCTTATCAACAAAAGTCGGCTATGCCAATGGAACCGTTAAAAATCCTTCCTATGAGTTGGTCTGTTCAGGTACAACGTATCATGCAGAAGCTGTACATATAGCGTATGATCCTTATACTGTATCTTTACCTCAACTTTTAAATGCCTATTGGCAAATCATTGATCCTACTGTACTTAATCGCCAAGGTCCTGATGTCGGAAGTCAGTACCGAACAGGCATCTATTATATAGACCCCAGCGACTATGATATAATTAAAGAAAGCCTCTATGATGAACAAAACCGATATAGTGATCCAATTGTTACTGAAATCAAACCTCTAGAGAGCTTTTTTGATGCCGAACAATATCATCAACGCTATCTCAAAAAAAATCCTAATGGATATTGTCACATAAAGCTTAACTAATTCTTAGATTCTATTGACATTCATCCTATATCATTATACTCTATAAAAGGAAATTTTGAACTTATGTTACTCTATATAGTAAAGGATCGATTATGACAAAGACAAACCAATATATGAACGAAATAAAAAAGCGTCGTACATTTGCAATTATCTCTCATCCTGATGCAGGAAAAACAACATTAACTGAAAAGTTTCTATTATATGGTGGAGCCATTCGTGAAGCTGGATCTGTAAAGTCACGTCGCTCGAACAAGCACGCTGTATCTGACTGGATGGAGATTGAAAAACAAAGGGGTATCTCTGTAACATCTTCTGTTTTACAATTTAACTACGACGGTTATTGTATTAATATCCTTGACACACCTGGGCATCAAGATTTTAGTGAAGATACATATCGGACACTGGTTGCAGCTGACAACGCTGTCATGGTTCTTGACTGTGCAAAGGGTGTCGAAGCACAGACAAAGAAGCTGTTCCAAGTATGTAAGTTAAGAAATATACCTATTTTTACATTTATCAATAAATTAGACCGCCAAGGTTTAGACCCCTATGAGTTGCTTGAAGACTTAGAAAATGTTCTAGGCATTCGCTCTTGCCCCATGAACTGGCCTATAGGCATGGGAAAAGATTTTCGTGGAATTTATCACCGTGAAAAAGAAGTCGTCCAACTTTTTGGTGCCGGAAATCATGGACAGTCCAAAACCGAAAACACCTTTGTCAAAATAGATGACGAACGTATTGAATCTCTTTTAGGTCCTGCCTTGTACGAACAACTCCTTGAAGATATTGAATTACTTGATGAAGCTGGTGATCCTTATGATCTGGATAAAATTCTTCGAGGCGAATTAACCCCTGTATTTTTTGGAAGTGCTTTGACTAACTTTGGTGTCGAACCTTTTCTTGAAGACTTTTTAAATATAAGCACCTCACCTATGGCAAGAAAAAGCAACGAAGGTCTTGTTGACCCTATGGGCAATAACTTTAGTGGGTTTGTATTTAAAATTCAAGCGAATATGAACCCTGCACATCGTGACCGCATTGCTTTTTTACGGATTTGTTCAGGGAAGTTTGAAAAAGACATGATGGTTAATCATATACAAAAAAAGAAAAAAGTCAAGCTCTCTCAGCCGCAACAGTTCATGGCTCAAGATCGTTCAATTGTTGATGAAGCATATTCTGGAGATATTATTGGTATTCATGACCCTGGTATCTACAAGATTGGTGATACGCTTGCTGTGGGCTCTTCCACATTACAGTTTGCTGATATTCCTCAATTTGCCCCCGAACATTTTATGCGCATATCCACAGTTAATGCACTTAAACGGAAGCAATTTTTAAAGGGTATTCAGCAATTATCCGAAGAAGGTTCCATTCAAATTTTTAAGCGTCCATTTACCGGTTCTGAAGAGATCATTATTGGGGTTGTCGGTGTATTGCAGTTTGATGTATTGGAATATCGATTAAACAATGAATACAATGTTGAAATCTCTAAACATGCCCTTCCACACAAATATGTACGTTGGGTTGAGATGGATGATTTTGACGACCAAAAATTAAAAACTTCCATGGATGCTATGCTTGTCTATAGCGAAAAAGAACAGCCTGTACTTTTATTCCAGTATGAATGGTCGATTAAGCAAACCCTTGATAAAAATAAAGGTATGCAATTATTAGAGACCTCTTCCTCTTTTGAGTAAAATGTATTTTTATCTTTCTATTTGAACGATTTTCTGATATTATATATGTGTAAAGGTTTTTATAAATATATAAATGGAGGTTTAATATGTCAGACAACAACAATGTGAAGGAATTATTTACACAAGAGGACATTCAAAAAAATAAGGGTATGGCAATAGTTGCATATATCATCTTTTTTGTTCCGCTTCTTGTTGATGGAGCAAAGGATTCACCTTTTGTGAAATTCCATGTTAACCAAGGATTACTTATTGCCATAGCCTATTTTGTAGTATCTATCCTCGGAATGATACCACTTCTTGGCTTACTTCTTGCTCCTATTGGTGGACTAGTAGTATTTATCATCCACCTTATTACACTTATTGGTGCAGCCAATGGACAAGCTAAAAAGTTACCATTGCTTGGCGATATCAAATTAATCAAGTAAAATAAAAAGGTTGATGCCCTCTTGGCTATCAACCTTTTCTATATTTATCCTATCCATTGCTATAATAATGCTTCTATATCTTCTGCTATCTTTTCAGGTTCAACCGTTGGTGCATAACGTTTAATAACATTGCCCTCACGGTCAACTAAGAACTTTGTAAAGTTCCACTTAATCTTTGAACCTAAAAGACCTCCTTTTTCTTTTTTCAAAAACTCAAATAGCGGGGCGGTATTTTCTCCATTGACATCAATTTTATCAAACACCTTAAAAGTCACGCCAAATCGCGATTCACAAAAAGTCTTGATTTCTTCTATGTCTCCCGGTGCCTGATTGGCAAACTGATTACACGGGAAATCCAAAAGTTCAAATCCTTGCTCTTTATATTTTTCATATAGCTGTTGTAATCCACTATATTGAGGTGTCAATCCACATGCTGTCGCCGAGTTAATAATTAGTAGCACTTTTCCTTTATACGCTTCTAATTTAATGTCTTCTCCATTAGCATCCCGTACATAAATATCATATAACATATCAAGAACCTCCTTATGTTTTGTTATAAAAATTATACCATATCTCGCTTGCATCGTAAAGCGCAATTCAATTGCACACAATCTTTAATAGTTCAAAATACTTAGGTTTTAGCATTAAATTATCTGACTTTTCTCTTTACTTTTACGAGATGTGTGATATAATTATATTATAGAAGAAAGAGCAACACTTCTTCTTACATGCCCTATTCACTTATTAACCTTGACAAATTATAAAAGTAGTTTGCATCAAGTAGTAGTATAGATGTTGGGTATAAAAAAACCCTATAAGTAAAGTAGTAAAGTAAGACAACACCAAGTAAAGTGTTGAAGAAGTACAAGCAACATCGAAGTAAGTAATGCTTTTGATATTTTAAAAAGCAAATTTTTAGGTATATGTATTAAGAGAATCTAGTATTTATGCTTTGGAAGGAATGAACAAGCAATTAGTATATGTATAACAATAAGTTGAATATGGTATGGTAAAAAGCCGATGGTTAATGAATAACGTATCGGCTTTTTATTGTACTTTTATATGGATTTATAATGTAGTAATTGCATAGCCTGCTTCAATATATTTTGCCATGGATGGATGTCCACTCATATCGCCAACAATTGGAATACCTACTGTTTCATTATATTCAAGAACCCCCATCTTCGCTGAGCATCCTTGACATATTCCATCAATCAAGCCCTTTTCTTTCGCCTTCATATATAATGGATTCATTGCCTCTTCCATTTGCTGAACGAGTTTTACCGCCTCTCCTTCAATGACAATCAAGCCTCCCATGCCCTTTTCATGTAGCTCTAATCCATTGAGCAATACATGTACAAAGCACATCGGGTCTCCTTTAAACGCAAACAATACAGTCTTATTCATCATTTCCTCCTATGGTATATCAATAGAATCCGGTAGCAACGCTACCGGATTAATTATAGTATTAATAGTTTTCAGAACGCACTTCAAAATAACATTGCTCATAGCGACATACCGGACATACAACCGGAGCTTTTTTACCCATCACAAGGTGTCCACATACACGACACTCCCACATAGCCTCTTCACCTTTTTCAAAGACTTGTTGCATCTCAACATTTTTAAGTAGCGCACGGTAACGTTCTTCGTGAGATTTTTCAATAGCTCCTACACGTCTAAACTTTGCAGCTAATGATTTGAAGCCTTCTTCTTCTGCATCTTTTGCAAAACGTTCATACATGTCTGTCCACTCATAGTTTTCACCTTCTGCTGCAGCAAGTAGATTCTCAGCAGTCGTTCCAATATGACCTAATTCTTCAAACCAAAGCTTTGCGTGTTCTTGTTCATTGCGTGCAGTTTTTAAAAATATTTCACCTAATTGATCATAACCTTCTTGTTTTGCAACACCGGCAAAATATGTGTACTTATTACGCGCTTGGCTTTCTCCTGAAAACGCTTCCATTAAATTCTTTTCTGTTTTTGTTCCTGCATACTTGTTTTGATCTGCCATTTTTTTGTCTCCTTCTTCTTTACTCATTTTTAATAAATCCAGCAATTGCTGAATAACTTCCTTCATTGAACTATCTGTTGTCTCTGCATTCAACAGCTCCAACAATAACTTTCGTGTGTTCTTGCTTTGAGGTGTCATATATCCCGCTTCACGCACAAGATCTTCTGCCATGATACGATTCGAATACCGAAGGGCTTTTGCTAATTGTTTTATTATGGCATCTTGGGTATTTTCCTCAATATTCTTAGCAATACGTTCTTGTTGCGTCTTGCTTTCGACTAATTGAAAAAGAGTATTTACAACTTCCTCTTTTTTGTTTTGTTGCTCTGGATATACTTCTGGAACAAGTGAAATCGCATGCGACGGACACGCATCCACACATAAGCGACATCCATCCAGACACTTTTCAGGATCAATCTGCCCTGTCTCTGTATCTGTTGCTCCGGTCGGACATACATACAAGCATAGACAGTCTTTGGTACATAAACGTATATTACGAACGGCATGCATTATTTTCCCTCCCTTTGTATTTCCATTAGCTTCATACTTGGCACTTTACATACTGGACAAACTTCCGGTGGATCACTGCTTAAAGAGATAAATCCACATATTTCACAAACATACACCTTGGTGTTCTCAAGTAAAGTCGCTTGCTGTTTTTCATAGCGTGTAAAAATTGCATTGATGATTTTGCTGACTTTTTCACTCCAAGTCAGGGCTCTTAAGCTACCTCTGTCCATCACACGTCTTGCTTGATTATTGGCTTCACCAAAGCTATAATTTAAGTCTTTTTGAAGTAATATGCGCATAGCTTCAAAAGAATCCTCTGTTAAAACTTGACTGCGCTGTGCATAATGATTAGCTAATTCTTGAAATAATTTGGATTCGTCAGGTAAATACTGCTTTTCGCATCCTTTGGCTAAGTTTGAAAAGATGACACTTAATTGTGCATTCGATCTTTCAGCCTTATCTTGTGACAGTTCTAAAGCTGTAGCGTCGCTTACAGATTTTTGCTCATCCTTTTGTTCTGCTTGCTGCAAGACAAACTCATCCTTTGTCGCTCCACACAAAGGGCACATAAAGTCGTTCGGCACTTCCCTCCAGACGGTACCCGGCAAAATATTCTCTTGGGGCCGTCCTAGCGCTTCATCGTAAATATAACCACATACTGTACAGATATACTTTTGCATGATTACACCTCCCACATTCTATTCTAAATGGTTTTTAGAAAATTATCAAGCATTATATTGTAATTATTCTTTTTTTGTAATGATTACAAAAAACTTTTTACAACCTTATTAAATATGGAAGGATTTTTATATGCAACAAAGTGATCTCCTTCAAGAATAGATAAACGCGCATCGGGTATCAAATCACAAATCAACTGCGTATGTTTCTTCTTAATCATATCTCGAGTCCCTGCAATAACAAGCGTCTTAGCTTTAATTGCACTTAATTCATGAGGGTCAATATTAGGGTCATGGACCATAAGTCTAAATAACTCTGCCATATGCTTGGCTTTTTTATTAAAAAAAGCCAACGGGCACATTACCCAATACATCAACGTAATAGGAACTTGATAGATTGGTCTTACCCCCTTTGCAGATAGATTGGACCCATTAAGAATCAATTTGTCCACTCGATTCGGATACATCATGGCAAACAACGTTGCAATATTACCCCCATCTGAAAAACCTAATAGATGGGCTTTTTCTATATCATGTTCTTCAAAAAAAGCATATAGGTCTTTTACAAATTGTCGAATGGTAAATGGTGCTTCTCCTCGAGGGCTTTTGCCGTGCCCTCTGGTATCAATTGCAATCACGTGATAACCGTGCTTAAAATAGTCTATTTGATGTGTAAAGTACGAATGATCTTCTCCATTCCCATGAAGTAGAATCAATACTTCCCCTTTTCCCGCTTCTTCATAATATAGATTAATCTTCATCCTCTCCCTCTAAAAAATCTTTAACAAGAGCTGTATAATTGGGTGAAAATTCATGCCCCAAATGCTCTATCCATTGTTTTGAAACCTTAACACCATCGAATTTTAACTTCTGGTATAGTCTTAGGCTTTGGTCAAAGCAATCACGATCATCCTTGCCACACATAATGAATACTCTTGTCTTCTTAGACCTTAGTGCTAAGGTCAACTCTTCAAGCGAGGCATCGCTCAATGGAATCCATGGTGATTGAAGAATCAGTGTATCGCATTCAATTGCTTCATCCAACATAGCCTTTAAGATAACATGGCACCCAGCAGAAAATCCACATAGCACCGTCTCTTCATATTGGTGCCACATCGTGGATTCCAAGACTTTTTTTAATTGTTCTTCATCCGCTAGGTTATCTTCCCAGCGATAGATTCCATAAGAATCAATATGTTTAGATTGTACATATTCGACTTGGTAACCTAACGCTTCTAAAAATCCCCAAGCATTTTGACTGTCTTGAATATTTTGTTGATTACCATGTAACGCCAAGGCTAGACAGTTTTTTTCCTTGGCATTCCATGTACAAATGGTCTGAGCTGATTTTTCCGCTTCATAAAAACGTTCGTCCGATATACTTTTACACCGCTTAAATCGCTCTGTATCCCGTATTTTATCTAGATCATCATCCTCAAACACTTGGGGGCGATACCATAACCCACGCTCTACAATCGCCTCTTCAAGGTATGCAAGCGCTTCTTCATCCTTACCTATTATTGATGCTAGACAATACAAAAAGTTATAATACTGGGAGTCCAAGTGTTCCCATTGCCCACTATGATTTTTCAGATATAGATAGGCTTGTTCAGGACCTGTTTCTTCCAATAAATTCAAAGCGTGATTCAATGCATTTTCTTGGGTCATCGTTACCTCCTTATTTAAGACAGAAATGGTATAATCTCTTTTTGAATAAGTTCAATACGATCCTTTGCTCGTGGCATAAAACTTGATGCAATAGCAACTACAACACTAGTACGTGGACATATGTAGATTACATTACCGCCATCTCCAATTGCGGCATAAGCCGGAGAGTTTTCTTGGTCAAAAACCCACCATAGATAGCCATATGCTAATTCACCCCAGCTACTGTGCTGCCTAGTACTTTCCTCAATCCATGTCTGAGAAATCAAACGCTTTCCCTTCCATATCCCTTGATTTAAATACAATTGTCCAAGCTTTAGCATATCAACAGGTTTTAACGTTAACCCCCATCCTGCAGTATTGATTCCTTGAGGATCAACCACCCATTCATCCACATGCTTATTTTTCAAAAAATCTATATGTTCCTCTTTCGTATAGATATAGCGTCGAGCTGGTCTTTGAATATCCAATGGTCGGAATAAAAATTCCCAGGCAAAATCAACTACCGGCATACCTGTTGCCTGTTCAAGAATACCGGATAAAATTTGAACTCCTACCGTAGAATACTTAAAGGTTCCTACCTCTTTTTTCCCTCCCAGTAAATCTAGCGCTGCTTTTGTCCAATCCTCACTAGAATATACTTTTGTATATGGTTCATATTGATACTTATAGGGGGCTGTCATCGTCAAAAGATCATAGATTGTGACTTCATAGATTCTTTTTTCTCGTCTTTTGACAACGTATTCCGGGAAAAAATCCAAAACCTTCTGGCGAACATCTATTATCGCTCCTTGATCGATAGCAATACCGATAAGCATAGACAAAACACTTTTTGTAACCGATGCCACATGAACGTTATCTTCTCGTCTATACCCCCGATAATACTGCTCGTACAGGCACTCTTCTCCTTGTGTAATAACTATTCCTGTCATGTTATGATACTCTTGTTTTATAAGGTTATCTAAAGACTTCCATTGATATCGTCGCATAAAATATCGTTATTTTTTCTACGTAGATTCCTTGGTTTATATGTTACCAAGAAATAACTTCCTCCTCTTCTCGTCATTTAGATCTTGATCTAAGTTGAGTCTAACCCAATATAAAATGTATTTCAAGCAAACTTTTAAAAGATTATCTTTTCTTTTCTAAAGTTGCAATGACAAGCTGAGGGCGGTTATTAATACGCAAAGGAAAAAGGCTATTGCCTAAACCTCGACTGACAATCATCTGACCTGAATCTTTCGAATATAGACCATTAGCATATTTTGGGGAAAACCCTTGATGCGGGGCTAATATCGGACCAACCAAAGGAAGACGAATCTGACCTCCGTGGGCATGACCGCTAAGGGTCAAGTCAATGCCTTGATCTACATATATTTCAAACATCTCAGGACGATGGGATAGCAAAATCGTATAAGGATCTTCAGGTTTTATTAAGGATGTCAACGTACGCTTCATATAATGCGCATCGGATTCTTCTTGATTGTCTTTTTCAAAGAGGGGATCATTGACACCTACAAGTCTTATCTGCTCTTCTTGATGTTCAAGCGTTATCCCTTCATTATCTAGCATGACAACACCCGCTTGAAGCATATCTTGCTTAAGTTTATCAAACGCTGTGCTAACACGTGCTTCATGATTTCCCGTAACATAATAAACTGGAGCGATACTCACAGCTCCATTGACAAATTCCATCGCAATCTCTACATCCGTACTATAAGAATCAATAAGGTCTCCAGTAATAACAATAATATCTGGCACCTCTTTTTTAATCGCTTTTAACAAAGCTTCTTGGTTAGCATCAAATTGCGTATTGTGCAAATCCGATACGTGAGCTATGGAAAATCCTTCAAAGCTTTTAGGTAAATCCTTGCTTCTTGCAGTTATATAAGTTAATTGAATCGAAGTGTTCCCCCAATATAGCCATGCGCTCAAGATAATAAGTAACACTACACCAATGGTTAGTCTTCTATTGTTTATATTAATCATGTCTTACTCCGTTTCACAATTTTGCGCGTAGGTTTTTGTTGGTATATTCTGTATGACTGTTCCAGTAAGTCCTGGATTATGGAACGTATTAGCTTTCAACAGATTTCAATACATCGTATGTTACGGTTCAACACGGGAATGACTTTCCATACTCGAGCGTTATTTTCATTTCAATACATCGTATGTTACTGTTCAACGTTACTGTTCAACTAAAATAAGTATATCACATGGCGATTTCAATACATCGTATGTTACTGTTCAAC
>DGAD01000005.1:29905-39344 GCA_002382805.1 Clostridiales bacterium UBA4039
GTATGTTACTGTTCAACAAAATCAAACGCACAAGATTTATATAAAAAAGGTCAATTTCAATACATCGTATGTTACTGTTCAACCCTAGCATTTCAACAGGAAAGTTACGACTTTGATTATTTCAATACATCGTATGTTACTGTTCAACTTCGTTTTTTCCGAACTCTTGTATCCATTTTTCCATATTTCAATACATCGTATGTTACTGTTCAACCAACCAAGACAAACACAGGCTTTATCATTTTTCCTGTAAGCTCTATACGCTTTATTCTAGCCTATTTCGTCGTTTTTTTCCAATTAAACTTTGATTAAAGATCATAGAATACAAAAACATTCCCGAGACCATATATATAGGTCATTTATAGATTTGTCAGAATATTCATACCTGGAAGCCATGTATGGTTTTATGCATTAAATGAACAAACCATCTTCCGGTTCTTTTTTACTCGTTCCAATAATTTCCTCATCAAACATATGCTCTCCCAACATTTTTATGATTGTTATGTGATCTTGTTCGGGGTCAATAATAGTGCATATTTCTTTTTTTAAACGCATTAATTTTGATGGTGTAATCTCACCTCGAAACACTGATAATTGATGGTGCTGAAGATATTTTTTGCAAATTTTAAAGACTTTTCCAACTCTTTTTTCTCCGACATCATAGAAGACAAATACATATCCATAATTTTTTTTGGATCGCTCCATCTTTTTCTCCTTAATTTTCCTTAAACCCAATTAACATTTTTTGTTCACTGAAAACGCCTGATACCCTTTACCTTCCATCAAGTATTTAATCATTTTATATCCTTCATATTTAATAGCTGTCTCATATCGAACTTTTCGATGCAATCGACTATGCTCAAACGTTGTTGATATGCGTTCCTCAAATGCTTTGATTACGATTTTGCGCCCAGCTTCATTGAGTAAGCAGTAATTTAAAGCGCTGTCAAAATGTTTATCCACACGAAGTTTTCGATTGTTGACCAAGTCAAAAATCGTCTTAAATACCAACTCCGACTTAAATACTTCTGCCAAGTCTAAGCTTAGCGAAAACCTGGCTTCTGACGGTTCATGAAGAAAACTTATTGTCTGATCCAGGTGAGTGTGATATAGCATCGTTATTGTTTTGGTGTATAACATTGAATTCAAAAATGAGATGAGTGCATTGATTGGATTATCCGGTGGTCGCCGTACCCGTTTTGAAAAAACAAAGTCTTCATGTAAAATCATCGGAAAAGTGCCATAAAATAGAGACCACAGTTTTCCTTCAACAGACATAATCTGTCGAATATCTTGTGCTGGTCTTAACCAATTAGAGATTTCCCCACAAAAATCTATAACTGGCTTTACTTCCTTTTTTTCATGACGATAATAATGATACAATAACGCAGATATATTTTCTGCAGTTCCCCTTACGATTTCCCTAGCAAGTTCTAATCTTCTATCATCTGAGTACGCCAATGCTTGCTGAACTTTTAGCCGTCCACTTAATAAGTAGTCTTTGGGATAATATGTTCCGATATAATGTCCATAGTAGTCAAAAAAATGCATGGTGATTCCTGCCATACTTAAAACCTGTAATAATTTTGTGTTAATTGTCACCTCATTGAATAAATATAGCTCTCGAATATTCTCAATCGGCATATGGGTCAAGCGACCGGATGCATCTCGGAAACTAATACTATTTTCCCGTCTTTTTAATTCTCCTGTTGAAAATATATACTTTGTCTTTCCCATTTTCTCCTCCTATCTATTGCTACAAATAGCAATATTCATAATAGGCACATTTTTTACATGTCGGTTTATCTAAAATATCCGGAACAAGCGTTCCTGAGATTAAAGATTCAATATCCTGTATTAGCTGTAGCAAATCATCTTCTAATACATCCGTCAATTCAACATAATGTATTTTTTTTGCTTGTTTTTTGGTCTCAAGTACTTCTATTTTTCCTTTTCGATTTATTCCTTTTTGTTTAAGAATATGCAGATAAAAAAGGACTTGCCACTGGACCGCTTCCATATCTGCATCTGACTTTTTGATTTCAACAAGATACTCTTGAGTCAACTTATCAATCCGTATATTTTCAACAGCCAGCTCATGAACCTTGCTCTTTTCCAGTTCCAACTGATGTAGCACTCGCCCAATCTGTACATCTTCTGAATTATCTTCAAGATTCAGTCGATTGCCGGCCAAATAACATTGCCGCTTACAATGAAAATAATAATTAATCAACGTTCCATTAACTTTCATCCCTATCACCTACATAAAATCATCTTCTGTGAATGCATCCTCAAATAACTTCATCGCTTCCATCAAATCAAAATGTCCATCTTTTATGTAACGCTCCCCATCGTCCAAGTACAAAAGATCACCAAGACGGTCTTGGTAGCCACTTGCCTGCCGCCTATATCCATTGCGCATTTTGGGTGTATAAATCTGATAACAAAAGTAATCCATCTGACTACGTACATACGATAACTTGATTTGCTTTTTGGCATATGGCATCTTTTGATCTTCCAATAAATCTTTGTAATTATGCCATACTTCATCGCCACGTATTGTAGCGCTCACTCCGTCAATAGTTATGTCTTCGTTTGTGTTAATAAAAAGTGTTATGGTATCTTTTTCCTCGATAAGTGTCATGTGCTCATGAATCCCCTGATAATCCAACATTTGCACTTTGTTTTTTACATGCATAAAATTCGCGTCATTATATTGCTCTTTTTCTCGCTGAACCTCTTGTAATACTTCGACATAAAATTGATAAAAATCTTTCTCCAATAGAATCTGTCGGTACTTTTCCTCTCGCAGGTTAAACTGCATACGATGATCTTTTTTATAAATAATCTTCGCTTCATCCATATCAAAAAAATACACCACGCTACCTTCTTTTTTACACGAACGGTTAACCCTTCCTAAAAATTGCTCATCGGCATCTAGATATGCGATTGACTTATAGCCAACATCCATATCAATATCCACTCCGGCTTCAATAACTTGTGTCGTCACTAAGATACAATCCAAAAGATTACCCTTTACTTGCTCAAGAATATGTCGACGTGTACTTCGATTGTCCCGCCCTGTCAATCCCAAGATTTCCATTCTTTGAGGCAGCTTATCTCTTTGGCGTATCAGTTCCTCATAAAAAAATATTGCAGATTTAACCGTTAAAAACTCAACAAGTATTTTAGTAGGTCCTCGTTCCTCTCTTATGGATACAATATGTGCCAATAATTGCTCAAAGTCTTTTTCTTTTCCTAAAAACAACGGCGTATCGACTAAACTGTAGTCCAATTTTACACGGTTTTTAAACACCGGATGCAAAAAATATGTCTTCGGATTTTTAATCAGATTGGTATAGCTTGCCACTTCTGTATCTAAGAGCGTATTCAGTTTAGGTAAGGTCGCCGACATAATGATTAGTTTCATATTGAGAAGTTTTCCGTATAGATCAAAAAAATGAATGATCTCTTTCCACAAACGAATCGAATAGCTTTGAATCTCATCTATAATAACCACACTGTTCACTAACTTTGCAAACGGAATATTAGCCTCTTTTTTTGTGTCAAATAAGAGCTTGAAAAATTGTACATGGGTTGTCACCACTAAAGGATAATGCATAAATAAAAAGTTCATATACTCCTTATTATAATCATTGGCTTTTTCGTCTGCATGCATTGATGGGATGGGTGTAATCGAGTTAAGCACCTGTGGTTTAATCACACCATCTAAAGCATCTATAAGCGCTTGTTCCGTCTGTTCGATCAAGGTGTTAAAAGGAAATATATATAGGAGTTTATTCGTCGCCTTATTTTGCTCACACATTTTTAATGCTAGATTAAGAGAGGTATTGGTCTTGCCGCTTCCTGTGGGCGCCTCCAAGTAATATATGGACTGATCCGGTTCTTGAATGAAGCTTTGTTCTGCTTCTAAAAAAAGTTCACTTCGTAAGTCATTAATCGTCTTTGTTACATCCTTCGCCCCCTGTTGTCTATAGTGATAAATCTTCTGATAAAGCCCTGAATGGCGATATGTATACAGACACTCCTTCAAGACATCTTGAAGCCTTCCCATCTCATGAATCGGAACATATACCTCTGAGACAAATTCACCTGTTGCGGCATAGTCACACGTTATCAACAGCGAATAAAAAAGCCTCGTCAAAACATAGTTTTGTCCCTCACTAAAGGATTTTGCATCAATGCATTTTATGTCATCTTCTAAATAAGGGCTATATATCTCGTATAAGATGTCTTCAATCGGTAGGTTTAACCCCTCTAGTTTTGTCTTAATCTCCAATGTATTGTTAGCGATTTGCTCGATGAATTTATCCCAACGATACGCAAAGTCTATCAGACTATCAAGTTGTCCATGGTGTTTACTAATCATATACCCAAAAAGATACACCATGTAATCACAGGCATCCATCTCTGATGGACCTAAACCATCTCTCGCCTTGACCTTGTCCATTTCTCGTTGCATAATCCAGTAGTACAAAAAAGTTGAAAGCATGGAATGCTTGCTGTCACTTGAGCGCCCCTTTGCATCTTTAAAATGGAGATTATGCATTTTTTTCCATTGAAAAGCAGGATTTATCTTGCCTAAATCATGCAGATAAATCCCGTTAACAAACGCTTTATATACAAAGTCCTTTGCCTGTATCGATAAACCGCTTTGATCTATGATGTTCTTAATACATGCTTTTAAATCACTTTCATTCAATGCACGTTCCAGGTATTGTTGCGTTAAGGTCATATGCGCCTTGAGTTTTTCTGCTTTTTTTCCCAACTGTGTATGTGCTTCAAAGCGATGAAACTCTTGTATATACTCTTCAATGTCCACATATAACTTATACATCTCTATTCCCCTCTAAATAAACTGAATAGTCTTTCCCTCGCAAGAATAAAAAACTGATTGTGCCGGATACTTGCTTATTGTCTGATTGGTTGCCACCAATGTTTTTAGGATATATCGATTCGGTCGTTTGGTTAAGCCTACCGGCAGCTGCTCCTTGTATAGATAAAGGGCTTGTCTAGGTCCTCGCATGCTTCTATCACTATTAAAGGTAACATTATCGAGCATAAACAAACTATGACATAGCGTCACTTTTTCTATCAGCTTAAACTCCACTTCCTTGGCATTTAATATGGTCGCCGGATGATCATTTTTGCCTAGATATGGAACGTAGGTACATTTATTATGTAGCAGGTGTTCCTTTAATCTTTCCATTAACTGTGTATCGTCTGTATAGAGATAGATTCTCCACTGCGGCTCTTCCAACCAATACTCTCGAACCACCAGATTCCCACCTTGTTCCTTACTCGCATAACCTACACTATTATTAAAAACCTGCATTTTTTTTGAAAACATTCCATTTGAAGTCAGAGGTTCAATCGCCACCTCCAAGGACCGCAACCGATCATAAAAATCCGGAAATTCTTTTGCTACTTTGTGCTCTTGATTGTATCGATAGTGCTCCTCATAACCATTGAACCCCAGCATTGCCCCAAGAATTCCATAGACAGCGACTTTATGAATATGCCCATAGGTCATGTAGACAAACTCGTTCACATCCGGTTGCTTAAACATGGCTGTTCTTCCTGTTAACGTAAACTGTAACCCTATCATTTAGATCACTTCTTTCGTAAAAATACTCATATGCTTCACCTTATCCCCTGTTATCCCTTCCACTTTGACAGAATATGGATTGTAATAGAGTTGAATACGCTGAATATCTTCACGGTCTAATAGCTCCGGTTTTTCAAAGCGAATAATATCAAGGCCGTCCTTTTTCTCAAAATATATATATTCGGAAAGACTTGGTAAATAAGTATCGATGTCGGTTTCAACGAACATAGTAAACTCATTTTCACATCCAACTTTGCTATTGGTCGCAAGGGCTGTTGCCGACGTCAGCGACGCATCCACAAAGGATGTATACGCCGCTTCTGTAAATCCTTCAAAGTTTTCAATGAGTTCTTTGTACCCCTCATAAGCCAAAGGATTAATCACAACCGGATAAAAATAATGGGCTTCATTGCTGACAATCTTTTTCCCCAATGTGGAATTATCTTTGTCATCTCCCGTACTAAATGGGGATAGAATATCCTGGACTTCTACTTCGCTATGCTCATATTTATTAAATCCTTGTCCAACTTGAATCGCTCCTGTTATCGATATATTGTTACCTTTTTCCGCAAATGTTGCTCCAAAACACATCACATCAAGCGCTGAAAAAAGGTTTACGAGAACCTCTGTTGACGGAGTGTTTTTATCAAGCTGTCCAAAAAGCTGGCTGTAGCGTCCTTCTAGTGTTCTTGGCTGTAATTTTCCATCTTTACCAATCACATGGGACTTAATATATAGTATGCTTTCTCCTTGAGTTTCCCAATATTTTTTCATGCTATACTTTAACGCTTTATCACTTCCAAAAATCATATCATCACTGGTGGTCTTAGGTCTTCCCGTAAAGTCAGCGTTCCAGTTTGACATAATACTCTTGACCCCAACAACTCCATAGACGCGCTTATTCATCTGCATTACCTCCCACTTTTTCATAGAATAGGTTACTCGCTGTATAGCCTGTTAACAGCATCTTTACATCCACTTTGTTATCCGTACATGTATAGGCTTGAATCATTGCCATAGCGTTATTAAACTTACGATAATTTCGCGAAATATCATGATTGTATTTCATAAAGGCAAAGCGTATCTCCTTGATCAATTGCGCCGGACGTTTTGTTTCTAAAAACATATTGGCCATGCTGTGCTTTGTCGATTGCGATTTTGAACGGTCTAACATATAACTAATGATTTGTCCTGATAGATAATAAAACTCATCATCCGTGTCACAATCTTGGGTTACAGGTTCTGCTAATTTCGTCGATAACATCTTGCGTAATTGAAGTATTTTTCCTGCCATATCTTCATCCCCTCCTTTTTGACTGATTAATGCTATATATAGATTCATGGCTTCTGCCGCCTTCCATTTTGGATACTCCTTATCGTGTAAGCGCTGGCAAATGGCGTGTGGCAGAATCTCTAAGGCAGATCTTAATCCGTTTTTTTGTCCAAGGCGAAAGTATTGCTTAAATCCTTCCCTAGAAGCTAATAAAAACTGCTTCATAGTCGGATTAATCTTTGTGATATCACTTGCCTCTTGATAATAGACATAGTGTAAACGTCCTTGGAAAATAAGCTGGTCTAATTTTTTTTCGATCATAAAGGGCTCTTCAAGGATATAGTCTTCCATAAGTTGTCGTTCTTCACCACTTCCATGACTTACCCTTTGAACATTGGTTACAATAAGAGGCGCTTCTTTTTCAACAAATGGAACAAAGCTATAGTCGATAATTGTAGGCGCCATGCCTTGTTCTAATTGTATATAATGATACCCCTTTTGCCCATATGCTCGCTGATCAGTTATACCTTCTACAAAATCCGAATCCCCTTTAATATATAAGGGGCCACTTTTTCTTGTCCCTAGCCAATCAAAAAAATACTTGTGCATAAGAATCTGACGACTTTCAACAAAATAAGGAATGGTATTATCCCGAGTCTTATGTTCTAAATATGGCTTCTTACTATTAAGTCCCATATTATTATTGGTCAATCCATAGATTTTGCCGTCGATAGTCTTATTATACGCATTTTTATTATATAAATTAGGGACAAAATATCGTCGTCCTTCTTGTTGATATAGCTCAGAAGGCGCATCAAAAAAAAGCTTGATATAATTGGAAAAATCCACTCCTTCAAGTTCTGCAAGTATGGTGTCCAGTTTATCAAGTATAATCGCCTTGTTAATCTTTACTTTATCTGAATCAACCGGAACCGCTAAGGTATGGTATAATTCCAAAGATTTCTTTTTTGAATTGTATTTTTGAATGGGGTCTTCAAGTGTTATATAATATTTTTCTATGCTATCAAGAAGTTGATGTTTTTCCAGCGCATCTTTTCCCATTAACTGATCTTTTTTCATAAAAAATGTCAAATAATTATTTGAATGTATTTTTTTAGTTGGATCAATCGGCTTATTCATTGCAATCAACGTTGAATAATAATCCCTCATTGCAAACCATGCATATTCTTTCTCCGCTAGATGCCCGTCCTTACTGTTATAGACCTTGACTGTCTGTATATTTCCCTCATCATTCAATCGTACATATGCTCCGCTTTTCAAAACATAATTATCCGTAATTAAACGAACACCTTTTTGTTCATATGCCTGGCTAAACTGCTGAACTAATTGGTCAATCATGACCGCTTCCCCTCCTTATAATAATTAGCCACGACGTACCCCATACCAAGTGACGTCTTCTCCCCAATTCCCGTAGCAAGTGCCAAATTGGCAAGCTTTTGTGCTTCTGGATTATCTGCAATCTGCATCTTCACCTTATGTGCCAGAAAATGTATGGATTTATAGGGAATCTTAATTGGAATACGATTGGTCTTGATTAAACCATTGCAAAATTGAGGCACTTGAATCTTATCCTCATAATAGTTATAGTATTTTTTCTCTAGCAGCCCTACGATACGTTTTTCAATAAATTCCAAAGGATTGTGTTCAGGAAGAACATAGCCTTCATCCGATGTTAAGACAATCGGTGTGATAGATACCAACTCTCGTATATGACCTTCGTCTTTCTTTTTCAAATCCGTTGCTATCAAATCCATCACTTCAAAGCTTGACGCTTTCATGCATTGTATTATCTGGCGGGCAAATGATTCTTCCAAACATCGGACACGAAAAACATAGATTCTACCTTTTTGATACGCCCTATTTTTCTCTACAGGATATAAGCCTGAGAAATTATAGTACTTAGGCATTAAATCTTTATGTGCTTTTTTAAGTTCTCTACTATTTAACATGGAATAATTAAGCACTTCACTTAGAACTGTAAAGCTACTAAGATAAGGTATGTCCTTTTTAAGAACAACCGTAAACACAACTTCATAAATCAACATATCTTTCCCCTTCTATAGATAGTCTCATAACTATGCAATTATTTATTAATTTTTTATACAAATGCCTTTTAATTATATCTTCTATAATATAGCTAATCATATAAGCATTTTTTTGTCAATATCATTATGGTTTTTTCTGTTTTTTATATTATTTTTATTCTGAAAACTAGCGAATATATTTGGGCAAAGGTACATTGGATGTTACTGTTTGACAAAATACAGCGCAATTTATGCAGACTTTTTTTGATTTCAATACATCGTATGTTACTGTTCAACTTAGGAGAGATAAAAGCTTTTTGGGATAGACATGGATTTCAATACATCGTATGTTACTGTTCAACGAATAGCAAAAGAAAATGCTGAAACAGCAAAGTAATTTCAATACATCGTATGTTACTGTTCAACCTGGTAAATTCAATTTAATGTATGGTAGTGGCTTAAATTTCAATACATCGTATGTTACTGTTCAAC
>DGAD01000010.1 GCA_002382805.1 Clostridiales bacterium UBA4039
TGTCAGACTTGACACTACCAATATAAAAGGGGAGGAACACGAATGAAGTCTGTTGAAGTAAAGGTTGGAATTATCATGGGAAGCGACTCGGATTTGCCGATCATGTCCGAAGCTGCAAAGATTTTAGATGAACTACAGGTGAATTATGAACTTACGGTGGTTTCGGCTCACCGAACACCGGATCGGATGTATACTTATGCAAAATCAGCGAGAGATAATGGCATCGATGTCATTATTGCAGGTGCTGGTGGAGCTGCGCACTTACCAGGAATGGTTGCATCTTTGACCTCAGTCCCTGTGATTGGGGTCCCGGTAAAAACCAAAACGATGTCTGGAATTGATTCTTTGTACTCAATTGTTCAGATGCCGCCGGGAATTCCGGTAGCAACTGTAGCCATTAATGGTGCAAAAAATGCAGGGATTTTAGCGGCCCAAATCGTATCCCTTAAAGACCCGATGATTGCAAACCGTATTGATACATATAAAAAACAGTTAGAAACAATGGTTGAAAACAAGGCAAAACGTTTAGAAGCATCTGGATATGATAACTATAATGCAATGATATAATTTATATGGAGGTCTCATGGAAAAGAGAGAGCAATTATACGAAGGTAAAGCAAAAAAAGTGTTTAAAACAGACGATCCTAATTTGTTGATTGTCAGCTACAAAGATGATGCTACAGCATTTAATGGTGAGAAAAAGGGAACCATTGAAGCAAAAGGTGTGGTTAATAATCGAGTGAGTAATCATATGATGTCGCTTTTAGAGCAAGAAGGAATAAAAACACATTATGTCAAGACATTAAATGATCGAGAGACTTTAGTTCGCAGTGTAAAGATTATTCCACTAGAAGTAATTATGCGAAATATAGCTGCCGGAAGTTTAAGCAAACGTCTTGGATTAGCAGAGGGAACAAAGCTAAATAGCCCGGTATTGGAGTTTTGCTACAAAAACGACGCACTCGGGGACCCAATGATAAATAACTATCACATCAAAGCGATGAATCTTGCGACACAAGAGGAACTAGAGGTTATAGAGAAGATGGCTTTTGCCATTAATGCATTCATGATTAACCATTTCAAAACGGTTGGTATTGAGTTAATTGATTTTAAAATTGAGTTTGGTCGAACAAGTGATGGTGAAGTTATCCTTGCTGATGAAATCTCACCGGACACTTGCCGTTTTTGGGACAGTAAGACCAATGAAAAACTCGATAAAGATCGATTCAGAAGAGATTTGGGTAATGTTGAACAAGCGTATCAAGAAGTGTTAAAACGCTTATTAGGTGAGCACTAAATGGAGGCTAAAACATTGATGGATGAACTGTTTTTAGACGATAAGTTAAATGAAGAATGTGGCGTCTTTGGCGTCTATAAAGATGGGGCGAACTTCGACCCGACACGTCTGACATATTATGGACTTTTTGCACTGCAACACCGGGGACAAGAAAGTGCCGGGATCGCGGTAAACAACAATGGAACCATTCTTTATCGTAAAGAAATGGGGATGGTGACAGAGATTTTTGACGATGTCGTTTTGGAGTATCTCAAAGGGCACACGGCTATCGGTCATGTGCGCTATTCAACGGCAGGTGAAAGTTTAGCAGAGAATGCTCAACCATTAGTGATTAAATATACCAAAGGTCATATGGCATTAGCCCATAATGGGAACCTGACCAATGCAAAAAGATTACGTACAAGCCTTGAAGATCAAGGGACAATTTTTCAAACGACAACAGATTCTGAAGTGATTGCAGCATTATTATCGCGAGCACGTATTCGCTATAGCTCGATTGAAGATGCGCTTGTAGATGTCATGCATGAAATCGAAGGTGCCTATGCGCTCCTTGTCATGACACCCCATAAACTGATTGCAGCAAGAGATCCCTTGGGAATGCGCCCTCTAGTTATAGGCAAAAAAGATGGGGCGTATGTATTTTCTTCTGAGTCCTGTGCATTTGATGCACTTGACATTGAACTGATACGAGACGTAAAAGCAGGAGAGATTGTTGTTGTGGATGAAAGCGGCATACGCTCTATCATGGTGGATAATGCAGCTGAAAAATCCGCTATGTGTAGTTTTGAATATATATATTTTGCACGACCGGATAGTGTGATGGAAGGACTGGAAGTCTATACGTCAAGATACCGAGCAGGACAAGTATTGGCCAAGGAACATCCAGTGGAGGCTGATGTTGTGATTGGTGTACCAGACTCAGGACTATCCGCAGCGCATGGTTATGCAGATGCATCAGGCATACCGATTGTTGATGGCTTTATGAAAAACCGTTATGTAGGGCGAACATTTATTCAACCGGATCAATCTTTACGTGAACTAGGTGTTCATCTAAAGCTTAACCCCATTCGCTCTCAAGTCGAAGGCAAGCGTGTGATTATGATTGATGATTCGATTGTTCGAGGAACAACATCAAAACATATCGTACGTTTATTAAAAAAAGCGGGTGCAAAAGAGGTACATGTGCGTGTGAGCTCACCACCAGTGACCCACTCATGTTTTTATGGTATTGATACACCGGAACGTAAAAAACTTGTAGCTTCAACGCTTTCAATAGAAGAAATTGGTGCGTTGATTGAGGCGGATACACTTGGATTTATTAGCGAGGCGGGACTTCGTACAACTCTTGAAGGAACCAAATGTGATTTTTGTACAGCATGTTTTAATGGAAAATATCCAACACGTATTGAGAATGAGGAGATATAACAATGAATTATAAAGAAGCTGGTGTTGATGTAGAAGCTGGATATAAAGCGGTAGAATTAATGAAAGAGCATGTAAAAAACACACATCGAGATGGTGTGGTTGATGACATTGGAGGCTTTGGCGGATTGTTCTCTTTGGCAAAGTTCTCAATGGAAGAGCCGATTTTAGTATCGGGGACAGACGGGGTTGGAACCAAGCTTAAGATAGCTTTTGATATGGACCGTCATGAGACCATTGGTATTGACTGTGTTGCTATGTGCGTTAATGATATTATTTGTTCAGGTGCAGAACCTTTGTTTTTTCTAGATTATATTGCTTGTGGTAAAAACTTTCCTGAAAAAATAGCAACAATCGTTAGTGGTATTGCAAAAGGTTGTCAGCAATCAGGTGCTGCACTCATTGGTGGAGAGACAGCAGAGATGCCAGGTTTTTATCCGGAAGACGAATATGACTTGGCGGGTTTTTCCGTAGGGATTGTGGATAAAAAAGAAGTGATTGATGGCTCGTCATTAGAAGCTGGAGACATATTGATTGGACTTCCTTCTTCAGGAATACACAGTAATGGGTATTCACTTGTTCGTAAACTGTTTGACCCGAATCCGGAAAAACTTTCTGTGCATATCGATGCACTAGGAACAACATTAGGGGAAGCTTTATTAGAACCTACAAAGATTTATGTCAATGCAGTTAAAGCGGCAAAAAAGGTTGCAAAAATTAAAGCAATTAGCCATATTACAGGTGGAGGATTTATCGAAAACATTCCGAGAATGTTAAAAGATGCAACACATGCACAAGTCAAAAAAGGTTCATGGCCTGTACACCCAATCTTTACATTAATGCAAGACATGGGCAACTTATCAGATACAGATATGTATAATACATTTAATATGGGCATAGGAATGATTATGGTTGTCAAAGACGGCGATCAGCAAAAAGTCCTCGAAGCACTTGAAAGCATCGATGAAAAAGGATATATTATAGGTAGTGTGATTGAAGGCGAAAAAGGAGTTTCATTATGCTAAAAATTGCAGTGTTGGTATCCGGTGGTGGAACGAATCTGCAGGCTATTATTGACGCAATTGAAGCCGGAGAAATTACAGATACAACCATTGAAGTGGTGATCAGTAATCGTAAAAATGCATACGCACTAGAGCGTGCACGCCAGCATGGAATCAAAACACAATGCCTACGTCCAAAAGATTATGATGTGGCACAAGCATTTGCAGATGCACTGATTGACTGTCTACAAGAACATGAAGTGGAGCTTGTTGTCTTAGCAGGCTACCTTGTTATTTTACATGAAAAGGTGATCCGTCAATATAAAAACCGAATTATCAATGTCCATCCGTCATTGATTCCGGCATTTTCAGGGGATGGCTTTTATGGGCTTAAAGTGCATGAAGCAGCATTAGAACGTGGAGTGAAAGTCTCAGGAGCAACAGTTCATGTGGTTGATGAAATCACCGATCATGGTCCGATTTTATATCAGCAATGTGTACCGGTTTATGCGAATGACACACCTAAGCTGTTACAAGAACGCATTATGGAAGAAGCGGAATGGAAGCTATTGCCAAAGGCTATTAATACTTTTGAAGAATGGTTTGATCGATTAAGTGAATAAGTTAAGAAAGGTGATTTATGAAAGTACTTGTTATTGGAAGTGGTGGAAGAGAACATGCAATCATATGGAAACTGCGACAAAATTCTCGAATTGATACAATCTATTGCGCGCCGGGCAATGGTGGAATTGGAGAGATTGCAACATGTGTAGATATACAGGCGACCGATGTTACGTCCCTTGTTGTCTTTGCTCAAAGTCATCAGATAGATTTAACTATTGTGGGTATGGATGATCCTTTGATGCTGGGAGTTGTTGATGCGTTTGAGGCAAAAGGATTACGTGTTTTTGGACCGACAAAAAATGCGGCAATGCTTGAAGGAAGTAAGGTCTTTGCCAAAGATTTAATGAAGAAATATAACATTCCAACTGCAGGCTATGAAGTTTTTGAACAAGCGGAAGAAGCGGAAAAGTATCTTGAAGCATGTCAATATCCGGTTGTCCTTAAGGCAGATGGATTAGCGTTAGGAAAAGGTGTATTGATATGTGAAAACCTCAATGAAGCGTTAAAAGGCATTAAGGATATTATGGTCGACAAAAAGTTCGGGGCAGCAGGGGATCGACTTGTTGTGGAAGAATTTATTGAAGGACCTGAAGTATCTGTGCTGTCTTTTTGTGATGGAGAACATATTCTTCCAATGATTAGTGCCCAAGATCACAAACGTGCATTTGATAATGATGAAGGTTTAAACACTGGAGGAATGGGAACATTTTCTCCAAGTAAGTATTATACCCAAGATGTGCATGATTTTTGTACACAACATATATATCAAAAAACATTGGATGCAATGAAAGCAGAAGGGCGTCCGTTCAAAGGAATTATTTTCTTTGGTCTTATGTTAACTAAAGATGGACCTAAAGTTTTAGAATATAATGCCAGATTTGGTGATCCTGAAGCTCAAGTTGTCTTGCCAAGGCTTAAGACGGATTTGGTGGATGTTGTTGAAGCGGCAATTGATGGTCGCCTTGATACGGTTGAACTTGAGTGGGATCCTCGTGCTACTGTCTGTGTGGTTCTAGCTTCAGGAGGCTACCCTGTAAGCTATCATAAAGGATATGAAATCTCAGGGCTAGAACAGCAAGCACAAAAAGACAATCTTATTGTTTTTCATGCGGGAACCAAAAAAGACAACGATAAATTTGTGACAAATGGTGGTCGCGTCCTTGGTTTGACGGCTTTTGGGCAAGATATTGAACAAGCTAGAGTGGTGGCTTATGAAGCTGTTTTGGAAGTAGACTTTACAGATAAACAATATCGTTCAGATATTGGTATTAAAAAGTAATGAATGATTTCTTGTCATAATGACAATCCTCTTGTATAATGAAAGATGATTGATATAAACGACACAAAAGAAAGTAGAGTTGTTGAATGGCAGAAATAGTTAAGCGCTCAAATCATTTGCGCACGGACATTCGCAAGGCTTATGCAAAACTAAGTGGTGCTATGGCGTTGATTATCCTATCCGTCTTGGCTTTACAGCTTAGTTATTATCTCTCCCTCATTATCATCGGTGCCATGATTATATGGGTTATGATGATTATGAACCACATTGAGATATTAAAGTTTGGTCTTGAAGGCGAAAAAGAATCACTAGATTTATTAAGTAAATTACCCAAAAGTTATAAAGTGTTAAGCGATGTACATCTTATTGATGGGAAAAAATCAAGTCAGATAGACTTTGTCATTATTGGAACGAACGGTCTTTTTATTATGGAGAGCAAGCACATTATTGGTGAAATAAAAGGGCGAGAAGATGATACATATATTCAAAAGATTAAAACCAGTCGAAGTGGAGATAAATACTATAAACGGATGTATAATCCAATTAAACAGATTAGTGGTCACAAAAAAGGGATGGACATTTTCCTAAGAAAAAATGGCTTTTATCAAAAAGCGTTTCCAATTCTTTATTTTTCCAACGATTGTATTTTGAATATTGAAAGTCGTCATGTCAAGATTATTAATGATCCAGTTTTAGTTATTGACTACATCAAACGTTATAATGAACAAGGGGTTTACTTACCACAGGAAGTACAAGAAAATATTGCAAATGCATTAAAACAATTAGATTAAACAAAGGGATGTCATACCAAATATGACATCCCTTTTACCATTCTTGACATTTAGTTATTATGTCAGCACCTTATAATAGTTAAATGAGAAGTGATTAAAGAGTGCGATGGAGGTTAGTATGTTAAAAGCGTTAAAAGAGTTGAATGTGTATATAAAACCATATAAGCGGTTATATATCATTGGTGGATTAATTACCTTTATTTTTGCGTTGACAGCATTGGTCGATCCTTATGTGACAGGAATGATTATTGATGCGATTCTTAGTGACAATGATCAATCATTTGTTATAAAAGGATCACTTATCATTATAGGTGTGACAATGTTTCGAACCGTATTTCGGTATCAATTTTTTATGAAATTTGAAGAACTGTCACAAAATATTGTCTATCAGTTACGAAAAGATCTATATAAAAAACTCCAAAGTTTAGATTTTACTTTTTTTGATCGAACACCTAATGGACAAATCATGTCGAATATGACCGGAGATATTGAAGCGATTCGTCACTTTTTTGCATGGATTACCCATGTGAGTTTGTTTCACGCAACCGTTTTTATCATTGCAATTATAGCCATGTTGGTGATTAATCCGATGCTAACAGCACTATTAGTTGTCATTATCCCATTTATTGGAATCTTGTCATTGAAACTATCTCGGAGTGTAAAACCGACATTTGTCAACATACGGACACAATTTTCAAGATTGAATACAGTTGTACAGGAAAATATCAGTGGAAATCGTGTGGTAAAAGCTTTTGCTAGAGAACCTTATGAAATTGAAAAGTTTCAAAAAGAAAATGTAGCTTTTATGGAACGAAATTTAGAATCAGCCAAAGTGTGGGAGACGTATCTTCCGGCGCTGGATGCCTTTGCAATTTTGTTTAATGTGATTGTACTGTTTTTGGGAAGTATATTAATCCTTAGAGGACAAATGTCCATTGGGGAGTTGGTTGCTTTTAACCGCTTGCTTTGGATGATTAATAACCCGCTGCGTATGCTGGGATGGCTCATTAATGGATCACAAAATTTCTTGGCGTCCTATGAACGAGTACGTGAGCTTTTAAATGAAGAAAGCCGTATTATGCAAAAAGAAGTGCCAGTAAATAAAAAGGAAATTAAAGGCTACATTGAATTTAAAAATGTTTCTTTTCACTATGAGGATTTACCGGTTTTAGATGATGTAAGCTTTAGTGTTGAACCTGGACAAACGGTTGCATTATTAGGATCGACAGGCAGTGGAAAGACCACGTTGACTTCCTTGATATCTAGATTCTATGATGCGACAGCCGGTGAGATTTATATTGATAATCATCCGATAACGGATTATGATATTCAAACATTAAGAAGCAATATATCCATTGCGATGCAAGATATTTTTCTGTTTTCAGATACGATTGAAGGCAATATTGCCTATGGTGTTCCAAAGGCAAGAAAAAAAGACATTCGTCTGGCATCAGAGATTGCAGGTGTTAATGAATTTATTTATCAGTTTGAAGAAGACTTTGATACGATTGTTGGAGAACGCGGTGTTGGGCTTTCAGGAGGTCAGCGACAGCGGATCGCCTTAGCACGGGCATTGATTCAAAATCCGTCAATTCTTATCCTTGATGATACAACATCAGCAGTTGATATGGAAACAGAGTATAAAATATTAACCGAATTAAAGAAAGTCAATGAAAAGCGGACGACGTTTATCATTGCTCATCGGATCTCTTCGGTTAAAGATGCAGATATAATTTTGGTGATGGACAATGGCAAAGTCATTGAACGAGGAACCCATCAAGAATTAGTTGATCAAAAAGGCTACTATTATAATGTGTTCACACAGCAAATGGGTGAGTTTGATGACATGAGAAAGGTGGGCGCTTAGGTGAGTGATACTAAAAAGAGAAACACGTTTGGAGAAGATGAAGAGTTGCTTGATGAGTTTAATTGGCAACAACTAAAAAAACTTCTTCGTTATCTCAAGCAACACAAGAAAAAAATGGTTTTAGCGTTTTTTGTCATTTTGATATCAAGTTTGGCCAATTTAATGACGCCGCTTTTAATGAAGTATGTGATTGATGATTTTATACCGGACCGTAACATTAATGGGCTGGTCGTAAGTTCGGTTGCTTTTTTTGTCATTATCTTGATTTCTAGCGTATGTATGAAGTTTCGAATCCGCTATATGTCGCAAATTGGACATCAGATTATACGTGACATTCGCTATGATATTTTTTCGCATATACAAAAATTACCTTTTCGATTCTATGACAGCCGTCCTCATGGTAAAATTTTGGTACGAATTGTCAATTATGTAAACTCGCTAAGTGATTTATTGTCCAATGGATTGATTAACTTGGTCGTTGATATTTTTTCTTTTTTTGTGGCGTTTTTCATTATGATTCGTCTTGACTATCGATTGACGTTAATTGTACTTTGTTTTGTTCCTTTGGCGGCATATTTAATCTTTTTGGTTAAGACAAAACAAAGACGTTCCATGCAAGATGTGAGTGTCAAACAATCGAATATGAATGCCTATATTCATGAAAGTATTAGTGGAATGAAGGTTACACAATCTTTTACCCGTGAAAATGTCAATCTTCAAATTTTTGAAGATGTCATGGGAGAATATAAAGATAAGTGGATGGAATCAAGGCACTATACAAGCCTGATTTTTCCTATAGTAAAAAATATTTCTATCATATCCCAAGGGATTATGCTAATCTTTGCATTAGTACTGTTCAAAGAACAAGTGAGTGCAGGAGTTGTTGTTGCCTTTTTAGGATATATGGGGAACTTTTGGATGCCGCTGTTAAATATTAGTGAGTTCTATAATCAGCTGGTAGCTGCATCAGCATACCTAGAACGTATTTTTGAGATGATGGATATTCAACCGGAGATTCAAGATGCAGACGATGCCTATGCGTTACCTGAGGTAAAGGGTGATATTCGGTTTGAACACATCACCTTTGGCTATGAAAAAAATCAAACGATCCTTGAAGATTTTGACCTTGATGTAAAGGCAGGAGAACGTATTGCTCTTGTCGGACCGACAGGAGCAGGTAAGACCACGGTGGTAAACCTCATTAGTCGTTTTTATGATTTAAATGAAGGCCGATTGCTTATTGACGGTCACGATATATCAAAAGTGACACTTCAAAGCTTACGTGAGCAGATGGGCGTCATGATGCAAGATACCTTTATCTTTTCAGGAACAATTATGGACAATATACGCTATGGAAAATTAGATGCGACGGATGAAGAAGTAATTGCTGCATCTAAGGCGGTACGTGCCCATGAGTTTGTTAGTGAGATGGAAAATGGGTATTATTCGGAGGTGAACGAACGAGGAAGCCGATTATCAACGGGGCAAAGACAGCTCATTTCCTTTGCGAGAGCGCTCCTAAAAGATCCACGTATCCTTATTTTAGATGAGGCAACCTCCAGCATTGATACACAAACTGAAAAGCTTATCCAAGAAGGTTTGGAGGAGTTATTAAAGGGACGGACTTCTTTTGTTATTGCCCATCGATTATCAACCATCAAACAGTCAGATAGAATTTTAGTCATCAACAATAAGGGGATTGAAGAAATCGGCACACATGATGAATTAATGGAGAACAAAGGCCATTATTACGAGCTGTATTCTGCACAGATTAAATTCTTACAAGAAGCAGTTAGTTAAAAAAACGACTATAAAAATTTTATTAAAATGAATATTATTTTCAAATAGGGGTTTACTTTCTTATATTCATATATTATTATATACCTACATAATAATATATGAATTTTTTTTGACAGTTAAGGAGATTAAAATGGGTGATGTATCTTATTTTACAGCGTTCGCACATGGTTTTCTTACTTTTTTTTCACCATGTGTTATTCCGCTTTTACCGCTTTACTTTAGTTATTTAGCCGGAGAAGCGCTACATGTAGACAATGATAAAAAAGTACGTGCAAAACTTATTGTAAATAGTATTGGATTTATATTAGGATTATCGTTATTAAATTTGATGATTGGATTTGGAGCAAAGTTTTTATCGGATTATCTGATTCGCAATAAAGATATTATCCGTATTGTCGGAGGAATTTTAATTATTGCTTTTGGACTTTATTTTGTATCCGGAATGAAGATTCCATTTTTAGAAAAAGATCGAAAATATGTATATACAAAATATTCTCCCAATTTTTTGAAATCGTTACTTTTAGGATTTACCTTCAGTTTGGGATGGTCAGCATGTAACGGACCGATTGTTGCATCCATAACATTGATAGCTTCCTTCCAACAAGACTACTTAAAGGCAGGAACATTGATGCTTGTATATTCAGCAGGATTTTCAATCTTATTTTTACTCTCAGCAGCATTAGCAGGAACATTTGTAAATAAAGCCAATAAGTTAAAGCCGTATTTAGGCGTCATTAAAGTTGTATCTGGTGTTATATTGATTATTATGGGAATATTAATGTTGGCCGATAAAGTTTATTATTTTAGTTAGGAGATTAATGATGAAAAAAAATATATATTTAGGTATGATTGCTTTAACACTGATGCTTTTTTTAGTAGCATGTGGCAATGAGCCAAAACCAAGTGAACTCGATGTGGATGACACACAAGAGACGAATCAAGAGGGAAGCGGACAAGAAAGCGAACAAGAGCCCCAAACGACAGAGAACCCTGAGCCACAAGTGCAAGAAGATAATCAAGAAGAACCGGAATACCCGGATTATGTAGACCTTGAACTTGTAGATAAAGATGGTAATCCGGTTAAGTTGTCGGATTATGAAGGCAAGTTTATAGCATTAAACTTTTTTGGAACATGGTGTACATACTGTATGCAAGAAATGCCTGATTTGGAAAAAGTATATTCCGAATATGAAGGGGATGACTTTGTGATTATCCTACTCAATGCGACGACAACGGAGAAAATAAGTGCAGAAGAAGTTGGGCAGTGGTATGAAGATGGAGGCTATACGATGCCGATGATGATGGACTTAGATGGTACGGCGTTAGGAACTTATCCTGTTCAAGGATTCCCGACCACGTATTTTATTAATCAAGAAGGAAAAGTATTAGGTGCGGTTTCAGGAATGCTTGATGAAGAGACACTACTTTCAATTATTGATACATATAAGTAATCGATACAAATTATAAAACTTTATGGTATAATATACATATTCCATAAAGTTTTATTTTTTAGGAGGAACGCGTGTGAAGAAAAATCGACAAATGTACAACCAAGAAATTAATCGCTTATATCGACAATTAGGAAAGGAAATCTTTTTTGATGAACGAGAAGAACTACCCTTTTCTAGAAAACAGCGAAAACTCATAAAATCTATTCAAAAAAACATACAAAAAATTGAAAAGCTAAAGGACTATGACATCAGTGTATCCACAGAAGCGCTCATTCTAGAGCCGGAAAAAAATAATGATGGTTTTTATGAATACGTTTTTTGTCCCCAATGTCAGGCGGGGAACAACCCAAAATCTACGCATTGCATTCGTTGTAATCAGCCGCTATAATGATTGGGTGACATAAGGAGGGATAAATATGCTTTGCGAAAAATGTCATAAAGAACAAGCAACTGTTTTTTTTACACAAGTCCTTAATGGAAAAAAAGTTGAAATTCATTTATGTGCAACATGCGCAAAACAGCAAGAGGATTTATTCTATGGAGACAATCCTTCAATTCAAAAATTTATGAGTGGGTTATTAAAAAATTCCAATGATGTGGAACAAGAACAAATTGACCAGAATCTGGTGTGTTCCAAGTGCCATATGACATTAGATGAATTTCGCAAAACATCAAAACTTGGGTGCGATGCGTGCTATGATGCATTCAAACCTTATGTAAATCATGTGTTAAAAAGTGTTCAAGGAAGTTATCGACATACAGGTAAAAAACCACTGCGAATGAATCAAAGTCAACTTAAAGAAGAACAATTAGAAGAACTAGAGTCCCAACTTAAGCTTGCTTTGATGCAGGAAGATTATATGGAAGCAGCAAGGATTCGAGATGTATTATATAAGTTGAAGGAGGAGTAACCGTGAAATGGTATGAAAAACAACAAGGCACGCATTCGGATGTTATTATTTCAAGTCGAATTCGCTTAGCAAGAAACCTTAAGGACTTTGTTTTTCCCAACCATTTGTCGGAAAGCGAAGCAGAGAAAACCATTGAGATTATCCATAATATTTTTTCCGAAGGTCAATCAGACGATTTTTATTTTTGGGATATGGATAAGGTGAGTTCTATTGATAAAGTAGCGATGATGGAAAGACATTTACTCAGTCCTTTATTTGTCAATATGCCAATTCCAAATGCGCTGATACATAATTCGGATGAGAGCTTGAGCCTTATGATTAATGAGGAAGATCACTTGAGAATTCAAGCAATGGCTAATGGTGCAAACCTAGGTGAAATATTTGCCATGGCAAGTGCCTTGGATGATAGAATAGAGGCTAAAGTTGATTATGCATATAGTCAAGAACTTGGATACTTAACGGCCTGTCCGACAAATGTTGGGACGGGACTTCGGGCATCATATATGATTCATGTCCCTGCGTTAGAAGCAACAGGACAACTACGGATTATACTTGAGGCTGTGGGAAAGTTCGGTATTACTTTTCGCGGAATCTATGGCGAAAGCAGTGAACCGATTGGAAGTGTGTTTCAGGTTAGCAACCAAGTGACACTTGGATTTAGTGAAGAAGAGATTATTGAAAAGCTGCATTCAGTCACCATGCAAATTGTCAATCAAGAACTTACCGTTCGAGAGAGTTTGCTCAAAGAACGGCGACTGGAGTTTGAAGATAGCATATACAGATCTTATGGTGTATTAAGCCAGGCGAGGATATTGACAGCCAAAGAAGCAATGACCTTGCTATCAGATGTTAAACTCGGTGTGGAGCTTGGACTCTTACAATTAGAAGCATCGGATGAGTTTAACATTTTTGATCTGATGACGCAGATTCAACCGGCGAATTTACAAAAATTAGAAAAGAAAAATTTAGACGTTGTACAACGGGATATAGCAAGGGCTAATCTTGTACGAATGACATTACCGAAAATACAAGGAGGCTGATATTATGATGGAACGATTTACAGAAAAAGCCCAGCAAGCGATTAATCGATCAAAAGAAATCGCTGGCGAGATTGGACATACTTATGTAGGAACAGAACATTTGTTACTGGCACTACTTGAACAAAATGAAGGTGTTGCTGCAACAGTATTAATCAATCAAGGCATTACATACAAAGTCATACATGATCAGATACGCGATATGATTGCGCAAAACATGAATCAGGTCGCAGAACCAGAAGGGTTTACCCCTAGAGTGCGTAAGATTCTAGAGATGTCTTTAAAAGAAGCTATCTACATGAATACTAATTTGATTGGAACAGAGCATATATTAATAGCCCTTTTAAAAGAGCAAGATTGTATGGCAACAAGACTGATAGAAGTAGTCGGCGGATCTAAGCAAAAGATATATAATGATATCTTACGTACAATTGGAAAAGAATCCAAATCACAAAAACTAAAACAAGGACAGGCAGAAGAATCTAAGACGCCAACACTGGATCAATTTAGTCAAGATTTGACTCAGCAAGCAAAAAATGGACGATTTGACCCTATAATCGGACGGGATAAAGAGATTGAACGAATTATTCAGATTCTCAGTCGACGAACGAAGAATAATCCTTGTATGATCGGAGAACCAGGTGTTGGTAAAACCGCTATTACAGAAGGGCTTGCACAGCGGATCATTGATGGCAACATACCGGAACTGCTTAAAGATAAGCGAGTGGTAGCTCTTGATTTATCTTCTATGGTTGCAGGTTCAAAATACCGTGGCGAGTTTGAAGAACGTATAAAAAAAGCTATTGCCGAGATCAAAGAAGATGGCAATGTTCTTTTATTTATCGATGAGATGCATACCATTGTAGGTGCAGGAGCAGCAGAAGGTGCAATTGATGCTTCCAATATTTTGAAACCATCGCTTGCACGTGGCGAGATACAGCTAATCGGAGCGACGACATTAGATGAATATCGAAAGCACATAGAAAAAGATCCGGCGCTTGAGCGACGCTTCCAACCGGTAAAAGTTGAAGAACCATCTGAAGAAGAAGCGGTACGTATTCTTAAAGGGTTAAGAACGATGTATGAAGACCACCATCATGTAACCATTACAGATGATGCCCTGGAAAGCGCGGTCATACTCAGTAATCGCTACATTACAGATCGATTCTTACCGGACAAGGCAATTGATGTTATTGATGAAGCGTCATCCAAAGTACGTTTAAAAACCTATACGGCACCGCCTGAGATTAAAGAGCTTGAAAAAGAATTTAGTCAGTATGAAGAAGAAAAAGAGACAGCAATAAAAAATGAAGCCTATGAACAGGCAGGAGAAATAAAAGAAAAGCAAAATGCAATTCGACAAAAACTTGAAGGCTTAAAATTAGAATGGGAAAAGTCGAATCAAGAGACGCCGCTTATTGTCGACGAAGAGGAAGTCGCAAATATTATTAGCGGTTGGACATCCATACCTATTCAAAAGCTTACGGAAGAAGAAGGCGAGCGCCTTAAAAACCTTGAAAATGTTTTGCATGAGCGGGTTGTTGGACAAGAAGAGGCAGTGGTTGCAGTAAGTAAAGCAATACGTCGTGGACGTGTCGGCTTAAAGGACCCTAAGCGCCCTATTGGATCATTTCTTTTCTTAGGTCCTACAGGTGTTGGTAAGACAGAGCTAACAAAAGCATTGGCGGAGGCACTCTTTGGTGATGAAAATTCACTTATTCGTGTGGATATGTCAGAATACATGGAAAAGCATAGTGTCTCTAAACTCATTGGTTCTCCACCAGGGTATGTCGGTTACGATGAAGGCGGTCAACTAAGTGAAAAAATCCGTAGAAAACCTTACTCGGTGTTGCTCTTTGATGAAATTGAAAAGGCCCATGCCGATGTTTTTAATATTCTTTTACAAGTTCTAGATGATGGGCATATAACAGACGCTCAGGGACGACGAATAGACTTCAAGAACACGGTCATTATCATGACATCTAACTTAGGTGCCCGTAATATTGTAGCACCAAAAAAACTTGGCTTTACACAAGATGAAAATAAAGAACAAGAGTACACGACGATGAAGAAAAATGTTATGGATGAAGTGAAAAAGCTGTTTAAACCGGAGTTTTTAAACCGTATTGATGAAGCGATTGTATTCCATACATTAAGTCAGGAGAATATTCAAGAAATCGTGGGTATCATGTTTAGACAATTGGCGAAACGTATGTTTGATAATTTGAAAATTGTTGTTATGATGACGCCGGAAGCGGAAGCGTATATTGCCGAAGAAGGATTTGATGAAGCATATGGAGCACGTCCTTTAAAGCGTGCAATCCAATCAAAAATCGAAGACCGTTTAGCCGAAGAGATTCTTGATGGAAAGATAAAAGAAGGTGACAAAGTTACTGTACATGTCAAGGAACAAGAGATTGTTATCCAAAAGTAACTTTATACTAGTAATTTATAGGAATATCCTTTATAATAGGTAACAACATTAAATGCAAAGATATAGGAGGTAAGTCATGGCAGGCTTAGAAAAACTGATTGTTGCTAATGAAGATAACTCAATTAGCTTTGGTAACCATGAGACACAGGAGAAGCAAAAATTAGAAGGGTTTGAGCTTAATGGCGAAGTCTACAAAGTAAAAACTCACAATGAAATTACACGTCTTGAAAAGAATGGAAGGTTACTATTTGAATCAGTTCCGGGAACCACTGTTAGTGATTTAAAACTAAACAGTGACAGCATGTCATTTTCATTAATCGGAAGTGCGGAAGATGCTCAAATCACGGTGGAACTTGAAGCCGGTGAAGAGTATAGTATTTATATTAATGAAATGCAAGTGGGGAAAGTGAAATCGAACCTAGCAGGGAAGATTAACTTTAGTGTTGATTTTGCAAGTGGTGCTCAAAAAGTACAAATCAAAAAGTACTAAGTAACCCAAATACAATTAAGAATGATAATGATAGAAGCTATGTGATATAGCTTCTATTTCTTTAAGGTGGATAATATGGCAAAGAACAAATCAATATTTGTATGTGGAGAATGTGGATATGAGGCGTCAAAATGGATGGGAAAATGTCCGGAATGCAATAGTTGGAATTCTATGGCAGAAGAAGTGAAAGTCAAAGTATCCAGCACGCCCAAAAAAGTCAGCGGACAGTTGCACTATGAAAAAGCTAAGCCGTTGAAACTATCTGAGATTCAATCAGAAGTCGAAGAACGTATGGAGACAGGGATAAAAGAACTGGATCGTGTACTAGGTGGAGGTATCGTTCAGGGTTCGTTAGTATTGGTAGGGGGAGACCCTGGTATAGGTAAATCCACAATGATGCTTCAGATTTGTCAAGCGGTTAGCCGCATCAAAAAAAAAGTGCTATATATCTCTGGAGAAGAATCGTTGCATCAGATTAAAATGCGTGGCAAGCGTTTGGGTGTGGCAAATGACGAATTGCTGCTTTATGCTCAGACGAATATGAATATCATTGAATCGGTAATAATGAAAGAACAACCCGATGTATTGATGATTGACTCGATTCAGACCATGTATAATGAAGATATTGGTTCAGTACCCGGGAGTGTATCTCAGGTTCGTGAAGTGACAGCACATTTGATGCGTTTGGCAAAGCAGTTAAACATCGCTACGTTTATAGTTGGACATGTAACCAAAGATGGAGCGATTGCAGGACCACGTGTACTTGAACATATGGTTGATACCGTCTTATATTTTGAAGGAGATAAAAATGCATCTTACCGAGTGCTTCGTGGAGTAAAAAATCGGTTTGGCTCGACGAATGAATTAGGCATATTTGAGATGCGTAATGAAGGGCTCGTAGAAGTCTTAAACCCCTCAGAATACATGCTTTCAGGACGTCCAATCAATGAACCGGGTTCACTTGTTGTATGTGCAATGGAAGGGAGCCGACCATTATTTGTCGAAGTTCAGGCACTAGTATCTTATACCACGTTTAATATGCCGCGAAGAACCGTTAACGGAGCCGATTACAATCGCATAATGATGTTACTTGCGGTCATAGAAAAAAAATACGGACTTTCGCTGGTGGATAATGATTGCTACGTCAATATTGCCGGTGGATTAAAAATGAATGAGCCTTCCCTTGATTTGGGAATTATAGCCGCCGTGATATCAAGTATTAAAAATCAGGCAATTGATCCGCAAACCGTGTTAATGGGGGAAGTAGGATTAACCGGAGAAGTGCGTGGCATTACCTTTTCAGAAAGTCGTGTCAAAGAAGCGGTGAAGCTTGGATTTAAGACAATTGTTCTTCCATGGAATAATGCCAAGGCAATAAAAACGACAGAAGATATCCAAATAATTGGAATAAAACATATAAATGATTTAAAACAACATATATTTTAAAGGATTTATAGTGAAAAAAATTGACAATTATGGTATGATAAAGGGCGATACATAGATAATATAAAGAATATAGGAGAGTTGATATGCGATTAGTTGTAGATAGTTCGAGCGATTTGCCTAAAGAGATCATTGAAAAGTATAATATTCATGTGATTCCATTGACGGTTTCAATCGATGGAGATGACTATAAAGATGGTATTGACATTACATCCACAGAGTTTTATGCACGTCTTGAAAAAAGTGTTAATCCACCCAAGACATCTCAGGTTGTCCCGGAGCAATTTATTGAAGCTTTTCAAGAAATTTTACAAGAAGATGAAGAGATTTTATGCATTACAATAGGTTCGCCGGCAAGTGGTACATGTCAATCGGCATTTCTTGCAAGACAAGAGGTTGACCCTAATCGTATTACTGTCATTGACAGTAATGGTCTGTGTATGGGAACAGGATATCTGGTTATCTTAGCGACACGTATGCTAGATGAGGGCAAGACGCGTGAAGAGATTGCAGCAGCTTTGGAACCATTGACTCAAAACAAGATAGAGCATCTATTTTGTGTGGACACATTAGAATACCTTAAAAAAGGTGGGAGAATTCGTGCGTCAAAGGCATTTGTAGCTGAGATTTTGAATATTAAGCCGATCTTAAATGTTCAAGATGCTTTGACACAAACGATAGGAAAAGTTCGAGGGCGCAAAAAAATTATTCCATTTTATCTAGCACATATAGAAAATACAATGGATTTTGAAGCGAGTCCATTTTTATCGGTAGCACATAGCATGGACGAGCCTTTTGCTCGAAAGTTTATTCAAGCCTTTAAGGAAAAGTTTGATTGGGACAAGCCAATATATATATCAGAGTTGGGCGCAACTATCGGAACGCATGCTGGTCCAGGTGTATTAGCAGCATTCTATGTAAAAAAATAAAACAAAATGCATCATAAGCTTATAGAAATATAGGCTTCATAGTGGAGGAATTAAAGAATGAAAAAAACAATGATACTAGCCATTATTGGGGCGATGACATTGACAGTGTCAAGTTGTGGCAAGGATGCCACTCAAGATGCATATGATAATGTGGGCATTGAACAGGCAAGTGAGCAAGCACAAGGAAGTGCTGACTTAGCGCAATCAGATGTGGAGGCAGAGACAAATCTTGAGCAAGAACAAGATGCAAATCAAGTGTCAGATGCAACACAAGAAGAAAATACAGAAGAAAATACAGAAGAAAATATAGAAGAAAATATAGAAGAACCCGAAGAAACACCGACGTATGTTCTTGCAAGTGAAATGGTTGATTATGGTATTGAAGCGTTGATGGCTATTGAAGGGGAGCTTGTAGAAGATGAGCAGTTAAACACCTCTTTAGAAGAATTAATGCACCAGTTTTATTATAATTATTTTTTTACACCAAGTATAAATCCAGAGACAGGGATTATTGAAGCTTCAAACATGGCGCTTTTTGCAATATCTTACATTATGCAGCATGATTATGAAGGATTAGCATTTGATTATGCGACCTATGAATTAACTATCCCAAGAGAGCATGTGGCTAAAATTGTGGCTGAGTTTTTCCAACGTGAATTAGATGTTCACGGAAGTCATGAAGCCTTTAATGTCGTATATGATGAAGAAAAAGAATGTTACACAGTTATTATTGAAGATGATCAGTGGGAAGTCAACTTGACCTTAAATGAAGTTCGCCGTTTAAATGACACGACGTATCGAATCATCTGTGATCTTCCAAGAAAAACCAGTGGATTGGTTGAACATCAGATTGAGTCGATTGTAACAATTGAAAAGGATACGCCGATTGTTATATATTATAAAATTCGCGAAGTACAACAAGCAACAGAAGAAACAGCAGAAGAAGAGACAGTGACAGAAGAATAAATTAGAGGAGGAACATTATGTCTACAAACTATGATTTTAAGCAGATTGAAAAAAAATGGCGAACATACTGGAGCGAGCATCCAATCAATGAGCCAAGCGAAGGAAAAGAAAACTATTATTGCCTTGATATGTTTCCCTATCCATCAGGAAGTGGGTTGCATGTAGGACATTGGCGTGGGTATGTACTAAGTGATGTATGGAGCCGCTATAAAATTCTGCAAGGATATCATGTACTTCATCCAATGGGATGGGACGCGTTTGGTCTTCCTGCTGAAAACTATGCGATAACTATGGGGGTACACCCTGCAAAATCAACAGAAGAGAATGTTGCCAATTTTAAAAAACAGTTAAAAGAAATTAGCGCAGTATATGATTGGTCAAAAGAGATCAATACGACAGATCCAAAATTCTACAAATGGACACAATGGATTTTTGTAAAAATGTTTAAAGAAGGATTGGCATATGAAAAAGAGATGCCCATTAACTGGTGTCCATCATGTAAAACAGGTTTGGCAAACGAAGAAGTTGTCAATGGTGAATGTGAACGTTGTGGTTCAGAAGTAACCAAAAAAAATCTTCGCCAATGGATGTTAAAGATTACTGCATATGCAGAACGTTTACTTGAAGATTTAGATAAATTGGAATGGCCGGACAAAGTTAAAAAAATGCAGGCAGATTGGATTGGAAAATCTTATGGTGCAGAAGTTGACTTTAAACTTGAAGGTCATGATGAGACTATCCGTGTCTTTACAACACGCCCAGATACGCTATATGGTGCGACATTTATGGTGCTTGCACCAGAACATGGTCTTGTTAAAAAATTGACATCAGATGACCAAAAAGCGGCCGTTGAAAAATATGTATTTGATGCATCAATGAAGTCCAATGTTGACCGTATGCAAGACAAAGAAAAAACAGGGGTCTTTACAGGTAGCTATGCTATTAATCCGTTAAATGGTGAAAAGTTACAAGTTTGGATTTCGGATTATGTGCTAGCAGATTATGGTACAGGTGCTATCATGTGTGTACCAGCCCATGATGAGCGTGACTTTGCATTTGCAAAAACATTTAACCTTCCAATTGTTCAGGTTATTGCTAAAGATGGTGTTGAAGTCGAGCTTGAAGAAGCTTATACCGAAGTCGGAGTGATGATCAATTCTGGAGAGTTCAATGGAATGGTTTCAGATGAGACGAAAGAAAAAGTAGGCGATTACTTAGAAGAAAAAGGTATCGGTACAAAAACCGTTAACTACAAATTGCGTGACTGGGTCTTCTCACGACAACGTTATTGGGGAGAACCGATTCCAATTGTCCATTGTCCATATTGTGGTATTGTTCCTGTACCGGAGGAAGAATTACCCGTTGTACTTCCGGAAGTGGAAAGCTATGAACCAACAGGTACAGGTGAATCACCACTTGCAGCTATTGACGAGTGGGTCAATACAACATGCCCGGCATGTGGTAAGCCGGCAAAACGTGAGACAAACACAATGCCGCAATGGGCTGGGTCGTCATGGTATTTCTTGCGCTATGTTGATGTTGATAATGACAATGAAATTGTAGCAAAAGAAATTGCAAAAAAATGGTTGCCAGTCGATATGTATGTGGGTGGTATTGAGCATGCCGTGTTACATTTATTGTACTCTCGTTTTTATACCAAGTTCTTATATGATATAGGTGTGGTTGACTTTGAGGAACCCTTTAAACGTCTTTTCAACCAGGGAATGATCTGTAAAAATGGTGCTAAAATGAGTAAGTCGAAGGGGAATGTTGTATCTCCAGATGAACTCGTAGAAAACTATGGTTGCGATTCCTTAAGAATGTATGAGCTCTTTGTCGGTCCACCAGAATTAGATTCTGAATGGGATGACCGAGGTATCGAAGGGGTTTATCGCTTTATGAATAAAGTATGGAACCTTGTAGCAGAAAACATAGGCAAAACTGTAGAGCGAACCAAAGAATTAGAAAAACTTCATCATACGTTAATCTATGAAGTGACCGATCGATTGAATAAGTTTAATTTAAATACAACGGTCAGTGCATTTATGGAATATACGAACAAATTGAGCCAATATGCTCGCGAACATGATGGGGTTGACCAAGAAACACTTAAAGATATTGCACGACTGTTAGCACCGTTTACACCTCATATGGCAGAAGAATTATGGTCTCAACTAGGAGAGACAACGAGTGTCTTTGAAAATGGTTGGCCAGAATATGATACCGAAAAAATGAAAGAAGATCAAATTACAATGCCAATTCAGGTCAATGGGAAAGTACGTGGAACTATTCAAGTGTCTGTTGATGCGACAAAAGATGAGATTTTGGAGCAAGTACGTGCTGAAATCGCATCCAAAATTGAAGGGAAAACAGTGGTTAAGGAAATTGTTGTTCCGAAAAAAATCATTAATATTGTCGTGAAATAAAGGGCAACCATTGACAAGATGCAATCTGTTGTATAAAATTACATTAAAGTGCAATAATATAACTGAAATTCTAATGACAATCGAAAGGAAAAAATATGGATTATTTAAACCATTTTGAACAACTAGTTAAAAAACAACTTGAACGTGTTGAAGCAATGAAACAACAGCAAGATTTTGTGGACTATAGTCAATTAGACAAGATTGTAATTGGTACAGTTGGAGGCGATGGGATCGGTCCTGCAATCACTGCCCAAGCAGAGCGAATTTTAGCTTATCTTTTAGCAGATGAGATCAAAGCGGGTAAAGTTGAGATTCGAACTATTGAAGATTTGACAATTGAAAAAAGAGCTGAAGTGGGACAAGCCATTCCAGATTCTGTACTTGTAGAATTAAAAAAATGTGATGTTATATTAAAAGGCCCAACAACGACACCACGTAAAGGTGACAAATGGCCAAATATCGAAAGTGCCAATGTGGCGATGCGAAAAGAACTGGACTTATTTGCTAATGTTCGTCCTGTAAATGTTCCGGAAGAAGGTATTGACTGGACATTTTTCCGTGAGAATACAGAGGGAGCATATGTTCTTGGAAGTGAAGGCGTAAATATTAGCGATGATTTGGCCTTTGACTTTAAAGTCATTACAACTCAAGGAGCTGAACGAATTATTCGTGCAGCATTCGAGTTTGCGAAAAAGAATAATAAAAAACGCGTGACTTGTGTTACAAAAGCCAATGTTATTAAAACAACGGATGGAAAATTCCTAGATGTCTTTAACGAAGTTGCAAAAGAATATCCTGGAATAGAAGCGGATGATTGGTACATCGATATCATGACAGCTAAACTTGTAGATGAAAAACGAAGAAAAGATTTTCAAGTGATGGTGTTGCCAAATCTTTATGGGGACATATTAACGGATGAAGCGGCTGAATTCCAAGGTGGCGTAGGAACAGCAGGAAGCGCAAACCTTGGTAAGCGTTATGCTATGTTTGAAGCTATTCATGGCTCAGCACCAAGAATGGTTGATGAAGGGCGTGACATCTATGCAGATCCGTCAAGTATTATTCGTGCAGGAGCGATGTTGTTAAATCACATCGGATACACTCAAGAGGCGGATAAATTATTTAAAGCATTAGAGATTTGTGGTCAAACAGAAAAGAGAATCGCATTAACAGGTCGTGATACTGGAGCGACAAGTGCTGAATATGCAGATTACTTAATGGAAACCATTGAAAAACTATAAATAATATCATAATTAAGGCTCTTTGTCAA
>DGAD01000011.1 GCA_002382805.1 Clostridiales bacterium UBA4039
ATTATCAGATATGAATCAGAAGTGGTCAGATTGACCTATAAATCCAATTGACAAGAAGAATGATATAAGATACAATGTTTGTACATCACTAGGGGAGCCGAAAGGCTGAGAAAGTGTTAACTGACCCTCAATAACCTGATACGGGTAGTGCCGTCGAAGGGAAGTGCAGTACAATCAGTTAATACTCCTTAGAATTATAAGGAGGTTTTTTTATGTTTAAAAATTTTACACAAGCACTATCAAGCGGTGATTTACAAGCTGTAATCACCTCAACTATTGGACAAATAATCATTGTAGCGATTGCATTAGTCTTACTGTTATTTGCAGTTGTTTTAGGTGATCGTCACAAGAAAATGTCAGTTAAGGCATTAACATATTCGTCCATTGCGATTGCAATTAGTTTTGTCTTATCGCAGATTAAACTCTTTAGTTTACCTCAAGGTGGATCCATTACACCGTTTTCAATGTTATTTATTATTCTGATAGGATATTTCTTTGGCGTGAAAACAGGTGTTCTTACAGGGATTGTTTATGGATTATTACAACTTGCCTTTGGGGGTTGGGTTATGCATCCAATGCAATTATTATTGGACTATCCATTAGCGTTTGGAGCACTAGGATTGTCGGGTCTATTTGCAAATCAAAAGCATGGGTTGGTTGCCGGAATCTTAGTGGGAAGCATGGGACGGTTTGTATTTCACTTTTTAAGTGGAATTATCTTTTTTGCATCTTATGCACCGGAGACATGGAATCCATTTGTGTATTCGCTGTGGTATAACTTTTCCTATATTGGTGTTGAAGGAATAGTTACAGCAATTGTAGTTTTTATACCATCAGTTGCACAGGCACTAAGAAGTGTAAAAAAAAGTGCAATCAATAATATATAAAAAAAGATCGCTTTAGCCGATAGCTAAAGCGATCTTTTTTTATGCAAAGAATTCTGGTCTTTACATAAGAAAAAGTTAGTGATATTATTTAATGGCATATGCCAATTAAATTCTAAGAAAGGAAAATATAATCCCATTATTCAGTAAAATGATAAATGAGGTTATACGAGATAAAATGAAATTTAGTTATGAATGCATTGGGTGTCATATTCAACAAATTCTGAAAGTGGCAAAACTCGTTCAAATGGATGAAACAACAAAAGAAGTAGTGGTTCGAAAGACCCTGAAAAATTTGAGTGAGATGGACTATGATAAGACGAATCCTGAAATGATGAGTCTCACATGGAGGACAATACTAAGTCATATTGATAATAAAGATCCATATCAACACATTAAACGTGAATATAACCAAATGATGCTATCCATTTATAATGAATTGTTATGCGATATCTTGTCTGGCAAGGATGCATTTGATATGGCGTTACATCTTGCCATTGAAGGAAATGTGATTGATTACGGCGCAAATCATCACTTTGTCAAGGAGGATTTGTTAGAGAAAATCCTTTGTGCTGAGAAAAATCTTTTGGCGGTAGATGAAAGCAATGCACTATACAATGCGTTAGAAAGAGCTGAAAAATTACTCTATGTAGGCGACAATTGTGGGGAGATTGTTTTTGACAAGCTATTTATTGAAGTCATTAAAAACAAATTTCCGGCTTTGCAGATTACATTTGGGGTGCGTGGTGGTGCGATACTTAATGACATTACCTATGAAGATGTTGACCAAGTCGGCTTAAATGAGTTGGTGGAGATTATTGATGCGGGAAATGATTATCCAGGACTTGTTATTGAAATGGCGAGCGAAAAGTTTCGTCGTGTTTATGATGAAGCGGATGTAGTTATTGCCAAAGGACAAGGGAATTATGAAGGCTTAAGCCAAGAAAAGGGGAAAGAGATTTTCTTTTTATTGATGGCGAAGTGCGATATGATTGCTGGAGATTTGGAGGTTCGAACAATGGATAAAATATGCAAAAAGGCAAAAAGTTATTGACATATGCCAATAACTGGAATAGAATCATATATAGCATATGCCATAAATGAAAGAAAAGAGGTGAGAAAATTGTCAAGACCAAGTAAGCAAAGGTATATTTGTGAATTGCCAAAGTATGTTGCTTTTGGACCATTAGGTCAAAGAGCGTTGCGAGAATCGTGTATTATGATGACGGTCGATGAGTATGAGACGATTCGGTTAATTGATCATGAAGGCTATAATCAAGAAGAATGCGCTTTGCAGATGAAAGTAGCAAGAACAACGGCGCAACGCATTTATAATAGTGCCCGTCGCAAACTCGCGGTCGCACTTGTTGAAGGGCGAGGTATTAAAATTGAAGGTGGACATTATCAAGTATGTAGCGGCCAACGTCAGATGCGCCAAGAAACGAGACGTTGTCAACATAAATGCAGAAAACGCGGGAAAGAAGATTGATCATTATGAAGATAACGGTACTTGCTGAGAACACAACACAAGACAAATACTATGAAGCAGAACATGGCCTGTCTTTATATATTGAAACGGCAAAGCATAAAGTATTGTTTGATACAGGGGCGAGCTCTTGTTTTGCCGCTAACGCTACAAAGTTGGGTGTCGACTTAAAAGATGTAGATATAACCGTTATTTCCCATGGGCATTATGACCACGGCGGTGGATTAAAGACGTTTATGGAAGTGAATGCCAAATCGACTATTTATGTAAATCATCTCGCCTATGGGCCATATTATTCGATGACAGGAAACGTGAACCCCCGTTATATTGGTTTGGACGTAACGACAAGACATCCTGATCGAATGCTGTTGACTAAAGAGGATATGGTTATTGATAATGAACTGGAATTGTTTATGAACATTCAAGCGAAAAAGTGTTTTCCAAGTGTGAATCATCGTTTGTTAAAAGAAAAGGACGATGTGTTTGTACAAGATGACTTTTTGCATGAACAAAGTCTGGTGATACATGAAGGAGATTACCATGTTCTGATTGCAGGATGTGCCCATACCGGTATCATTAATATTATGGAGCAAATCCATGAACGAAGTCAATATACAATAACACATGTTGTTAGTGGATTTCATATGTATAATCGTAAAGAAAATATAAGTGAAGATCCTAACGTTGTGGCTCAGGTGAGTGCGTATTTGAAAGCGCATGGAGTGATGGCTTATACTGGACATTGTACAGGTGATAAAGCGTATGCTCAACTATCTGAAATTTTAGGGAAACAGTTAGTTAAACTTTATTCAGGTCAGATTATTAAAGTGTGAGTGCATAGAAAATAAGATCAGTGAAATTTAAAAGCAACTGCATATGTACCTTCATTGTAAGAAGTGTAACCAAATTAATAAATATAACAAGCGAGAGATTTTGAACCAAATCATTAAATAACAACGATATATTGAAATGCAGTTTGGTGACGTCATTGAAAGCTATTGTGTGGTTCTTGACGGAGTTTGTTATTCTTGCTACAAACAGGAGGAAATAAGATGAAAATATTAATACCCGTTGATACAAATATAAAAGAAACTGATGTGTGCATGTCTTTTGGGCGAGCGCCGTATTATATGAGTTATAATACAGAAGATTCGAGTTATGAATTTATTAAGAACGCGGCAGCAACAAGTCCTGGAGGAGCAGGAATTCAGGCGGCTCAGACTGTTGTAGATTTGAAAGTAGATGTTTTGTTGACACCTAGATGTGGCAAAAACGCTGCGGACATTATATTAGGTTCAAACATAAAAATTTATAAAACGCTACATCCATCTGTGCAATATAATATTAAGGAGTTTTTAGACAATAAACTAAACCCGTTAAGTGAGATTCATTCTGGTTATCATAACCACGGGAACAACTAAAATGAAGATTGCGGTATTAAGTGGTAAAGGTGGAACCGGTAAAACGTTTGTCTCTGTTAATATGGCTTTCGTAGCAGAAAAAGCCATGTATATAGATTGTGATGTTGAAGAGCCTAATGGTCATCTTTTTTTGAAGCCCCAAATAGAGGCTGCTGAAGAGGTGAAGGTTGCAATGCCAAAAATTGATCATGAAAAATGCACAGGATGTCGAAAGTGTGTGGAGTTTTGTCGGTTTAATGCGTTGGCGTATGTAAATAGTGCGGTTAAAGTATTCGAAGATGTTTGTCATTCGTGTGGTGGATGCATGTTGGTTTGTCCGGAAAATGCGATTGCAGAGAAAGATAAAACCATTGGCAAGATTGAAAAAGGACATTCAGGTGAAATAAGTGTAAAAACCGGAATATTGAATATGGGTGAAGCGTCAGGCGTTCCAATTGTAAAACAGCTAATTGAAAACGTGAGCATAGAAGAAAAACTATCCATTATTGACGCGCCGCCAGGCAGTGCATGTATTGTTATGGAAGCTATTAAAGATGTTGATTATTGTGTGCTAGTTGCAGAGCCGACAATTTTTGGGACTCAAAACTTAAGCATGGTACATGAATTGGTTAAGCTTTTTGGCATTCCCTATGGCGTTGTTTTAAATAAATGCTTGGATGATGAAAATCCGGCTGAAAAGTATTGCGAAAAAAATGAAATCCATGTTATAGGTAAAGTAATGTATAGTCATGATTTGGCAGTTGTAAGTTCGCAAGGAGAAATCGTATCATGCGTTGATTCGTCTTATTTTGCCAAATTCAAAACGATGTTAGAACGAATTTTTGAGGAGGTGGATCATGCGACAACTTCTCGTGCTTAGCGGAAAAGGTGGTACTGGAAAAACGACGGTGGCAAGTGCGTTGATTCAATTATCAAAAATTAGGCTCTTTGCAGATTGTGATGTGGATGCTCCAAATTTAGATTTAGTGATGCATCAGAGCGTTGATCCGATAACAACGGATTATTCTGGGCTGCCCAAAGCATTTATTCATGAAAAACTATGTATCGAGTGTGGCCAGTGTCAAAGTCAATGTCGATTTGATGCGATTTCACATGAGCATGTAAAAAAAACGTATGTTGTTGATCTCAATGCATGCGAAGGATGCGGGGTGTGTGAACTCGTTTGTCCGGTAGGAGCTGCTCATTTAGAACCGGTTGTAGATGGACACTTGCAGTTGTATAAATCAGAGAGGGTATTTTCTACAGCTCAATTGAAAATGGGAAGTGGAACGTCGGGAATGTTAGTGACAAAAGTGAAAAAACAGATGCTAGAGCAGGATGTCGAAGCTGAATTAGCAATTATTGACGGTTCCCCAGGAATCGGCTGTCCGGTTATTGCTTCGATTAGCGGAGTGGACTATGTACTAGTTGTTGCAGAGCCTTCTTTGTCTGGTATAAGTGATATGGAGCGCATAGTAACAACCGCTTCGCGCTTTGGTGTGAAGACGTTTGTTTGTGTGAATAAATTTGATGTCAATATAGAATATACAGATGAAATTGAAGCATATACAAAAGTGAAAGGCTTGGACTATGTCGGTCGAATTCCCTATGATTCACAAGCGGTGAAGGCGATCAATCAAGGAAAAACTATTGTTGACATTGATTGTGCGTCGGGCCGTGCAGTGCAAGGAATTTATGAAAATATAAAAAAAGTGATAGATAATGGAGGAAACTTATGAAAATCGCAGTAGCCAGTGAAAAAAATCAAGTGACACAACATTTTGGACATTGTATCAATTTTAATATTTTTGATGAGGAAAATGGGTGTATCAAGAATCATACATCCATTGAAAATCCTGGACACCGTCCTGGATTTTTACCGAATTTTTTGAATGACTTAGGTGTGAATGTAATCATATCAGGTGGTATGGGCGGAGGCGCGGTTGATATCTTTAATGAGCATAATATTGAAGTTATCGTTGGTGCTTCTGGAGATGCAACAGAGGTAGTGCAAGCGTATCTTCGAGGTGAGTTGAAGTCAACAGGGTCCGTATGTCATGAGCATCATCATGCAGATGAATGCGGTGAATAATCTAACTGTTCGTGAAGATACAAATTAAATCGTGTTCATGCGAGGACCTATTGTATATGCGTTTGAAGGAATGGATAATCCGTCAGTGTAACGTGTAATTAAAAAGAATGTAGCATATAGCTTAAAGGTTGGGATAGACAGCAGATTGTGTTGTTTATCTCAATTTTTTTGGAAAAGAAAAGTTATTGACATATGCCAATAATAAGCGTAAAATCATATATAGCATATGCCAATAACCTGAAAAGAAGATAACCAAATCTGATATCAAATTTCATAGAGCTTGATTAAGGACGCGACAAGAAAAGATAGACAAGGCGTTGGAAAGAAGAAAATAGATGATTGATAAACGAAAAGCGATAGAAAAAATATTATGTGATCATAATTATAGACTAACTCAGCCGCGTATGAAGATGATTGAACTATTTTTGACGACATCCCAGCACTTATGCGCAAAAAAAATATATCATCATGTCCAACATGAGAACGTTAGCTTGCCTACAGTGTATCGTAATCTTTTGATTTTTAAACAGCTGGGTATTATTAAAGAGACAAATATTAATAATGAAAATGTATATGAACTAAAAGCCTTTAGTAAGAAAAGGCTCCACATGCATTTTCATTGTAAAGTATGTGGACAAATAATTGAATATAAAAGTCGGGAGATATTTAATCAAATGCTTCAACAACAATACTATATTGAAGAAAAGTATGGTGACATTATCCAAGGTTATTCTGTTGTCTTTGAAGGTGTTTGCCATAAATGTAAATTACTGGAGGAAGAAAATGCAAAAAAATTATACTAGTAGATGAACCGATTAAAGAAAGTGAAGTATGTATGTTTTTTGGTCGAGCACCTTATTTTTTGATGTAAAATACCCAATCCTTATTGTTGCAGAACCTTCTATATCGGGCATAAGTGACGTGAAGCGTATCGCCATGACTGTCTCAAGCTTTGGCGTGAATTTTTTTCTTTGGCTGAATGTAGACCTGTTAAGGTCATTAAAGCCATATATGAAAACATACAACAACAAATCAATTTGAAAAATGAAATTATGGAGGTTAACATGAAAATTGCGTGGTGAGTTAAAATCGACAGGATCGGTATGCCATGAGCATCAACATGCTACGGAGTGCAATCATTAAATAATTTTATTGTAGGTTTTTTAGTATTGATATAAGCTTCAAATGGCTTATAGTTATAGTTTAGAACGACGATGATTGGGTTGCCGGATCGGTTGGTGATTTTGAATGAGGTCGTGACACAGACATCGTTACTTAGTCGTGAACGATACGGTTTTGTTACCCAATCCGAAAGCAAAGGATTTTGCAATCGCGTAAAATATTCTTCGTTACTATGAGAAAAACCTTTAGAAAAAAGTCCGAAAAGTTCTTTGTTACGATTGCCAAAACTTGATGTATTGATAAATGAATGGCTCATTTGGATACCCTTGGCATCAAGAAAATATGAACTTTCAATAAAATGATAGTTGTTGAGTAAGTCATTCATGACAAAGTCAAGATCTTGAGAACCGATATTTTCAAAAACCGTTTTTAAGTGGCTGTTAAAGTTAACAATATTAATGATAGCAGATTTTTCATCTTTTTCATATCGAGCATTTGTGATTTCACCAATAGATGCGTAGTCAAAGGCCTCAATAATACGTAGAATTTTTGGGTAATCTAATGCCTCTGTTGGTGAAACATAATAGCCTTGTATCATTTGTGCACCTGCACGTAGAGCCTTTTCCAGATCATATCTTGATTCTATTCCGGTGGCGATGACTAAGATACCCATTTGATGAGCAATGGAGGTAATATGTTTAATCAATAATTTTGTATAATCGCTAGAGGATAGCCGTTTTAACATTTGTTGATTGATTTTAATGATATCTGGATTAAAGAGCATAATTTTATCAATATTACTGTAGGTTTTTCCAATATCGTCAATTGAAATATAAAATCCTTTTTTGCGATGGTGTTCAATGAATTGTTGCGTTAGTGGTAGATCTTTTTCATCGATAGAGAGATTGTCTATATCAATAACAATACGATCAGAAGAAACACCATGTTTTTTTGCGCAATGTTCTATATAGTTTGACGTAATCGCCGGAACAAAAAAAGAAAGGTTAATGTTGATGTGCAGCATTACCCGGGGATTTTGATTAGCTATCGGAGCGAAGGTTTCGATGGTTTTGCACACGCAAAGCTGATCAAGTTGTTTGGCAACCCCCTCTTTATGTGCTACAGAAAACAGTTCGCTAGGTGAGATGATCCGTTGGTTTGACGGATCAATTCCGCGAACAAAGCTTTCCACACAAAATGTATTTGAATCAATAGGAAGTAAAATTACTTGGAATAGTATTTTTATTGAATGGGTTTGAATTATTTTCTTTATATCTATCATAGATTTTTATACTCCTGCCTATCATCTTTTATAGTCATATTGTAACATTACATGTATAAAACATAAAGACCTATATTTTGTTATAAAGAGCAATGAAGCGTGGATATGACTGTCAACCATTTTTGAGAA
>DGAD01000007.1 GCA_002382805.1 Clostridiales bacterium UBA4039
AGATAATGATAGATATTTAGTACGGGTGGATGAAGTAATGATCGCTAAAGGGACACAATATGAACAAGCAGGAGCGGTGAACTTTAACATCTGGTATCGAGACCAGAACTTTATTGATACCTATGAGAAGAATATTACCCAGATTATGCCATATACTGATGTCGTCATTTATCGGTAGAAAAGAATAAACAAACTAAAAGAGTGCAGGCATGCACTCTTTATCAATATAGAGAGATTGCATTTGGGATATCACCTTAAAATATGCTATACTAAGAAAAACTACATGTTAGGGAGATATATATGAAGAAGTTATTTATTCAACAAAAAGTTTTTAAAATAACAGACCAATACTCGGTGATGGATGAAAACCAAAATCCGGTTTATTATGTTGATCAAGATTTTAAGTTGATTGGCAATACAGTTCATGTTAAAGATTTGAGTGGCAGGGAAATTTTTGTTGTGGATAAAGAAATATTGACTTTCTTACCAAGATATGTTGTACGATTTTCAGATGGACGTCAAGTTGCATTAAAAAGTCGTTTTACATTTTTAAAAAAGCAGATTGATGTTGAAGCGAACGGGCTTAAGCTTGAACTGGAAGGTGATTTTTTTGACTTTCAATTTTCAATTTATGAAAGTGGAAAAAAAATCGGATCTATAACTCGGGAATTTCTTACATGGGGAGATACATATGTCTTAAATATCATCGATGAGACGAGGGAAGTTTTTGTCCTTGCATTGATGATTGCAGTTGACTGCATCAAAGATTCTGAAAAAAATAACTAGCAAGTAGAGAGGAAGGTTGTTAGGGATGAGTTTAATTGAGATTAAGGGATTGAGAAAATCCTTTGGTACAAAAGATGTGTTAAAAGGAATTGATTTGTCTATTGGAAAAGGCGAAGTCATAGGATATATTGGACCCAATGGTGCAGGAAAGAGCACAACAGTTAAAATCATGTTAGGTTTAATTGAAGCTTTTGAAGGAGAGGTGTACTTATTTGGAGAGAATATTCGAAAAACAGATGCTTCTTATAAGCGGCGCATTGGTTATGTACCGGAAGCGGGAGAGATTTACGATACATTGACAGGTTATGAGTATTTGAGTTTTATTGGGGAGCTCTATGCTTTGAACAAAGACGTGGTTGAAGAACGCATTATGCGCCTGATGCAATTATTTAGCTTAGAGGATGTGGTTCACTCACGTATATCATCATATTCAAAAGGAATGCGGCAAAAAATTCTGATTATTGCAAGTATAATCCATAATCCGGATATCTTATTTTTGGATGAGCCTATTGCAGGTCTTGATGCGAATAGTGTGATGGTTTTTAAAGAATTACTCCATCAATTAGCGCAGCGCGGCAAAACGGTTTTTTACTCGTCGCATATGATGGATGTTGTTGAGAAAATCAGTGACCGTATTGTATTGATTGATCAAGGTGTTATTGCAGCAGATGGTGCTTTTGAGACATTAAGTGCAACAAGTCATTATGCTTCTCTTGAGGAGTTGTTTAACAAAGTAACAGGCACTGACAATCATGAGTTGATTGCAACTGCAATTATTGAAACAATAACTGAAGAATCAAGTGGGGAAGAACTATGGAACAGTTAAAACAGTTGCGTATACTTAAACCATTCAAAAAAATCATCGAATATATGGGCATCAATTATGACGAAGTCTATCATGTTTTGTGGCTAAAGTTTACATTAGACCAACGACGAACATCGGTTATGGAGTTAGGTAAGCAAACGGATGAGCAAAAAGGGAAAAAAAAGAGTCGATTCTCCCAACATATTATATATATTTTTTTTGGTGTCATGCTGATACCAATTCTTTTAATGACGGAGTCAGTACATTTGAGTATGTCTTTATACACTACATTGATTTTATTTTTCCTTCTTTCCTCGATGATTTCGGATTATTCGACGGTATTATTAGACACGCGTGATCAAGTGATGTTTTTGACACGACCGATAGAGAAAAAAGCCTTATCTCTAGGTCGATTCATACATATTTTTAGCTATGTACTTGTTTTACTTTTAGAGCTTTCTCTGCCATCTATTGTCGTTATTGGAATGCGTTTTGGAATAGGCGCAGGAGCATTACTTTTTTTGATGAGTATACTTATGAGTGTCTTTTCAGTTGTATTGACATCGTGTGTATATGTACTGCTTTTACATTTCTTTAATGGTGAAAAATTAAAAGATTTTATTACGATATTTCAGGTGCTATTTACTGTTACTATTACGCTTGGATACCAAATTGTCCCGCGAATGATCAATGTGACTGCCTTGACATCTGCTGAATTTAAAGTTAAACTATGGCATGTCTTCGTACCTCCGATGTGGTTTGCAGCACCTCTATCAATTCTTATTGACCAAGGGGCTCAGACAGTCGTGTTCGTGATGGCTATATTAGGTATTACAGTTCCAATATTATTATTGTTTTTTTATGTACGGTGGATTGCACCAAGATTTGAAGGATATTTAAGTAAAATGAATGAATCCGGAGTTGGGAGCCATAGCAAGAAAGGACTGCGAGAGCGACTTGTATATGCCATAGCTTCACTCGTAAGTCAGACCGATACGGAAAAAGCATTTGTCTTATTTAGTCGCAAGATATTAACAAAAGAACGAGAGACAAAGCTAAGAATGTATCCGGGAATTGTCTTTGCAATAGGCTTTCCTATCATTTTTGGTGTAATGAATCAGTATGGGGAAAGTATTCAGATTCGTGGGAATGAAACAATAATAATGTATTTTTATATGACACCTATTTTTTTAATTAGTTTGCTGGTTAATATTAAATATAGCGAAAGTTATCGAGGAGCATGGATTTATAAAGTTGCACCATTTACACAACACAGTGAAATGCTTCGAGGGGTTATAAAAGGATTCATCATTAGTTATATATTGCCTGTGTATTTATGCATAGGAATTCTTTTTTATTACATATCAGGCCTAATGGGATTTGCATATCTTGGTTTGCAAGTCGGTCTTGCCATGATTATCATAAGTATCAATATCTTTATGCTAGATACAAAATATCCGTTTAGTGAAAAGTATAACCCTCAAGATCAAAAAGGAAAGAACTTGACTTTGTTTATACTAGCATCAATTATTAGTGGTATATTTGTATTAGGACAAGCATTTGTCATCAATTCAAGTAGCATGCTTATTGGCATTGCTTTTTTGAGCATATGTATTGGATATATACTATGGAAAGTTGCGATAAGGAGGACAAATATATGAAAATATATACAAAAGCCGGAGACAAGGGATATACAAGTAATGTTAAGGGTGAAAAGCTGTGGAAAGGTAGTCTATGGATTGAGTTGCAAGGACATGTCGATGAGCTTAATGCTCATATTGGGCATCTGCGAAGCCTCAATCAATGCGTAACAAAACAAAAAGATATTGATGACATCTTGGAATGGATTCAATATTGTCTGTTTCGAATCGGCAGTGATGTTTCACTGCAATTTCAAGCAAGTTATATTACAGATACAATGATCGAACGCCTAGAAAAAGCCATTGATTCATATACTGAAAAAACAGGTGAGTTACATAGTTTTATTCATTTTAGTGGTAATGAGGCGGCAACCTATGCTCAAGTGACGCGCAGTGTAACAAGACGCTGTGAGCGGGTATTTGCAAAAGTAATTCATGAATTGGACTTTACACTAGACTATCAATATGTAAATCGTTTATCAGACTATTTTTTCCAGTTAGCACGATATCTTAATCATGTTAATGGTGACTCAGAAGAAGCTATGGTGGTTAGAGATTAGAAAAAATGGAGGTTTTATATGAACGAAGAAAAGAAGAAAGAATTAGCATCTGCAAAACATTTGGCAAAAAAGCTACAAAAGGCCGAACGGGAAGCTCGTAAGCGAGCGATTAAAAATCGAAAGCCATTTAAAGGATTGCAGATTCGTCCAACAGTATCATTGTTTGATGAAGCTGGTCGACAAGAACCAGGTGAAAATAATTGGGAAGGCTATGGGTTTGACATCCATCCTCAAGTGACCATGTTTTCTGCGCTTATTCTCGTTCTTTTCATTGCGGGAACATTATTATTTCCAGGGCAAGCTGAAGATTTGTTTAATTCAGCATTAGCTCATATTACAAAAAATGCAGGTTGGTTTATGATTGCAGCGGCCAATATTATTGTCGTTGCGGCATTGTATTTTGCCTTTGGTCGATATGGGAATTTAAGGATTGGAGGCGCAGAGGCGCAACCTGAATTTACTAAGTTTGCTTGGTATGCAATGCTTCTTAGTGCCGGAATGGGGATTGGGCTATTGTTTTGGAGTGTAGCCGAACCGATTTCACATTTGAATAAACCTTCTCCGATGTTTGGAGGATTGGGAGCAGGTACACCGGAAGCGGCTCAAGCAGCTATGGCAACAACCTTTTTCCATTGGGGAATACATCCATGGGCAATTTATTCAGTGGTTGCTTTAGGATTAGCTTTCTTTGCGTATAATAGGGGACTCCCGCTCACGATTCGATCAGTATTTTATCCGATTATCGGTAATAAAATCTATGGGTTTTGGGGAAACCTTATTGATGTACTTTCAGTGCTTGCAACTTTAACCGGTTTAGCAACATCTTTGGGATTAGGTGTATCCCAGGTGAATGCAGGATTAAATCATCTATTTGGTATAGAGATTAGTATTCCGATTCAAGTGGGACTGATTATAGGAATCACAGCATTGGCAACGACCTCTGTTGTTATGGGGCTTGATGGAGGCGTCAAACGTCTCAGTGAAATCAATATGATATTAGCAGGTGTGTTTTTAATATTTATTTTGATTGCAGGTCCAACGGTCTACATCATGAGTGGATTTACTCAAAATATTGGATATTATGTTTCCAACTTTATTGAGATGAGCTTATGGACAGAGACCTTTCGCGATACGAACTGGCAAGGGGGATGGACAATATTTTATTGGGCATGGTGGATCTCATGGTCACCTTTTGTCGGAATGTTCATTGCGAGAATATCGAAAGGAAGAACTGTGCGAGAGTTTATTCTAGGTGTTATGTTGATACCGTCACTGCTGTCTTTCTTTTGGATGTCAGTATTTGGAGGTTCAGCTATATTTCAAGAGACAAATGGTATCGCAGATATAATATCAGCTGTTAAAGTTGATGCATCCATAGCACTTTTTGCAATGGTGGATGCGTTGCCCTTTAGTAGTATTTTATCTTTGGTCGGCGTTATTTTAGTAACGGTATTTTTCGTAACATCATCAGATTCAGGCTCCTTGGTTGTCGATCACTTGACATCGGGTGGAAAGCTGGATTCTCCTGTGCCACAACGTGTTTTTTGGGCAGTAATGGAAGGTGTGGTTGCTGCGACGTTACTTATTGGTGGCGGATTGACTGCACTGCAGACGGCCTCTATCATTACAGGGCTTCCCTTTGCAATTATTTTATTGATGATGGTATATTCACTTAATGCAGGACTTAAACAAGAATTTGAGATTGAAGAAGTGGTGCGCAGAAAGGTAAGAGAAGTTCGTGAAGACCATATTATTAATGAGGTTATCAATTCTGTCGTCCATGATCATGCATTGATAGATCGAGAAGAAGAAGTTGTTAATTTAAAAATCAACAAAAAAAGTGAAAAAAAATAAAAAGGAATAAATATACTGCAATTAAATGTAAAAAAAAACAGGTCTATGATTTATTATTCATAGACCTGTTTTTTTATATATAATTAAAAACACTATTTAAAACAAGGCTTTTCCAAAAAGTAATGTCAGAATGAGTAAAACAATTGCAATGAAAAAGAGAATCTTAGCCACCGACTTTGCTGTTGAAGCAACGCCTCTAAATCCAAATATTCCAGCAATAAATGATATGATTAAAAAAAATAGAGCCCACTTTAACATTTGCCCACCTCCTGTAAGAATAAAAGTCTAATAAAAATTATTCTTACATAAGAATAACAGATATCGTTTTTGACGTCAAGAGCTCCTATAATAGACAAAAGATATACTATTGATTGCGATAGTAAAAAATGGCTAACTGCGTCCGGTCGCGCAGTTGTAGACGATCTAAAATACTACTGATATAATTACGAACCGTCCCTTCGCTCAAAAATAGCGTAGCGCCAATTTCTTTATTGGAGAGCCCATCGGCAACACATGTCATTATTTGTATTTCTTTGTCAGATAAGCCTAAGTCAGAAAATGTTCTTGGGCTTTTTTGTTGTAAAAGGTCAGGCAGCTTATCGGCGACAGCTTCACCAAAGACACGCTGTCCTGTTGCTACAGCTTGAATAGCAGGGACAATACTATCAAAATTTTGTTTAAGAAGGTAACCTTTTGCACCGATGTGCAGAGCTTTGATAATATATTCATCATCAAGGAATGTTGTTAGATAAAGAATCTTTGCATTGATGTCTTCTGATAAAATTTTTGAACCGGCATCAAGACCATTCATGTTTTCCATACGGATATCCATTAAGATGACATCAATAAGATGTTCATGATATAGATTAATCGCATCCTCGCCACTGTGTCCAAGAGCAATGACATCAATATCAGGGCTTTGACTGAGTATAGTTTGTAGGGATGAAGCGACGAGTTTATCGTCATCAATAATAAGTAGCTTAATCATGTGTTGTGGGCTCCTCTCGAGGTAGGGTGATAAAAAGTTGAAAGCCATTATCGGTATCGATATTTAGATGTCCACCAAGTTTTTCGATACGTTCAAAAATATTTCGTAGGCCAATGCCTTGATCAAGGTCAACATCTGTCACGTGTCCATTGTCTGAGATGACCAATTGATAAAAAGCGTAGTGTTCACGTAAGCGTAGAGTGACTTGAGTTGCAGTGCTATGTTTTATGATATTGTTAAGACTCTCTTTTACAATTGCTATCACAGCAAACTTAATGGCTTGATGCATTGCGCTAGTGATGTGGATATCCATGTGAATCGGACAAAAAGTAAAGTCAGCGATGATTTTACGAATAGATGCTTCAATATCAATTGAAGTATCATGAAGATCATGGACACTTGAACGAATGTTATCCATACCTTGATTAAGGGTAACACGTAAAGCGTTTAAGTGCTCGGTTAAGGTGGTGTCTTTATTAATCGCGAGTATAGCTCCGATTTGAAGCAATGCTCTTGAAAGAACATGTCCTACATGGTCATGTATCTCGCGTGCAATACGATGGCGTTCGTTTAACGTTGCATGATAGATTTCACTATCTTGACTTTTTAGAAGTTCCTGGTGCTGATGCTTTAACGTATAGTTTAACTCACGTGCGTGATCTTCAAGGCTACGATAGCGGATGGTTTGATTAGAGATTGTATATGTACGGTATTTGATAAGAGCTGTGACAAGGGTCATAGAACATAAAACAAAAAATGTTACCAGACCATACGGCGGATAGGCTGTGGATAAAAGGATAAGTGTCAGTAGATGAAGCCAATGTGAATATGAAAAAAACCAAGTATAGACGATAACCGGTAAAAAAAATAGGGCGGCAGGTGACCACAAACAAAAAAGAAAATATGCAAAAATAATTGAATGATGAAAAAACGCTTTGTTTGTATAGGCTAATAAAGCGGCACAAGTCAAAGCGGCAAGTACAATAATAAGCAGGGATAGTATATCGGTTGTTCCAAGAATTTGTATATATATGGTCAGACTTAATAAAAATAAGATGAGTTTATCAATAATATCTAATATATGCATACCTTAACCTCACATGTGACATTTGTCATATAAATACTGATACATGACACTTACAATTATAGCAAAAAAAACTTACAATACAAGTATGAAAGGTTGAAGGAGGTTACACATGATTATTAAAGTGAATAATTTAGTTAAACGGTATGGCGATTTGGTTGCTCTTGACCATTTGTCATTTGATGTTAAAGAAGGAGAAATCTTTGGATTGTTGGGACCAAATGGTTCAGGTAAAACCACTGCAATCAATTGCATACTCTCTTTATTATCCTATGATAAAGGAGAGATAGAAGTTTTTGGAGAACAGATGACACCTAGAAACTATAAAGCAAAAAGAGATATTGGTGTTGTGATGCAAAATGTGGCAGTGTTTAATGAGCTGACAGTACGTGAGAATGTCGATTATTTTTGTGGTCTATATGTACCCAACAAAAAGGAAAAGAAAAAGCTGGTAGATGAAGCGATTGCTTTTGTTGGATTGGAAAAATATGAAAAATTTGTTCCGAAAAAACTTAGTGGAGGTTTGCTTCGACGGTTGAACATTGCATGTGGCATTGCCCATAAGCCGAAAATAATTTTTTTAGATGAACCTACAGTAGCTGTTGACCCCCAAAGCCGTAACAAAATTTTAGAAGGCATTAAGGAATTGAATAGAAAAGGTGCAACGGTTATTTATACATCCCATTATATGGAAGAAGTTGAGCAGATTTGTTCACGGATTATGATTTTAGATAAGGGTAAAGCGATCGCATCTGGAAGTAAAGAAACGTTAAAAGCAATGATTGATGTTGGAGAAAAAATCTCGATCGAACTCTATGATTTATTGGATGAACATCTTCAAAGTTTTCGTGAGTTGCCAAATGTTGCCTCCGTCAGCTATGAAGAAAGTTTGCTGACGATTCATTCTTATAAAGCGGCAAATAATTTGGAACATATCTTAGAACATATTCGTACGTCGAACATGGCATTTGGAAAAATATATTCGGAAAAGCCGACACTGAATGATGTTTTCTTGGAATTAACCGGTAAAGAGTTAAGGGATTAGAGGTGAAAATATGTATGAGCACATTTTAAAGTATCGATTGAAGTGTTTGCTAAGAGATAAGGATAATATGTTTTGGATTTTTGTTTTTCCAATTGTATTAAGTACTCTCTTATATATGACACTGAATAATATCGGGAATCAAGAAGCCTTCCATAAGATACCGGTTGGATTGGTTGCCTCTGAACAATCACAAGAGGTTGACCAACTTATAGGCGCGACAGACCTGATTGAATTTAAACAAATGGAAGAGAAGCAGGCCATAGAAGCGCTCAAGGATGAAACTATTATCGGTTACGTACTTATGGAAAGTGATATGACCTTTGTTGTTCAAACAACAGGGATACAAGCGAGTCTCGTTCGGTTGTTCTTAAACCAGTATCAACAAACCGTAAAAACGGTTCATACGATTGCTCAAGAGCATCCTGACCAAATAGAGCAGGTGCTAGAGCAAGTGGGGACGCGACAGACATTTACCACAGAGGTTTCGGCGTCTAAAGCTGAACTTGACCCGATGCTTGTATTTTTCTTTGCTCTTATTGCGATGACATGCATGTATGGGGCATATCTAGGATTAAGAGAAGCTGTGGATATTCAAGCCGATTTATCGGATTTAGCGGCACGCGTTAATATAGCTCCGATTCATAAGATCAAAACTTTCTTTTATAGTATTAGTGCGGCAATACTTATTCAAGTAGTTATTATGAGTGTTTTACTCGCATACATACATTTTGTCTTAACGATTGACTTAGGTGAGCGAGGAGGATTAATCTATTTAACATCTATTCTTGGAAGTATTATGGGCGTTTTAGGTGGAGCATTTATTGGTACAGTGTTTAAGACTTCAGAGAATATGAAAAGTGCTATTGTAACTGTACTTTCTCTAGTGGGAGGATTTTTATCAGGATTGATGGATTTTTCAATGAAATATGTCGTTGCTCAGAAAATGCCTATTTTGACGGTTCTAAATCCAGTTGGATTGTTGGCAGATGCTTATTATGCCCTATATGTGTTTGATGCCCTAGATCGGTATTGGATTAATATCTTTTATATTATTGGGTTTATCATTATTTTCTTTTTGGGAACGTATGTGAATGTGAGGAGGCGAAAATATGCCAGTATTTAAACTATGTATGCGTATAATAAAACACAATCTTCCGGCATTGGGAATTTATTTAATTATATTTTTGGGGATAAGTGCAATTTTTGCAACAAATATGAGTAAAGAAGAAGACCCTGCATTTAGCCAGTCTAAAATTCCAATGACTATTATTAGCGAAGAGGATTCTCCCTTGATTCAAGGGTTAAAAGAGCATCTTAGTCATGTGGCGGAATTTGTAGATATAGATGATGAGACAGAGGCGATTCAAGATGCACTTTACTTTAGAGAGGTTATTTATATTCTTCGCATCCCCAGTGGTTTTACACAAAACTTTATGCAAGGCAATTTTCAAACCATGGAAAAGACCGTTATAGAGGATGCAACCAATGTATATTATATTGATTTGGCCATTGAACAATACCTTAATACGGCTCGATTATATGTAGGAGTGGAAGATATAGATGAATCCTTACTTGTAAATAAGGTGTTAGAGGATCTATCAGAGGAGATAGAGGTAAAGGTGACGACCCAGATATCTAATCAAAGTACGCGTAACTTTACGATACAATACTTTAATTACCTAGCCTATGGATTGTTCAGCATCCTTATATTGGGAGTCGCATTTACCATGTTTATTCTCCATGATACAGATATTAAGAACCGAAATGCAAGTTCACCCATTCCAATTGGACGCATTGTTCGGGAACATATTTTGGCAAACATTGTTTTTGCGTTTGTTGTATATGCGTTCTTTCTTTTGGCCTTATTTGTTCTTGGGGTGCGTGAGTTTTCAGTGATGATGCTATTGTTTATGCTTAACGCATTTGTCTTTACCTTGTGCGCCTTAGGTATTAGTTTTGTTATTGGATCATTGGTGAAAAGCAAAGCAGCCATTCATGCAGTAGCCAATGTGATAGCATTAGGTCTTAGCTTTTTAAGTGGCGTGTTTGTACCACAATTTTTACTAAGTGATTCCCTGTTGAAGGTTGCAAGCTTTTCACCGGTATTTTGGTATGTTCGTGCCAATGAAACCATTGGTCAAATGTCAAATATCACGGCAGATCAACTGGTTATTCCTTTGCAAAGCATGGGAATACAGCTTGTTTTTGCGATGACGTTCTTAAGTATTGCCTTGGTTATTGGTAAGCGTAAATGGGGATTGGAGCGTGCTTAGAGCTTATAAGATTAATTCGTTCATGGTCTCGGTAAGTTCTTGAGTGATATGGTTTAATGCTTCGATTTCAGAAGAAACATCATGTGCAGTACTATTTTGACTTTCAATACTATGGATAAGTTGAGCCGTAGATTCTTCGGTTTTGTCAAATAAAGCCTGTAGTTGAGAGATTTTTTCGGTGACGACATCCGAAGCGGCAGAGATTTCCTCAGTGGATGCATACACGCTTTGAACTTTTTGTGTCACATAATTTATGGACGTTGAGATACCGTTGAACTTTGTCTCTACTTGATCAACTAGGTCGATTTCAGTCAAGATTTTTTCTTGGGTTTCATCCATGGATGTTCGAGTTATTTGAATGCTGTCTTGAATCTCATGGATGAGCGATGCAATATTATCGGCCTGTTTTGCAGAACTTTCAGCGAGGATTCGGACTTCGTTAGCAACAACAGCAAACCCTTTTCCGTGTTCACCAGCTCGAGCAGCTTCTATTGATGCGTTAAGTGCGAGGAGATTCGTTTGAGCTGCGATAGCAGTAATGGCATCGACGATACTGTTAATGGTGTCGGATTGATCTTTAAGTTTTAACACATGCGTATTGGTCTCTTGAACTTGTCGAACAGTATCTTTTACGGACATTTTCATAGAGGCCATTGTTTCTTTTCCTGTATAGGCATGTTCGGAGGCTTTTAATGCTTCTTCTGTTACTTCTTGAGCATGAAGTGCAACCTGAGCAATGGTGTCATTAATTTCAAGAACTTGGCTCGAGACTTCTTGAGTAGAAGCCATAAGTTGGTCTTCAATTTCTCGCTCGTGGGCAATAGCATTATGGACGAGGGAACTATTTTCTTGAATCACGTGGTTGATTTTTCCAAACTGAACACTGGTTTGGACTAATCGCTGCGTTGTCGTTTGAATAACTAGCATAAAGTTGTGGATGGTATCAAGTAACTGATTCATATTTGTTGACAAATGCCCGATTTCATTATTACTTTCGATTTGAATTCTTTGGGTCAAGTCGCCTTTTAGATTGGCAACCTCACCTGTTTTGGTTACGAGACGTTCAAGATCACGGGTTTCTTTCTTGACGATAAAGCGAATCAGAACTACGAGAATAAGAACAATAAGTAAAAGCAGTATTCCAAGAATCGTTGATAGTGCCATGAGTATGGAGCGAATGATTGTCGTAGACAAGCTAACAAAGGCAACAGCTAATCGCCCTTGACTGTCTTCTAGTGGGAAGTAAAAATCAATCGTATGCCCGTTGAGAATATGTTCTTTTCCAAAATCTGTAGCTTGAATTTCCCCTGTTTCAAAAGCCATTAAAAGCTCTTTAGAAGGAGTGGCAACGAGCTCACCTGTTTCATAATTTTTGTTTTCATCAGCACCAAATAGGTAGACGAGTTCCCCGTCTTTTTCCGTGATAATCATTAATCGGTTGGAGAGGTCTTTGGCGGAAGCATGCATGTTATGAAACTCGTCTTTGAGTAATGCAAATTCTTGGCTCTGTGGGCTGCCTTCTTCCAATATTTTTGAGAAGTCCATGGTGCTGACCATAGATTGAATTGTGTTGGCGGTTAACTCAAAACCGGTTTGTGCTAGGGAAGTAATATAAGAAAATGCAAAATTTGTAAAAACCATACTAATGATGCTAAAGACGATAACGATAGAGAGACTAATTTTTAGAGTGAGTTGATTACGAAACTTTTTAGTTTTTTTCATAGTAAAAGATCCTTTCGTAAAGCATAGTTTTGTGTCAAATAGAATGTGTAGCTTTATTTTTCTGAGCCGATAAATAAAATAATAACACGAAAATTATAAAAAATGTTTAAAATTTGATTAAGGTTTTAGAATGGGTTATGATATACTTATATTGCTTAGTTTTTTCTTTGGGAAAAGGGGGGAAGCGATGAAGGTAGTTGAGTATGATGAACGAATTTATCAGCGGATTGAAGAAAAGTTTGATTGGATTTTACCTTATGCAACTGTGATTTCATGGCTTTCTGCTTTGGCAATAGCTTTTACAGATATTCCGAACTATTTTGTATATATTGATGGGATTGTCGGATTAGTGCTCTTAGTTGTATATCTTAATCGTCGACGCTTGAGTCGTGAAGTCAAAGTAAGCATTGTTATTGCCATGGCTATGGCGATAGGGATTATATCGTTTACCGATGGTGGCTTTTCAAGTGGTGCAATTGCACTTATCCTTGTTAGCAATGGAATGGCGATACTTCTATTGGAAAAGGAACAAAGCTTTGTCATTGCGGTGCTTTCAGTGTTGAGCCTTTTTGGGCTATGGTTTTGGTCGTGGAAAACAGATTTTTTGACACCAGCCAAAATGCATGCGGGTATATGGATCATCCAAATTTTACTGGTAAGCCTCTTTGTTTTCATCTTTCGCTTTGCAGCATATGCCATTCGCAACCAACTTTTAGAAAAAATACATGCGTTAGAATCTTCAATGGCTTATGCGAATCAATTAGCGTATTATGACCAATTGACCAATTTGCCAAATTACATGGCTTTTACTCAATTCATAGAAGAAAGCCAAGAAAAACAGCCGTTAGTAGGTTGGATTATTGTCTTAAGTTTTAAAAACCTTCATATCATTAATTCGGTGTATGGCGCAAAGATTGGAGACCGTATATTAATACGTGCAACACAATACATTCAAGAGACCAATACAAGCGGCGAACTGCTTGCTCGAGTAGAAGGAAACCAATTTATTTTATGGATACCTAGGGAAGAGCAATTGAGGAACACACTAAATCGTATAGACAAGCAACTTATGCAAGCGTTCGAAGATGAGAATCTATCCAACCTATTGGGGTATTACCTTGGGTATGCACAACATACACAACAAGATGGAGGTTTTGAAGGGACATATCAAAAAGCCCTCTTAGCCATGACATATGCCAAGTACTCAAAAGCTGAGAATATCATGGCATATAATGTAGAGTTTGAGGAAAAATTAAAACGTGATACGTATTTAATGGAACAACTTAAAAAAGACTTAGTTGATTTTTCGAATTTTAAAGTGCTATATCAAACTCAAAATCATGTAGATTCACATCAAGTGGTTGGTTTAGAAGCTTTGTCCAGATGGTCGACCAAGACATATGGCCCTATATCAGCACGAGAATTTGTTAATTTTATTGATCAAATTGGATTGCATCGTGAGTTTGGATACTTTGTACTTAATCAAGTGATGCTAGATTATGCTAAGCTGACACAGAAATTTTCGAGGGATATAACCGTTTCAGTTAATATTGAGCCGACATATTTAATGGATGCGCGCTTTTTGCTAGATGTTGAACATTTATTGCAAAAACATAATTTTAAGGGAAGTCAACTCATTATTGAGATTACGGAAAGTGTTGCTATGAATGGGATTGAAAAGGTGAACCAAATTTTACGTCCGCTACGTGAAGTAGGTATACAGATTTCTCTGGATGATTTTGGAACAGGTTATTCTGCCCTCAATTATTTGGTTAATCTTGAAGTAAATGAAGTGAAGATAGATAAGATGCTCATTGATTCTATTGCATCCAACACTAAGGGAAAGGTAATGTTAAAAACCCTTAAAGATCTGGCACAGGAGTTTGAGTTACGCCTTATTGCGGAAGGGGTTGAGACCGAACAACAGTATCAAGTAATTCGAGACATTGGGTATAAGATTATACAAGGATATTATTTTTCTAAACCAGAAGATATGGTATAATAAGTGTATAGGAGGGTTTTAATATGGAGAAGAAAATTTTATTATGTGATGATTCGATAACAGTACGCAAAAAACTTATTCAGTCGTTAAAGTCTATTATTGATTGTGAAGTCATTGAAGCAACCAATGGAGAGGAAGCTGTAACACTTTATATTAATAACAAGCCTGAACTTGTTTTTATGGATATCGTGATGCCGTTTATGGATGGACTGGAAGCGCTTGAAAATATTATGGATAAAGATCCGAATGCAAAGGTTATTATGCTATCTTCTGTTGGAACAAAATCAAACCTTCAAAAGGCGTTAAAGTCTGGAGCGATTGATTTTGTTCAAAAACCATGGGAAGATGAGCGATTGAAAGTTGTTATTCAATCACATCTGAAGGAGGTAGAATAATGTTTAGTGCTTTTTTTGGTAACTACTTGTTAAATAAAGGGCGAGTTCAGCTGGAAGATATGAAACGAGTGCTTGAAGTGATGCATACCAAAAACCTCAAGCTGGGGGTACTAGCCATTAACTTGGGGTACATGACAGCAAAAGAAGTGGAAAATGTTCATGACAAGCAAGCGTTTATGGACAAGTATTTTGGAGAAGTTGCGATTGAACAAGGGTATTTAACAGAAGAACAGCTTGAAATACTTTTGGCAGAGCAAAAGTCAGAACGCCTAGTTCTTGCACAGACGCTTATTGAAGAAGGGATTATGACCTTAGAAGCATTTGAACAAGAGATTAATCTTTATAAGATTGAATATGGTCTTAATGATGACCAGTTTGAAGCAATACGTAATGGAGATGTACATGTTGTAGCAACTGCCTTTATGACTTTTGAAAAAGAAGAAAAAGTACAACAGTTTTATATTGAGTTTGTTACACTTTTTGTTAAGAACCTCATTCGATTTGTAGATAGCCATGTGAGCATTGATCGGGTTCAGCGTATTGATGAATTAGAATATCCACACTTGATATCACAGTATCTTGTTGGCGAAGATACCTTTTTTACAGCAGTTGGAGGATCTCAAGAAGTCTTTTTAAAACTAGCGGAAAAATATGCGACAACTTCATTTGAAGCTTTTGATGAATATGCCATTGATGCATGTCAAGAATTCTTAAATGTAACAACTGGGCTTTTTGCAGTTAACTTGTCCGACCAAGACATTGAATACACGCTTAAACCGCCAACCCATGTAACCGATGCTATCGTACGACCCAAAAATACTCTTTATCGGATTCCGGTACATTTAAGTCATGGAACGATTTATTTGATTGTAGGACATTTGGACTAAGACAAAAAAATAGAATAAGAAAAATATAGATCAGGTGTATCTGGGAGAGGCTTCCGGGTACATCTTTTGTTATTCTAGAGGAAAGTGAACTCCATAAAAATTTTGCTTTTTTATAGACCCGAAGTTCATTATAGTGATATAATTAATACACTATAATGAAAGAGTTGATGAGGAGATTATAGATGAAGAGGAGATACAGATTTACCTTAATATTCGTTGGTTTATGCATGTTTTTAACCTATGCAGGTTATTATCTTATACAAGATGGAAGTGCGCTTACTGTGGATACTCAAGCGACGCAAGGTGCGATCGTTTTGGAAAAAATTGATACCCAAGATATTATTGCAAAACTAAATGGTGAGTGGAAGTATTATGATGGGAGGCGCAAGGATGAGGTTACGTCAGAAGATGCGTATGCCTTTGTTTCTATTCCCGAAAACAAAAAAACAACACAAAATAAGCAGTTTTATCGATATGGAACCTATGTTTTAGAGGTTAGTGGATTAAAAGCGAATACAGCCTATGGGATATATTCTGGCAGCCAAGTGACAGCTTTTAATTTATATGCAAACAATCATCTGGTGTTTTCAAATGGTGTGATGTCCGAACATCCTACGACGCACATCCCACAGTGGAAGCCAAAAGCAGGCACAATCTATAGTGATGCAAATGGTCGCCTTGAACTGGTCGTTGAGATTAGCAATTACGAGTATATGGATGGCTTGTTTTGGTCTCCAATGCACATTGGCAAGCCGGACTTGATCTTTAACAATTATTATAACAAGCGTGTTGTGGATGTCGCGTTTTTATTAGGGTTTTTAGTGATTTTTTTAGTTCTGGTTAGTTTTTACTTTATTATTAAGTATGATTCAGGTGTCATATATCTTGCGATGCTATTAATGATTATGTTTACCCGATTATTGGTAACATCAAGTCGACCGATCATGTACTTAGGTTCAGGAATATCATGGAATTTACTTGTACGATTGGAATATATGAGTGGTTATATGATTTTACCTGTTTTTATATTGATTATCCTTAGTCGTACCCCTTATTTAAAAAAGCGCTGGATTCAAAAAGTGGTTTTTACGGTATGTGTTTTTATTGCGTTTTTCGTCGGGGTGAGTGACCATGATATATATAGTCAATTTTTAGAAGTGTATTTGTGGATTGCTTTTTTGAGTGTTGTTGGATTAATGATGATATCCTTTCGCCATAATTGGTATAATCGCTTTCTTAGGAATATGTTTTTCTTGATTTTAGTAAACTTTTTACTGGCGCTTGTTCTAGAACTTCTAGGAAAGCCGATATCCTATGTTCCGGTTGCTATTTTTAATGGCGTTGTTGGTGGAACCGGAATCGTCCTTAATAGTTTTGTCAGCAAAATCAAGGAGAATGAACTTCTTGCTATGAGTGCCATGATAGATCCTTTGACAGGGTTATATAATCGTTTGTATTTTGATGAGCTGAGCAAGGAGTCATTTGAAGAATTAAAAGCCCATGAGTTATATGTTTTGTTTTTAGATTTAGATGGATTTAAGCTTATCAATGACACATATGGGCATGATGAAGGCGACTATATTCTTCAGACGATTAGTCGACGGTTGCGACAATCTGTAAGAAGCGATGATATTATTATTCGCTATGGAGGGGACGAGTTTATTATTCTTCTGAATCTGCATAAAGAAGAGGACATAAAAAAAGCGGCAAAACGCTTGCTACATCAAGTAACGATTGTTGAAGAAAGTAGTGATAAACAATATAAATTAAGTGCAAGTATCGGTATTGCCCATTATGATCTTAGCAGTGGCTATTCTCTTGAAGAGTATGTAAAGTTAAGTGATCAAGCAATGTATAAAGTCAAGGAACAAGGGGGAGGCTCGTATGCGATTGTATAAAAAAACGCTCTTTATATTAAGGGCGCATATGGATATCGCGTTGAGGAAAAGGAATTTCAATATGGTGTTGACGGAATTTTTTTAAAACCATAAAGTGTAAGGCGCTTTTTATTTGAAATTCATGGATAGGGTTGTCAATCCATACAAATAATTTAAAATCAAGAGATGAATCTCCAAAACTGACAAAGTGAACAGATGGTTTTGGAGATTTTAATATTGTGGTCCAAGTTTCACTGATGTCGCGAACGGCTTCGAGTAAAAGTTGTTCAACATGTTCAACATCACTTTCATATGCAACGCCAACAGGAATAACGAGGCGAAGCCTTGTATCGCTGTAAGAACGGTTGATGACTTTTTCTTCTAGAAAAAAAGAGTTCGGAATGATGATGTGTTCATTATCAAGAGTCTTGACAATGGTTGCTCGCATGTTAATTTCATCAACATCACCGATGATATTATCGACAATGACACGATCGCCTACTTTAATGGGACGCTCAAAAAGAATAATGAGTCCTGAGATAAAGTTGGAGGCAATGTTTTGCATACCAAAACCGATACCGACACCCAAGACACTGGCAAAGACGGTTAGACTGCTTAGGCGGATTCCTAAAGTGCTAAGTGCAGCTAATATGGCAATAAGGAGAAGGGTATAATGAAAGACACTATTAAATGTAAAACGTATGCCCTTTTCAAGATTATACTTATCATAAATGCTTGGGAGGATATATGTTTTTGAAAGAACAGAAATACGCGAAGCCAGTGCAACAATAAATATGGCAACAGCAACCAGAAAAATCGATACTGAAAAACTCCCTGAAGTAAAAAAAGGATCAAATAACCAACGGGATTCAGAAAAATAGTTTAATGCATAGGTAATAAGAATAAAGAGGGTTGACCAGTTAAGAACAGCTAATAAAATCGCCTTTGATTTTTCGGTTTTTAGTATTTGTTTTAATGTTTGACGAAGGATGATATATACAATACATATAGTGATGAGGCCAATAATTGCCCACATCCAAGGGGGTAAGTTAAACATTTAGCATCTCTCCTTTACTCGATCTGCATTTATATTTATTTTAACATGGATTGCACTAAGGTGCTAGAAGATATGCTATAATGAAGAATATAGCAAGGAGGTTTTGTTTATGATGCAATTTTATATGCCAACAAAAATTTTCGATGGCAAAGAGATTATACAAGAAAAAGGACAGTTACTACGTGAGTATGGACAACGTGCGTTGATTGTAACGGGACGACATTCATCAAAAATTAACGGGTCGCTTCGAGATGTTGAAGAAATTCTAAAACAGCTGGATATAGATTATCGTATTTTTGATGACGTTGAAGAAAACCCATCTATTGAAAATGTTGTCAAAGGCGCAAAAACCTATGAGGCAGCACAGTTTGTTATTGGGGTCGGTGGCGGATCACCTTTAGACGCTGCCAAAGCCATTGCGGTACTTTTAAAAAATCCTAATATACCGGTTGAAAAGATTTTATTTGAGACACCTAATGCGAAAGCACTTCCGGTGATTGCCATACCAACGACTGCAGGAACAGGAAGCGAAGTAACCCCCTACTCGATATTAACGGTACATAAAGAGCAGACCAAACGTAATTTTAATTGTAAGATTTTTCCTGAGATTGCGTTTATAGATGTACGGTACTTTTTGACGATGCACATTAAAGTGCGTGTACATACATGTATTGATGCACTTACGCATTTGATTGAGAGCTATTTAAATACGAATGCAACAGCGTACAGTGATGGAATCGTTGAAGCAGGGCTTCGTCTTTGGGCAAAAGGATATCCAAGAATTAATGCGGAAAATATTGACGAAACACATATGAACTATTTTATTGAAGCCTCTACATTTGCCGGAATCGCTATATCTCAAACAGGCACAAGTTTGCCTCACGGGATGGGATATTATTTGACATATCATCACGGGCTGTCTCATGGGCATGCTAATGGGATTTTGACGAGCAGCTATTTGCGCTTATATCAAAATCAAGCAAAAGTAAAACAGTTGTTAACTTACTTGAATATGGAGACAATTGAAGAGTTTGAGCGTAAAATAGATTCCCTATTGCCGGGATTGAATTTAACACAAGAGCAGATGCAAAGATATGCTGAGCAGATGATGAGTAACCAAGCAAAATTAAAAAATTATCCCTTTAAAGTAACCACAGAGGAACTGTTTATGATGTATAAACAAAAAAGCTCCCAAGCGGAATCGAACCGCTGACCTATTCATTACGAGTGAATCGCTCTACCGACTGAGCCATGGGAGCATCTTTAATAATTATAATAATTTTTGGGAAAATTGTAAAGGAGAAGTTATGCAATACATTCGACGACAAAAAGTGAGAGTGGTCATATTAAGCCTTATTGTGCTAGCTCTTACGATTCAACCAAGCTATAGTTACAGTGAATTTACAGATATTACGAACCATTGGGCAAAAGATTATATTAAAGCAGCAGTAAATAAAGGTATTGTAACAGGGTATTCAGATGGAACTTTTCGTCCGGATGCCCCAGTTACACGTAGTGAATTGGCGAAAATCATTAACCGTGGATTACGCTTGACACAAACCACACAATTAGTGTTTTCAGATCTTAGTATGAATCAGTGGTATTATTATGATGCATCAAGAGCGGTTGCAGCAGGATATATGCAAGGCTATGATGATTTTACGTTTCGAGGAACGTGGAATATATCACGCCAGGAAGCAGCGGTTGTGTACCATACTTTAATGCCCTTTTATCAAAGAGATATAGGTATGAAGCGATTTTCAGATGATGCAGCGATAGCGCTTTGGGCCAAAGAAAGTGCCATGGCTGTTGTGGATAAAGGCTACATGATAGGAGATGAACAAGGACGCTTTCGCCCGGAAGATCCACTGACGCGAGCAGAAGCTTGTGTATCCATCGTGAAGTTCTTAAATGGGGAACGCCTGAATTCCTACAATCAGTATATCAATGAAGTCGATGACTTAGAGTCAAATACTATCTTTACAGGAAAGATAACAGTAGATGAAGATATTGACGAAGGGGACATCTTTTTTGATCGAATGGTTAGTTTAGGAGATGTATATGTTGAGTCGGATCAGCAAAGTGAGGTTGTTTTTCATGACTCAAAAATTCAGCGAGTTTGGCTGGATAATTCTTCTGGAGAAGCGAGCATTCAATTAACAGGGAATACAACGATTGAGCAAGTGATAATTCCTTATGGAGGAACGGTTCAAGATGACACTTTAACAGGTGCAGGAATACAAGAGATTGTTCTTAGCGGAAAAAAACTTGATGAACAACCAACATATATTAGAGGTAAAGTGGATACAGTTCGTATAGAATCTGAGGCTATCCTTCGTTTGGAAGCCGGGCGTGTTGAAAGTATGCGCATACATTCAAGTGCCAAGGACTCAGTGATTTTCCAAGAACAGGCAACAATTATTGAAGAAGCTATGGTTAATAGTCCAGTATCCTTTGAAGGTTTAGGGAAAGTGATTACCATGCATGCTCAGTCAAACTATATTACATATCAGACAGAGCCCTTTGATGTGCAGCATTCGATTAGCCTTCGGCGTCCACCTAGGTTTGCAGAAGATGATAGTGCCCCCATTCCTGTGTTTTCACCAAGTGATGATGAAGACAATGTGGCGACAGATACAGAGATTTGGATTGTTTTTGATGAACCTATATTTTTAGATGATGGAGAGCCGATTTACAATGAAGACATTAAAGACCTCATTGAACTTCGACGTGATCGATCAAAGGGGCGTCATGTCAGCTATACAGGAACGCTTCAAGGAGATAATCAAAGTATAAAATTGATTCCTGAATATGAACTTATAGAAGATGAAGATTACTATATTATTCTTTTGGACGAAGTGATTGAAGATAGAGATGGTAATGAAAATGATAAGATTATATCACAGTTTAGAACGGGTGAGACGCAAAAAAAAGACTGGGATATTGATATTTATCCAAAAAATAACGCGAGAAATGTTGATCGAGATATAGAAATTGAGATTGACTTTAATCAGACGATTTTTCGAACCGACGGAGAGAAGCTTCGAGAAAATGATCTGGATGAACTCATTGAGATACGTCGAGGAAGCATACGCGGTAAAAGGATTGACTTTGAAGGATATCTGGACCGGGATCATGAAGTGATTACGTTGGAACCAACAGAGCGTCTAGACAGAGATACATATTACTATGTCATCATTTTAGATGAAGTGTTTGAAGATGAAGATTATAATGTCTTAGACCGAGAATGGTTTAAATTCGAGACAGAATAATGAATGGGTAATTATAGTATTTTTATTAAGAAATGGTTAGAACTATTGACAGTATTTTGATAAAAAAGTAAACTGAACCTATGCAAACACTGAACAGTGTGTAGAAAGAAGGATGTGGAGAATGAAGAAAATAGTTACGTTTATGTTAGTTCTTGTGCTGGTAAGTTCAATGCCGGTTTATGGCTTGGCAAATCGTGTGTCAAATCAATATACTCGTATGAACAGTTTACTGACAGTGGATAAAGTTGTTGAAGTTTATCCGTTTGAAGATGGTGTATGGATTGTAACCGGAGGTGGAGGTCTTGCGCGGATTGATTCACAAGACCAATGGACGACATATCAAAAGACGCCATATGGATTAATCAATAATTATATTAACTGTATGACAATAGATAGCAATGGTAATGCTTATTTTGGAACCAATACAGGCGTAAGCGTCTATAAAACGGATGGCCAGTGGGATCAATATTATATGAACAATAATGCGGTCTACGGCGAGACGGTAACAAGTCTAGCAGCAGATGATAAAGGTGGCGTTTGGCATGGTGTAACCAATTATGGAGCCTATTATATTGATGCACAAGGAAACCGAACAAATTATAATCCGACGAATTCAAAAATTCCGAGTACAGATATAACTCAGATTGCACTTGACGGTCATGGTGGAACATGGTTTGCAATGCATCCGAACTATTCGGATATTGGTGGTATCGCATATCTTGATGCAGAAGGTGAATGGACGCTTTATAATGCGAATAATTCAAAGCTGCCTTCAAACCGTGTGAACGACATATATGTTGCAAGTGATGGCGCTGTATGGATTGGTACAGTAAATGGCTTAGCTGTATTGAATGAAGATGAATGGACCATATACAAAAAAGGTTCAATATGGGAATACTCTGTGAAATCTATTGCAGAAGATGCACAAGGAAATATTTATGCGGCAACATGGGGAGATGGACTGTTAAAGATTGACACGGCAGGAACACTTGTTGAATATAAAGCAACCAATACCCCCATCCCAAATAATTATATTTATGATGTTGCACTAGAGAGCGATGGAACACTTTGGTTAAGTACAAATATTGGTGCAACAGAAATAAAAAATGAAGTACGTGAGACCCCGGTAACACAAAAGCCGGATAAAGTTATGGTGTTTTTAAATGGACAAAACATTCGTTTTGATGTGGAGCCTGTTATTCGTAATGGACATACCCTTGTCTCCATGCGAAATTTTTTAGAAGCGCTGGGTCAAGAAATAGAATGGGATCCAACAGTGGAAAAAGTGACATCAACAGGGGATAAGAACATTGAACTTTATATTGGAAAAACAACAACGACTGTTGATGGTGAAGTATCTGAACTTTCAGTAGCCCCTGAAATTGTCGATGGACGTACAATGGTTCCATTACGTTGGCTGGCAGAGACGTTGGACTACGTTGTGGAATGGGATCCAATTAACTATTATATTGACATTGTAAAATAAGGAGAGATTTGATGAAAAGTAAAGCCCTTGATTTGAAACGAATTAAAATAGCCATAGCATCCATGTTAATTCTCGTGTTAACGGCATCCACATTATTGCCGGTACAAGCAGAAGAGATAAAGATTGAGCCGGAAGTCTTAACGGTTGAAAAAGCGCTTGAGCTTGCTATGGAGAACAACTTTGATGTGAAAATAGCAGGAATTGAAAAAGAAGAATCATTACTAAATCGTCGTAAACTTCTCGATACAGCAGATATCGATTTTGCAACAGGAAACTATGATGCGGATCTTGGTGTGGAATTAGCCAAAGTTCAAAAAGATTACTTGAAATCCTTGGCAGAAAGCATCTATGATGTTCAAATCATAGGTATAGAACTTCAAGTTAAGTCGACTTATGCAAGTGTGATTCATGCCAAGAGCAATTATGAGTTAGCAGAAAAATACTTAGAACAAGCCAAAGAAAGCTATGAGTTTATGAATAAGCGATTCGAGCTTGGACAAATTGCAAAAACAGATGTGCTTGAAGCAGAGTCAGAGGTAGCAACAAAAGAGTCGGAGTTATTAGAAGCAAAATTAGCATTTGATAATACAATGATGGATTTGAATATGCTCCTTAATCAAGACTTGGATAAAGAATGGATCATTGAAGAAACATTAGAGACAAAAACAATTGAAGTACCGGAATTATCTGTACTTCAAGCATATATGGAAGAGAATCATCCTTCTGTATTAGGTGCACAAATGAGCCACAAAATTGCAGAAACAACATTTGAAGTTACAAGTGGATTTTACCCGGAAAATGTGTTTGTGCATAAAGAAGCAAAACAAGCATATGAAAAATCTACATATCAATATGAAGCGGCAAAACTCGCCCAAGAGAAAAAACTTGTTCAAGCATATCAAAACCTTGATAGTATCACCCAAGGAATTGAAGCACTTGAAAAAGGTGTTGATCTTATCAATGAGAGCTATCGTAGTGCACAATTACGTATGGAATTAGGATTTATTACAAGCCATACCCTCAATAGTATTGCACTGACACAACAGCGTATGGAAGCAAACTTAGTTAATATGCAACGTAACTATCAACTAGCGGTGGCGCAACTTGAAGCTGTATCAGGATATACATTTTTAGATAATATAGAAGAATAATAGATTAATTATTAGAATATAAAAGAGTAGATGTGTTAAGGCTAAAAGCGCTAATACATCTACTTTTTTTGTTTTATAGATTGATTCTATAACTTAAATAAATACCAACAGCAGCTATTTAAATTATACCTAAGTTCACATATGCGTAATGTGTTGTTAGCCACAATTTCACATGTAAAGCAATACACTTGATTACCAGCTATTTTATCGATATCACGTGTGTATATTTTTCGGATTTTATAGACAACTTGTTGTCCATCATTGGCTTCAATCTTAAAGCGCAAAGGATGGATTTTGCCGTCTTTTTCAGTCCAGCTAATCATTTCTATGGGTTTGGTTATTGTTTTCATAGTAATCACCTAAAAATTATCAATATATTGGAATATAACTTCATTATATCACGAACTTATGTTCGTGTAAATATAAAAATAAAAGAGGCCAAACAGACCTCTTTACGATGCGATATAGCTAAAAAAGAAAATAAATAAATACAATACAACCTAGAATTATACGGTAATAACCAAATACTTTAAAGTCATGTTTTTTGATGTATCCCATCAAAAATTTTATGGCAAGAATGGAGGTGACAAAAGCGACAAGCATGCCTGTAAATAGGATGATTAATTCATAGCTGCTAAAGTTTAATCCAAACTTGACCAGTTTTAATAGGCTGGCACCAAACATAACAGGAATAGCTAAAAAGAAAGTGAACTCTGCAGCAATGACACGGGAAGAACCAAGAATCATTGCTCCGATGATGGTAGCCCCTGAACGTGAAGTTCCGGGAATAAGCGCGAGTAATTGAAAAACACCAATTAAGAGTGCTGTCTTATAGGAAAGCTGGGTTAATGTTGTGATATTCGGCTGTTTTCCTTTATGAAGACGTTCAATAATGATAAATAATACACCATAAATAATTAATGTGAATGTGACGGTTTGATAATTGTAAAAGAGTTCATCAATAATATCATCATAGAGAATACCTATAATTGCAGCTGGAATACAGGCGACTATAATTTTTAGCCAAAGAATCATGATATCCTTTTTTATAAAATGTTCACGTTGACGTGTAAAATCAAAGGGAAGCAGTTTGTTAAAATAAAGGACAACAACAGCCATAATGGCACCAAGTTGTATAACAACAAGAAACATTTCCATAAATTGTGGACTGACATCCAGTTTTATGAATTCATCCACGAGAATCATATGACCTGTACTGCTGACCGGTAACCATTCGGTGATTCCTTCAACAATACCAAGAAAAATTACTTTTAATAGTTCAATCATTTGAATACCTGCCTTAATTTGTTTGTAAGTATTTCTTATTATACGTATATTTATCTTGGAATGCAATTAGAGAAACATTAAAATAAAAGGTGGGTAAAAATATTACCTATTGTAGCAATGATTATCCGTTCGCGTGGGAAGAGATTTTTCTTATAATATGTATGTAGCTAAAATCAATAAATAAAAATGGAGGTAGTTTTATGAAAGGTTTTGCAAAAAAAATAACGGGGATTTTTTTGATATTTACACTTATGACATCGTTGACAGCGTGTGGTGGAAATACAACGGATAACGCTTCAAAGACTGAAGGATCCAATGACGCCAGTGTGGTTGAGGATACATCTAAAAATAATGAAAAGCAGTTAGATAGCGAAGAAGAAGTAACCTTGACACTTTGGAGTATTGCTACAGAAAGTGATGCATTTAATCCTGCATATACGAAAGCAATTGCAGATTATGAAGCAGCACATCCAGGGGTTAAGATTGTACATGAAACCTTTGAGAATGAATCCTATAAGACAAAAATCAAAACAGCAGTTGCTGCCAATGATTTGCCGGATATATTCTTTACATGGGGCGGAGGATTTTCTCAAGCATTTGTGGAAGCAGAGAAAGTCTTGGCTTTAGATGAATACTATACGCAATTTTCAGATGAGTTGAATGTAGCAGCCCTTGGAAATGCAACGTATAACGAAAAAATTTATGGTTCAACATTTTCAACACCCATATCGTTATTGTTTTATAATAAGAAAATGTTTGACGAACGTGGCTTAACAGCACCGACAACATTTGAAGAATGGAAAATGGTTAATCAAGCCTTTTTGGAGGATGGAATTACACCTATTGGAATCAGTGTAAAAGATACATGGGTTCTTGCGATGACACACGATGCATTAACGCTAAAATCAGCAGGACCTGAAAAAGTGCATAATGTATTAACAAAAACCAGTGGTACATATAATGACCCGGATTTTATTAATGCATCGGCAAGTTTGGTGGAGTTAATTGAAATGGGAGCTTTAATTGAGGGGGCTGCAGGTCTATCAAATGATGAAGCTAGCCAACTGTTCTATAATGGTACGGTACCGATGTATATCACTGGAAGTTGGATGGCAGGTTCAATCTATACAGATGCTGAGACTCCAGAAGATTTTGATTTGGCACCTATTCCGGTTCTTAATGATGCCAATGCACAGATTACAGATTTTATGGGAGGAGCTTCGGATACATTGATGGTTGCTGCATCGACTGAACATCCTGAGATTGCAGGTAATGCTGTGTTTGAATTAACAAGAAGTATTTCCAAATATGCATACCTTGATGGGGCTGGTGTCGCAGCGTGGAATGTTGATTATGATGAAAGCGAGATTAAACCGTTAGTTCAAAAAGTGGCAAAATATGCAACAAGTGCGACATCGTTTACATTATGGTTTGATACATTAATGGAAGCGAGTGATGCAGGAGAATACTTGGCATTGTTGCAAGAATTATATATTGGAAACTTAACTCCGGAAGAATTTGCACAAGCTATGGAAGAACAGCTGGAATAAAAAATAGAAAGAACACGCAGAGAAAAAATTATGGAGGATAGATATGGACAAAGTTATGAAAAACAAAACAGCAATCCTATTATTTATGTTACCTGCGACTGTTTTGTTTGTGGCAATTATCATTGTGCCAATCTTCATGTCCGGCTATTATAGCCTGCTTGATTGGGATGGTATGACAGAAGCGACATTTGTAGGACTTGACAACTATATAGATTTATTTACCAGCAAATCAGCAGGCTTTCCCAAAACCCTAAAAAATGCATTCGTTTTAGCAGGGCTTTCGGTTACGCTACAACTGGGGTTAGCGCTTGCCTTGGCCTTGACGTTGGCAAAAGGACGAAGGGGGGAACGGTTCTTTGTAACCGTTTTCTTTATTCCTGTCATGATATCCACCGTAGTTATTGGACAACTTTGGATGAAAATATATAATCCGCAATACGGACTTATTAATATGGCACTACGTTCTATGGGATTGGATGATTGGACACGCACATGGCTAGGGGATCAAGATACAGCCCTATATGCGGTGTTCATCCCTTTGCTGTGGCAATATGTGGGTTATCATATGTTGCTTATGTATGCAGGAATTAAATCCATACCAGTAAGCCTGCGAGAGGCAGCGAAGATTGATGGGGCAACAGATTATCAGATATCAAGATTTGTAACAATTCCACTTTTAAAACCTGTGCTTCAAGTCTGTGTGATTTTTGCTGTGGTAGGTTCTCTCAAAGCCTTTGATATGATTTATGTGTTGACCAACGGGGGACCGGCACATGCAAGTGAAGTGCCAAGTACCCTCATGGTATCTAGAATTTTTCTGAGGAATCAATATGGATTTGGTAGTGCGATTGCAATAATGATTATCTTTTTATGTTTCTTTTTTGCGATTCTGATAAAAAAAGTGTTCAAAACGGAGGTGGATTAGCATGAAAAAAGAAAATAAAATCGGTAAAAGTATCGTTTTTATATTGCTATGTTTTTGGGCACTCGTCCAGTTGTTTCCTCTGTATTGGATGTTTACCTTTTCATTAAAATCCAATAACGAGATCTTTGGTGAAAATGTCATTGGACTTCCGAAGCAGTGGCTATGGGAAAACTATACGGCTGCGTTGACAACCGGGAACATGGCGGTTTATTTTCTTAATAGCTTCATTGTAACGGCAGGAACGATTGCACTAACCATTGTCGCAGCATTAACGGCAACATATGCTTTGGAGCGTATGGTCTGGAGAGGTCGAAAGCTGGCCAATAATATATTTATGTTAGGTTTAACCGTTCCGATACATGCAGCCATCCTCCCCGTGTTTATTATGTTAAGGAATTTAAAGATGACCAATTCCTATCAAGCACTGATTATTCCTTATTCAGCCTTTGCCCTTGCGATGGCAATTTTAATAAGCAGTAGTTTTATACGGGGTATCCCCAAAGAACTTGAAGAAGCAGCATGTATTGACGGAGCCAATGTATATGGGATTTTTTGGCATATTATACTTCCGCTGATGCGTCCGGCGTTATCGACCATTGGTATTTTTGTTTTTTTACAAGCTTGGAATGAATTGATGTTTGCAGTTATTTTTATCAGCGACTCAAAGTATCGTACCTTGTCGGTAGGGATTCAAAACCTTTCCGGTTCTTATACCACAGAATGGGGACCGATTGGAGCGGCCCTAGTTATTGCAACATTTCCTGTACTTATTTTATATGCTTTTATGGGAAAGAAAATACAAGAAAGTTTGTTGATTGGTGCTGTTAAAGGGTAGAAAGGTATCGTATACGGAATTTCAACCATAGTTATAAAAAGAAAACTGTGATAAAATAAAAAGAAAATGCAAGCAGGTGATAAAAATGATAAAACGACTAAAAGAGCAATTTAACGATTTAAACTTAGACAAAAAAGTTAAATATCTTTTTATCGTCATTATTTTTATGTACTTGCTTGTTTTTTATGGGATTTATGCTTTTATTATTCAAAAAAGCATGATTGATTATACAGTAGAAAGCAATATGAATACCCTAAAATCTATTGGGAACAACTTAAATGCTGAGATTGAAAGCATTGATAATATGAGTCAACTTATTATGACCGATAAAGAAGTGGTGGCTTTTTTAAAAGCAGAAGAAGATGATTTTTACATTCAACAAGAAGCGGTACGTGCCATTTATGATACCATGAATATTTTTAATCACGTATCTTCCGTTTTTGTATTTCAAGAAGATTATGACTATGTATCCTCAGGTATTGGAGTTACATATATAGATATTGATAATTTTGAAGAATTGATGAAAAAAGTACGTCCCAAAGCAGGTGGCTATCACTTGGCGGTTAATGCGGATGGGGCTGTGCAACGCGACATTCAATGGCCAGTGGTTTCGCTGGTTCGTACGATTAACGACTTAGAGACACAAAAACCTATTGGGACGATTATGATCAATCTATCCATTGACATGCTGGATAATACATATCGCAATATGACGTCAGATAATAAATCCTTTTGTTTTTTTGATATCGACGGCATGGCGTTAACCAAACATAACTATCATGAAGCATTAGAACAAGTTGAATATACAGGTGAAAAATATTATCAAATCACATTAAAAAATGAAGGAATCGTCTCTTATCAACTTATAGAAAAGACGCCTTTTATTTTAAAATCTTTTGAAAAAATAAACTTTACACAAGTCTTGACAAAAGAAGCAGGAAAAATCCTTGCCCTTGTATTTATTGTATCTGCGTTTGTAATGGTAAACATAGGTCTCTTTATTACACGCTATATTACCCACCCAATACAGCGATTAGCAGGAGCAATGAAATCGGTGAATACAGGATGGCTGCGGCGTGTCAGCCTTCCGCTTGCCCACGATGAAATCGGATATTTAAAAGATAGTTATAATGACATGCTCGTTGAAATCAACAAATTAATTCACGAACTCATTGAAAAAGAAAAATCTGTTCAGCAAGCGGAGTTGGATGTATTACAAGAACAGATTAAACCCCACTTTTTATATAACACATTAGATACAATTGCCTATCTAGCGTTGACACAACCGTCGGAGCAAGTATATGAAGCCATAGATACCTTGGGAAAGTTTTATCGAAAGTTTTTAAGTCGTGGCAGTCGGGCCATTACAATTAAAGACGAGGTAGGGATTGTTAAGGATTACTTGACGTTGCAAAGACTACGTTATGGCGATATTTTTGATGATGTATATGAGGTGGATGCAGCATTGGAAAATATTCGTGTGCCTAAACTAATTTTACAGCCACTTGTTGAAAATAGTCTCTATCATGGTGTTCGCCTAAAAGGAGAAAAATGTATTATTAAAATACAGGTATTTGAAGAAAATGAAAACATACACCTTGTTATTTTTGACAGTGGTGTCGGTATGAGTACACAGCGCATTGCTCAAATAATGGAAGATAGTAATCAAAAAAGTTTTGGGTTTAAGGGGACCATGGAGAGAATCCAATATTTTTATAATCAAAAGGATGTGGTTGAGATTACAAGTCGTGTTGGAGAATTTACAAAGGTTGATATTATAATTCCAAAAGGAGGTGTGCAAGTAGATGTATCGAGTGATGATTATTGATGATGAAGTCAAAATAAAAAAATTGTTAAAGCTAACGATAAAGTGGGAAATGTTAGGATTTGAAGTTGTCGGAGAAGCTTCTAGTGGTATAGAAGCAATTAACATCATTGATGAGCTTAACCCAGAGGTTTTGTTTGTGGATATTCGTATGCCGTTTATGGATGGCATTGAATTTGCAAAACTTGCTATTGAACGTTATCCGTACTTAAAAATTGTTATGCTAACAGCATTTAACGATTTTGATTATGCGAGAGAATGTATAGGAATCGGTGTTGCAAAATACTTGCTTAAACCAATCAATAAAACAGAGATTAATGATGCGTTGATTCATATAAAGAAAGAATTGGATCGTCAAGAAGTGCATAAAGCATATGAACGTCTTGAGGAGATTAATGTTTCTTCAATGGGAAAAGTTCGTGAATATATTATTCAACATTATAATGAACCAGAGATAAATCTAACCTCGATTGCATTAAAATTTGGATTTAATCCAAGTTACTTAAGTCGAGCGTTCAAAGAAGAGGTCGGTGTTGCTTTTACAGATTTTTTAAATGGATGCCGTATGGAATATGCCATCAGCTTGTCAAAAGAGAATCAATATATGTATCAAGTAGCAGAACAAGTCGGAATACCGGATCCCAACTATTTTGGAAAATGCTTTAAAAAGTATACAGGGCAAAATTTTTCAGAGTATGCAAAAAAACATAGGCTATGTAAGGATTTTATCAAAATCAATAAAAGTTGTGGAAATTTTAACTTTTTTAAGGTAGAATAGGGGGGGGAGATTATTTTGTTTAGGAAGAGTTAAAATGCGAATTGATATAAAAAGTAAAAAATTCAGATGGTTTGTAGGTATTGCTGTCCCAATAATTGTGCTGGGACTAGCTGCATTTTTATATGTATATGGAAATCCAGTACCTTGTTACTTTCGCAGGTGGACGGGAATTAACTGTCCAGGGTGTGGTAGCGGGCGTGCTGCCTTTGACATTGTGCATTTTCGCTTTTTAGAAGCGATGGGACACAATATTATGTTTGTGATTTTGATGCCGTTTGCGGCATACTATTTGTTAAAAATATATTTATTTATTATTATTGGAAGAGATGTTTTACCGTTTTTTAACTTTTCATATAGACAAATGCGAGTTATTTTTATTATTATTGTAGCATTTTTTATTTTAAGAAATATACCGGTAAAACCATTTAATCTATTATCACAATAATGATGAAGATTTAAGACTTCATCAGGAAATTATGTCAGGAGGATGAGTCATGTATTGTACAAAATGTGGAGCCCCCCTCAATGAAGATGCAAAATTTTGCACTGAATGTGGAGCAGCAATGGAGACAGAAGAAAAAGTAGAAGAAGCAGTAGAAGAAGTAGCAGAAGACGCGGCGCAAGCCGAGGTAAAAGAAGAAACAGAAGAAGCGGCTAAGTCAGAGGAAGCACAAGCACAAGAATCACCAGTGCAAGAGCAACAAGTCGATGCACCACAGACCCCACCACAACCTGCATACACGCAAACCCCACCACAAGGTAGTGTGAATGTGAATACAACGCCATTTTTAGTATGGTCAATCATTAACCTAGTCCTTTGTTGTTTTCCAATAGGAATTGTAGGTTTAGTATTTACACTAAATGCAGGAAAAGCAACAGATCAAGCGGCAGCGGACGAGGCGCTTAAAAAAGCAAAAACCTTCAACTTGATTGGAACAATAACAGGAGCAGTTATCTTCTTAGTATATATCCTTATAATTGCAGGTAGCGTTTTATCAATGGGATATTAAGAAGCTTAGAAAAAAGGTGCTAAATATAGTGCCTTTTTTTCATTTTAGCCTTTAGAGTTGATAAGCTTTGTCCGATAAATATAGAGAGTGGATGAGTCTGCGATTTTTTATACATGGGTTTGACCCTTAAATCACTAAAAAAAAAGAGGTGCATAATGATGAAGAGTAAGCGAAAACAACCAGTATATAGAGGAATTAGTCTGATCATGTCAGTGGTGCTGATAGCATCGTTTTTTTATATTCAAACATTTGAAATGAAAGCGGCAGAGGAACCTTTATTAATATGGGAACGTAGCCGAACGATGGATATTAATTTTAATCAAGGTAACAGCGTTCGAGGGTCTAACAACATGCTGTTTAGTTTTGATGTGACGGAGAATGGTCTCTATGAATTGGAATATTATCTAAAAAATGGAGAGCAGACGAAGATATATTTATATAAACAACTTGATAATATGACAGTATACTATGGGTTAAATGAAAAAAATAGTTCAGGTGATATCATAAGTAGACTAGGTAACCCTGGTGAAACAATAAATATGAACCAAGTGGATTATTCTGGTCTTGCTACATGGGTCAATATTGATAAACCGATAGTAAGCTTGCCGGGAAGTATCGCATCGACCACATCAAGTGCACTTGAATTTGATATAGAATATACACAAAGTGCAAGCGTTACAGGCTTTGCATTTGAATTAGGCAATGCTAATATCCCTAACCGACGTGTCATTGCAGATTGGGATCGCCCTAATAATACCATGTATATATGGTTTGATGGATATGTGGATGGAAATATTATGCCGATTCAATTAAGTGCTCCGGGAGAAGATGGCGTTGCGAAAGTTGATGAATTATATGTACTTAAGAATTTAGAAGAATTTGATATTCGCCCGGTAGACCCTCGTGATGTTGAAGCGGTTATTGTTGAGTATGACGGAACAAACCCAGAAGAACAAGCAGGAAGATATCCGGGGATGGAGGTAACCTTTAAGCATCCAAAGACATGGAATACTTCGGATTGGAGTTATCAATATGATATATTTTCCCAAGAAGTGAATGCCAGTTTTTCAATGGAAGAGCTGACCAATTCTGACAAACTCTTAGAGTTTGAGATGGGATTAAATCAAGCGGGAGATACACAAGTCAGAGCTATTGCCTCTGGTGCGACAGCAGACTATCTCTATGATGATGCCGAAAAACGTTACACAGTATATATGGCACAAGATATTAGTGATTTAGATAAGGTTGATGATAACATTGAAGGCCATGTCATTGAATGGCAAGACCTTGATAGCAGTAAGTTGTATGAAGCAACATTTTCGGTGGGACTGAATGCTTTAATTAGCGGACAAGAACGCTATAGGACCGATTTTTTTGAGATGAATGCCTATACATATCTAGAGTATAAAGTGGTTCGTGTTGATGATGAAGCCTATTTGGACATAAAGCCTTACTATGTAGAAAATGCGCAAAATATTTACTATAACATATTGTATGCAGATGAGAACATACAAGGTCAGATTGAAAGCTTGACACTTTGGAGTAGCTATTATCCGACACAGACCACTGAAGAAAAAATTCGGATTGTTGTTGATGCACGTTGGAATAGTAATTATAATTTTTATCAAGTAGAACCGGTATGGAAAGGATCCAAACTCGATAGTCAAGTGTTGAATTACCAGGCAAGTGATCATGAAGAATCGGGATTGATTGCACCTAAGTTACCGGAGCTTATTGCGCCACGTGGGGATGATATTTCCGTGATTGGCTTAAGTGATAATGAACCTGCCAATGATTTGATTAAATTTGACTTGCAATGGGTTGGCATGAATCGAGATCGTTGGATTTATAAGGCAATCTACTATGAAGTGCTTCTTGGTAAACAGTCTAAACTTGATTTGGAGACGCCGGATGATATAGGCTACGATGTTTTTGCGATGTACAAAATCACGCAAAATATTGAGCAAGAGTATGAATTATGGAGAATAACAAGTGGAACCATGGCTTCCCATGACGCGAGCGACTTAGAACTTGTTGGTCGCTATGCTAATTTTGATGAAATTACCGGTGAAAATGGTGTCATGCTTAAAGATGCACAAGTATGGACGCAAACCATTAAGACAGAGTATAAATATGATGAAACATTTGAACACTATGTCTACGATTTTGATTTTAATACAGGTCAGACACTTGACCTAGACTTAGATGAACAAGAAGTTTATTACTTACGAATGCGGGCAATTGCTGAAATAGAAGATGGTCTAGCGCCGGACACATATATTTCTACAGACTACTCCATACCTAAAAGCATTACACTAAGTGAAACTGTACGCGAACTTCCTGAGATTGAACTTACACGAAATGAACCCCTTGTTGAAGAGGAAAAAGTTGGCGTATATCTTGAATGGCAAGAGATTACAAAGCAAAATCCTCAAATACATGACTTCATTCGCCTTTTCCTTGATCCTCAGCGTGAAGAAAGTCAAGGAGAAATTAATATTACCCAAGATACTCAGATTCGATATAAAGTATTAATATCTCAATCAAGAGAAGCATTGCTATATGAGGGGACGTTTGATCCAAGTAACTATTCGCCGGAGATTCGCTTGGGAACAGCGACGGCAGATATTACAAACGAGCAGCTACAGATATTAAAGCAAACACAACCAGATGGAGTTTTATTATTTGATGTGCCGACCAACAGTATAGGTTTGCTAGGCTTAGAGGAGAATAAGGTGTACTTTAGTCGAGTTATTACAACACTTGAAGTTACAGAGTCACCTACTCAAACCGCAGAATACTATAGTGAACCATCAGAAGTGATAAGTATTACAACACCAACGCTACCCCAAGAGCCGGATGAAGGGGACCTAGATCCGTTATCCCCCAATAATTTTGATGTTCGATTCAAAGAAGACGACGAAGTTAAGTTGGAGACTGAGGTCACATGGAACTTACCGGATGGTATTGATATCGAAGGGGATTCCTTTGAGTTTGAGATTGTAGCTTTTGAGGAAGAAGGATTTCCGAATATAGAAGCTGCAACAGAAGTGCCGTTGATGGATGTATATACCCAGATGTTAAGTGCATCAGAGGAGCTTTCCGAAAATATTAGCATCTTAGAAGATTTAATTGAGCGAGATATCGTTCAAGGATGGTATGTAGTTAAAGAAGGTGAAAATTACAGATATACAATGCTATCAGGATATATGGCTAGTGGCGATCCGATTTATGCAGGGGAAACGGGATTGTGCCGAATTGACCCGGATAGTGATGAATTGATTATACTTGAAGATAATACGAACCGTCCAAACCAAGTGTATTATTACTATATACGAAGTATTAATGCCTATAACAGTTTGCTAAAATCAAATTGGCGAGTTGATACAATTACAACGGGACGCATTCAGACGGCAACCAACCTAACCGTTGTCTATGATGCGATTGATGATCCATATTATGAGACAGTGATTCGTTTTGATATTCCTCTCGAAGCAGAGTATGCCAATGAAATTCATATTCGAGGTGAACAAGATGCAGAATATGTTATTGCAAGGTCAGGAAGTGGTGCGGATAATAGTGGTGATTATCGCTACCGCCTCATCCAAGAAGAAGAACTATCAAATGCAAGGCGCTTATATTATCGAATAACAGGATTGGAATCCGGTAAAACATATAATATCAAAGTCCGTCTTATTGATGATACGCAAACAGATGAAGTGGATTTAGATGGTAATCCGGCATATCCGGAATCTGCATTTTCCGATACAATTACAACAAGGACAGAGTTCAATCAAGATGACTATGAAGAAGACCTAAAATACCAAGAATATTTGGAATATTATAGAGATCAAGCAGAAAAATTAAAGCAAAAACCCTATTTTCAACTAGAAACGTCCAGAAATCAAGCGGCGTATAAATACCGAGATGCCTATGGTATCGGACTGATTGAGACGAACCGAAACCGTAGTCTTGAGCTTGTTGTAAATGAAAAAGGTAAGACAACATATTATTTGCCGTCTAACTTTACCAAAGCGTTAAACGATGGTCAAGTCATGTTGGTTTATGAACAAGATGGCCAAAAGATTACCTTGCGCCCAAAAAGCCTTGGTCTATACATTACATCGGCTATTGGTAAAATCCAAGAAGAGATTAACCGTTATAATGCGAAAAACAGAGATTATTACATAGAGTATATTGTGGAGATTGATGACAACATTAAAAAAGTCTTGTCCTATGATGCGACCAGCCCTCAGGTTGAAGTGACTATTAATGTTGTAGGAAGTGAAGATATAGAAGAAGAAGTAGATATGATGTTTATATATGAGCTAGACCATATCATTCGTTCAAAAGAACCGGATCTTATTGAAGAATTGACGGATGAACTTGAAGAAGGAATTAATGATGCACGTCTAGTTGAGCTTGTTAAGAACCTTGTTAGCGAAGTAGAAGAAGAGTTCCTAGAAGAGACACAAGACATCTTTGAAGACGCAATTACAGGAACGTCCTATAGTATACAAACACTTGCAAAACCTATGATTTTTGAATTGACACCGACGCGTTCGACAAGTCTTGCAAATCATAGAATGTTCCAAGAGCAAAAGGGACGATGGGTTGAACAAGTAGCCGCATACACCGGTGGCAGGTATCAATTACAAACAACGTCTTTACTACCGCTTGTTTTAGGTGACTATTATATTGACGAAACCATTAGTGGCAATTATGAAAACGATGCATTAAATATCTTAAGCCGTTATAATTTGATGGAGATTTTAGGAGAAAACACATTGAAAAATCCTCAGGCAAGCTTGAATAATCAGCAGTTTATTCAAATTATGGCACGAATTTTAGGTGCTCAAAAAGGGGATGACAATACACAGTATCTTAAAACTCAAGGCATTGATGTTCCAAGGCTAAGTGCATATAATGAGATTGTTAATGAGGAAGCCTATTATTTATATGTTCAAGTGTATGCGAAAAAACATCGCATTGACCTGAGTACTGTAAAAATACGCAACTACCAACTGATTGAAGATATACAAGAGGCTAACAGTACGTATAGAGACACACTTCTTCGAGGCGTGAACGGTGGGTTTATCACGATAGACTATGGTCTAATGCTTCCACGACAAAAAATGACGATTGAACGACTTATGACACTACTTAATAATATTGACGGATAGAAAGAAGGGATATGAATGCTACGTAGACAGAAACTTTGCTATATACTTGCCTTGATATTGATCTTTAATACCATAGCTCCGGTTTATGGGAATGTTCAAGAAACGATAGAGTCTTTTGATGAAATAAAATTGAACTCAACACTACTGAACCTAGAAGAAAACCGCTATGAAATTAACATGACCCTAGATTGGACCAATCCAACACAATGGGCGCAGACATCAAATGGATTGGACCAGCATGCACCATTTGCCTATAACTTTTATTTTGACAACTTGGCTTTGGGAGAAAGCGATGGATATCCTTTGGATGTGTTAGCATCGAATGTAACCTCAGATGGAGAAACCATGTCCTGGACAGGAAATAAAGACTTATCAACCGGGTCTTTATATGAAGTGCGCATATCGCCATATCACTATCATGAAATTTATAATGATGAAGGGGATCTGATTGAAAAAAGAAAAATCACGGCGCCCTATCTAGAAGAGCGTAGCCTGTATTTGATGACAGAGCCTAAAGTTGAATTTGAGCAAAATGATGGTGCAATCAGTGTTGTTTGGGAAGATATGAATGCTCCTAGCGATGACGTAGGCGATGAAATTAATTATCGAATTCGCTATACAAGTGGTGTTGCAAAAGAAAACAAAACACAATTTGATGAAGATGCAAGTGTCATTGAATTACCTTTATTGTCAAGAAGTCATGAAGACGTTGAACGTTTTACTGACCGAGAAGGCAGACGGTGGTTAAGATACACGTTGAGTGAAGCTACAAAATCAGGAACCGTATATTCTTTTTTGGTTGAACCAGAGCTTAACACGTATAAAGGAAAAAATGTATACTACAATAAAAACAATCCCAATGTATGGTATTATCTAGCGATTAGTGACCTATCATATATTGAGCTTGATACGACGCTTCGCTTGGAGTGGTATGTTGAAAGTACAGGTTCAGGTATTGGTGAAGGTGCTTTGGCAGATTATACCCTTTCAGAGATTCGACTTATGGAGATTGTCGACGAAGAAGAAGCGGTTATTGCCATTTTTGGAAAAGAAGCAGGAGAAAAAGGGTATTATATTGTTAATAAACCGATGCAAAATACGCGATATCGCTTAGCCATAACGTATCAGCGTGAAGATCAAGAAGGTAACTTACACTTTCTCTATGCAGATTCCAATGAAGTTATTTATATTCCTTCAGAATCTAAAATCGTACCAGCCAAGCCATATGTTCCTGAAATTATAACCCAGGGAATCTTTAACGAATATGCAGATCAAAGCGAATTAAAAGAGCATTTGCTTATTGACGCGCCATATTTAAATATAATGGATTGGGAAAAGTTTAAAGAAAGCCAAAAAGGATTTTTCTTGGAAACAGAAGGTCCAGATTACATCAACTTTGTATGGAGTGCTTTTAGACGCTATGGAATTGGCGAACAAGCAGACCAATTAATGACAGACTTGAATGTATCTTATGATATATGGGTGACAAACACACTGGAGGCACTAGAAAGTAGTGCGCCTTTGATTGCAGATGCGAACTATACAGAAATTGATGGCGATTCCTTGATTCGTAACGAAACCGAAGAAGATATGCGAAACAGTATTCGTGGATTTCACACGCAACTGAACACATACTATGATGTGAAGTCCAACACATATAAACCTCTGGAGCCCAATACACTTTACTACATCAAAGTTCAAGCGAAAAAAGAGTATGGGGATGAAACGCTACGAAGTGAACCAACCATTGTTTCATTATATTATGATAACAATGGTGCTGTTTATGTGCCGCCAGTGATGTCAACACCACCATTAAAAGTTATTGATACCACGACGACAACTGTCACGGTGGAATCTCAAATGCAATGGGATGAAGTGATGCCTGTGGCAAGTGACAATGCAGGACAAAATCTCTTTAACCGATGGACGCACAAGCTTTATTTACGCCAAGAGGGCTCAGGAGCCATTACCCTTAGCGACCAAGGATTTGAAGATGCTGCAAGTTATTTGACAACATATGACTCCCAAAATGATACAATAATTTTTGTCAAAGAAGATGATCCGAGTCAATCGATTAGCATGGATAATGGGATCACATCCATTCAAGTCATGACAAGTCAAGAACCAGAAGTCTTTGTATCGGCGCAACTAACACATCGCCGTGTCGACTTAGGTGAAAATTCGGAGATTGCAAGCCTTGGCTTTAACTTTCAATATGTGCTCTACAGTGAAGTGCTTGAAGCACTTGATGCATTAAATGAAGAAGCTGTCGATGAAAACGCGTTTGCTGAATATGTGCGACAACTAGGAGCAAGTGAAGCTGGATGGGAAGATATTACCAATAGAGTCAGTATTGAAGATGGACGAATTGAATATACACAAGAGGGACTAGACCCTAACTCAAGATATCTCTTCTTGATACAACCATATCGTGAAATCAATGGTGTTCAAGAGAAACTAAAAGCACACTACCCATCTTCCATCGTGGTCGTAACGGACCCGGAAGAAGATGATGTCCTTCCTACACCAAAGATACCATTTTTAGAAACCACAAACCCTCAGGAACAATCGATTGATGCGTATTGGTTTTACAATCGTGCATATACATATGAATTACGCTATGGACGTGATGATGTATTTGAAGAAACACAAGAAGTCGAGTTGATCATTCCTGATGGTTTGACCAATGGCAAGCATGCATTTGAAGTGGATGACTTGTTTCCGGATACAGGTTATTACTTCTATATTCGGGCAACAAATCCACAGACGGGTTTATCCAGTGACTGGAGTAATCCTGTGTATGGGAAAACCCTTGATGTTGAAGCACCTGGATATCCAAGAGGTGTCGGTATCCCTTCCGATGAGACAATGAAAGAATATGCTTATGATGCAGGGGTAGGCAGTGATTATGTAGCCATAGAGTGGTTAAAAGACTTGGGTGAATTGCAATATGAGGATACACCGGAAGATAACAATGTACAAAGGTACTACGCTTATAAAATCGAAGTGGCTCAAAATCCGAGTTTTAACGATGCACAGTACATCACAACGGGAGCACCGGAGCCAGATATCCCGGAGAATGTTGAAGCATTAGAGACGACCCTGATTAAAGTCAATGAACTTATCAGTAATCGTTATTACTATTTCCGCCTAAAAACAGTGGTTACGGTCATTGGACAAGAAGAAGGACAATTGATCGTTAAAGAATCTGAGGATTATTCGCCTACTTTAAAGATATTGGTTTTACAGTCGGACAATGAGTACGACGGAAGTTATGACCCGGCACTGGAAATATTGCCTAGTGAGGACTTTGAACTCATCTATAATCGCGATACAAGAGAGCTGACCTATCGATTTAGAAGTGATGAAGAAGATCAAGATGGAAATATGGATAATCGAGTCGACCAACGCCTGATTAGCCGTCTGATTGAAAATAATACCTATACTTATGTTGCGGATGTATCACGCTTTGAATCACGAGCGATTCAAAGCCGAAAAATAATCATCCCTTATACCGTTTTGCAAGCATTTGATACATATCAAATTACGTTACAAGTGGATGCAGGGGATGTCATTGTATCGATTCCTTATGATGCATGGATAAATGAAGTTGAACGTCAAGTGGGTCAATATAGTGAAGCCCCAACAGTTGAGATTAGTATAGAGCCAACCCAGGTAATTTATGATAAGACAATGGTGCCAGCCGCATTACGGGTTGTATCAGCACCACAAGAAATATCCATACGTGTAGGTAATGGACGCATAAATACAGAAATAGAATATGTACAGACGCCTATTACATATGCTTTTAGAACAACATCGCTCTATGGTAGTTATATTCAAAATCCGATTGCGTATGCATTAGATCAATCCAAACGCTGGACGCTTATGCCGGGAAATTATGAACGTTCCAACGGGTTCTATACAATGTCAACGAAGAATCTAGGCGCTTATGGTGTCTTTATTCAAGATAAAAGTACAGAAATTGCTCCAAATCAATCGAAACATTGGTCAAACCCTTATAAGCAGAGAATTGACAATAAGTATACGATATTAGGTTTACAAAGCTATAATCCGGATGCTGTTGTGAGTGAAAATGCATTGATTAATATTGTTCATGGAATAATCAAAAAATCAGATACCATTGACATCAATGCATATATTACACGAAGCCAACTGGAAAGTTTGTATTATTCTGGAGTAAAAAAGAATATGAATAAAAATAGCAGCTATGTGAGGCGAGAAGAGGCGATTGCCATGATCTTAGAAGCAATAGATGTACGCGAGGGATATGGATTTATAGCGAATGAACAGATTCTAAGACGTATCAATCAAAACACAGTAATTGCAAAAGAGTACCAGCTGGCTATTGCAAAAGCGGCAACAGAAAACCTTGTGTCTGACGTGTCCAATCTGCGCCCAAAAGATAATATTACCTATGGTGAACTCTTTGCATTATGGGCAAAAGCAGAAGAGCTTTAAGGAGTGAAAAACATGATAAAAAAAATACAGATAGGACTCACGAGCTTTGGTCTGTTGATAATAATGTTGACCAGTGTATCAGCAAGTAGTGCCCATGTTATATATCAAGTGGAGTGGGTCGCTGAAAATGCAGGAATAGTTCAATTGCAATGGAATGACGCGACGATGACCACACCCATTATGATTCAAGGGTGGACCCAAGCGGCAACGGGTGAAGTTGTTATTCGTTATGCGACAGGCCAAGAACTTCCAACAGGGTTTGATGAACGACGAATTGAAGTAGACAACTTAAAAGCGCCTTTTAGAATTGTATTAGTGGATGCAACAGCAACAGCAGATACCAATATATTTACAGATATGCCATCCAGTAATGAGGGGGCGCAGGCCATTCAGATGCTATACGATTTAGGGGTTCTTAATGGATATTCAGATGGTACAATCAAACCGGACAATTCAGTTTCACGGGCAGAATTTAGCAAAATGCTTTTTATGGCAACGCATATGTCGATGGCTCCAACTGGAACTGCACCTGGATTTAGTGATGTGCCTATGGAACATTGGGCAAAAACATATATTGGTACACTTGCTTCAAAAGGTATTGTGCAAGGTAAAGGAAACAATACCTTTGATCCAAATGGAACGATTACCATCGCAGAATTAGCGACCATATTAAATCGAACATTTACTTTGTATGGAACAAAAGTGAATTATCCTTACGAAAATAATGGGCATTGGAGTTTTTCCCACTTTGAAGAACTGACGAGTAAGGGAATCATAAAAAGCAGTGACACATATTACTATCCCTACCAACCCGAACGCATTGCAACACGGCAAGATTGTGCGATACTTCTTGGAAGAATTCTTTTACAATACCATGAAGTCGTAAAGTAAAGAAAATGTGTTCATGATTTGTTCACAAATTTTCATTGATTTTGTCACGAAAATAGATTACACTGTAATAGTTGTAGGTTTCATCACGAAAACTAACGTGATGAAACCAATTTTATTGAAGGAGTGAATTTATGAAGAAGACACTAGTAATGCTTTTAGCACTTGTTTTAACTATTGGCCTATTAGCAGGGTGTAATGAACAAGATGCTGGAAACGATGCTACACAAGATGAGACACAAGATGAAACAACAAGTAACGAAGGTGGAGAAGATGTTACAGTAACTGATTTTAATGATGAGGTCGTGTTTACAGTTAATGATCAAGAGATCATGCTAAGTGAGATTAACTTTTGGACTTATTATTATAAAAGTATGTACGAAGGTTCATATGGAATATCAGATTGGGACATGGAAATGGGTGAAGGTATAACGTTAGAAGACGGTATCAAAGATACAATTAAAGGTGTATCCATCCAAGGCGTAGTTATGCAAGACCTAGCCAATGAATATGGACTAGAGTTGTCAGAAGAGAAAAAAGAAGAGTACATGAGTCAAGCATCAAGTATTTATGAATCATTTGACCCGACAGTAATGCAACAATATGGTTTCACACTAGAAACAATTGAAAACATTATGTATCAAACAGGATTAAGTGAACTGGTATTTGAAGAAATGACCAAAGATGTTGAAATCGACCAAGATGCAGTTCAAGTAGCAGTGGAGGCAGACCCAACATATACAAATATAATGAGTGTTGGTGTTGAAAACTACAGTGATCAAGTACGTGCACGTCATATCTTGATTTCAACAGTTGACCAAGCAACAAATCAACCACTTGAAGCAGATGCCATTGCAGCAGCGAAAGAAAAAGCAGAAGCTTTGCTTGAGCGCGCAAAAGATGGAGAAGATTTTGCAACATTAGCGACAGAAAATACAGAAGACCCAGGTTCAAAAGAAACTGGCGGCGAGTATACATTTGGTCGTGGACAAATGGTGCCGGAGTTTGAAGAAGCGGCATTTAACTTAGAAGAAGGAGAAATCAGCGATCTTGTTGCCACTTCTTATGGATACCATATCATTAAGTTAGAAGAGAAAATTCCTTCAACACCTGAGCAAATAGAGCAAATTGAAGCGACATTAGACTCTATCCGTGAAAACTATGAGTATCAACAAAAATCTGAAGCTTTTTCAACGATGTATGAAGAAGTAATGGTAGATTATGAGCCTGTAGTTAACGAAGAAGCATGGGAAAAGGTTACATTAAAATAAAAAGTAGTCCGACCTTTTAGCTGTCTAAAATATAAAATAGCAACATGAGAATACATGTATTTAAATAAAATGCATGTTAGCCTCGGTTGCTATTTTTAGGTTGACAAAATCTGATTATTGTTATATTATGTTATACAAATATGAAGTGTATACAATAAACATATAACAACAGGAGGCTGACGATGAAGCAAACGACGACGCGTAAAAAATCACAACAACATTGGACATGGATTATTATTATTACTTTTTTTGTACTCGGTATTTTAGATACTCGCTTTGGAATATTAGGAATTGTCTGCATGGGCGTACCTATAATACATGCTCTAAAAGGCGATGGGAAAATACATTGTTCCAAATACTGTCCACGAGGATCTTTTTTAGGAAAATTCTTAGACAAAATATCAATGCATAAGCAATTACCTGTATATATGCGTACTAAAAAGGCAAAACATGTACTGCTTATCATCATGTTGACTATGCTAAGTATTGCTATGTACCATACAGGGTTTGTATTTGAAAAAATGGCATTTGCATTTTTACGTTTTATGGGCATGTCATTTGCAGTTGGAATTATAATGGGCGTCTTTTTTAAACCAAGAAGTTGGTGCGTCGTTTGTCCCATGGGACATGCATCAGGGCTTATTGCGGGGCGACGCAAGAAAATTGTGAAGCGTCGACCGGTATATGAGGGTGAATAAAACAAAATACTCTATAAAAAATAGATGCAGTACGCGTTGATAACCGCGCTGCATCTATTGTGTTATTGATAGGATAAATTTTGTATTACGCTAAGTCTTGTGCGTTGAGCAATTCAAAGGTGCGTTTTTTTAATAAAGGATGTAAGGCATAAGGGGCGATTTCGTTTAGTGGTTCTAATACAAAGCGTCGTTCGTCCATCCTTGGATGAGGTAAGATAATATGAGGGTCATCAGTAACTAGATCATCATAATAGAGTATATCAAGGTCAATCGTACGAGGGCCCCAATGGGTTGTCCGAATACGTCCCAACTTCTTTTCAATATCTAACAATGCATCCATAAGTCTTGAGGCGGATAACAGCGTCTTAACCTCACAGACACCATTTAAAAAATCGTCTTGGTCAGTGTATCCGACTGGAGAGGTGATAATAAGTGAAGAAGATTTGACGACCTGTGTGTGTTGTAGCGCATTTATGTGTTCAAGGGCTTGCTTGATATGTTCTTGCTTATCCCCTAAGTTGGAACCTAAAGCGATATAGACTTTGTGCCAGCGACGTATGAGACGAATAGCTGGATAATCGATAGGAAGATGTATAGGTGCCCAAGGTTTCTTTAAAGTCAAATCAACATTTGCTACCTGAGAATAATGGTTTAGAATGTAATGGCAAAGGACAGTTGCTGCACGTTCAATGAGATCATGCTTTGTCTGGGTAAAAACATCTTGAAGTTCATGGCATAGTTTTGCATAGTGTAATGCAGAGCCTATAGCATCATTATCCCCTGCAACTGATAGGTCAAGATCGATTGTAGCATCAAGAATAAATTTTTGACCCATGTTTTTTTCTTCTTGATGAACCCCATGGTAGGCGAAGAGTTCTAAGTCTTTTATAATTAATTGGTCCATATTAACCTCCGTTTTTAATTGCTTCAATCATTTTAAGGGCAAGGTAGTTTTCGTGAACATCATGCACTCGAAAGATACGACAGCCCTGAACATATCCAAATGTTGTTGTGGCAATGGTGCCTTCCACTCGTTGGTCAACAGGTTGAGATAGAGCTAATCCAATCATTGATTTTCGAGATGTACCTAATAGAATAGGTAAGTCAAAGACTTGAAGTTCATCTAGATGGTTCATCATATAGAGATTATCATTGAGTGTTTTTGCAAAGCCTATACCTGGGTCGACAATGAGCTGTGACTTTTTAATACCTGCATCTAAGGCGATATCAATGCTTTCTTGCAAGTCATTAATGACATCTTGAATGAGTGCATCATATTGGGTGTTATCACGATTATGCATAATACAGCAAGGTACTTGATATTCAGCGATAACCTTAGCAAGCTCAGGATCTTTTTTTAATCCCCATACATCGTTAATCATTGAGGCGCCAGCTTTTAATGCAGCTTGAGCAACTTGACTTTTGCTTGTATCAACGGAGATAGGAATAGCTGATTCTTGTCGAATGGCTTCAATAATCGGAACAATTCGTGCAATTTCTTCATGATAATCGACAGGATCATGCCCTGGGCGTGTGGATTCCCCGCCAATATCAATGATGGAGGCTCCTTGTTTAATCATTTCAAGTGTTCGATTAACAGCGGCTTGAATTGTATTGTGTAGACCGCCGTCTGAAAATGAATCAGGTGTGGCATTAAGTATACCCATGATATAACCATGATGTTCAAAATCAAAATGTGTGTTTCCAATATTCATAGATTCTACTCCTTTACTTGGTTCATAAGACGTGTTGATATTAATAAGTAATCGTTAAATTTTTCTTTTCTATGGGCCAATTGCACATGTCTTGAACTAAACATGAATGACAGGGACGTGATGCTTTATCCGCTCGGTAGATAATTCCACTCAGTGTAGGCTCATCTTTAATATCTAGATTGCGATGATTAAGAATTGCCTTTTGAATTTGAAGGATTTCTTCTTCCAAAAAGCCTGTGTCAATTAGTATTTCCAGACATAAAGAAGCGCTGGATATTTCGTGTTCAATTCCGCGTTCATATTGTTCAAAACGACCGATATCGTGTAGCAATGCCGTAGCATAAATCAATTTTTTAGAAATTCCCAATTGATTTTCAAAATTAAGGATATAGGCAATTCGAGCAACATCTAAAAAGTGTGACATGTTATGCTTACAGGTGGAACGCGCCACTTCATGGTTTTGTATTTTAAGATAGTATGCTTTATACTTTGGATGATTAATGATAGCATCAATTTGAGTATTCATAATTTATATCTCCTTGTTAATCGCAGTGAAGTATTGGCTGGCAATGGTGCCCACCATAGGATGATATCTAAGAGGGGTTGCATCAACTTGTGAAATATGTACAAGTCCCATTAAACTATTCGTTAAAAAAGCGCCATCACACTCGAGAAGAGCATCTGTTGTGATGTGGGATTCAATAATTGGAAAGTTCTTGATGAGATAACTTCTTACAATTCCCGGTAATACACCTTCATCAAGAGAAGGGGTCAATAGAGTTGCATTTTTTATGATAAATAGATTTGCAATGCAACTTTCAGTTAGTCGACCATGCTCATTTTGTAATAGGCAATCGTCAAAACCATTGTGTTTGGCATGGCGCAATGCAAGAATCAGATCGCCATAGTTTGCAGACTTATGTTTGACAAGAGGGCTAGTGCTTGGTCGAATAACAGAAGAAAGTGTGACATGCGCCCCTTTTTCGTAATACTGTGGTGAATAAGTAAGCGAACGAACAGAAGCGATGACATTCTTATCAGAAACACTAACCTTTAATGCGATGTTTGATAACTTGTAGTGGGAAATCAACGCTTCAATTAATTGTACAGTGATCCGCTTTGCAATACCAAATTCTTCTAGGCTATGATTAAGACGTGCAACATGTTCGTCTAAAAATATACCATGGTCTGTAATTAAAATCGTTTCAAAGAAATTCAATCCAAAACTGTAACCTTCATCATAGTAGATAAGGGAATTGATATTGTGGATATCTATAAAAATCACATCATCAAGTGTGGGTATATGCATATATTACCTCCATAAATTAGCTCCATTAATAGTATGATAGCATTCTTTTTATCATTCGTCGATGCAAACAGTTGCATCGAGTGCCAAAAAAAGGTTTTTTGCTTTATCAAGAGTTTCTTGGAATTCACTGGCAGGGTCTGACTCATACGTTATTCCCCCACCAACACCAAGATAGGCCTTAGAATCTTTGATTAAGATGCTTCGAATCACAATATTAAAATCGGCGTCACCATCAAAACCAAAATACCCGATGGAGCCTGTGTACATTTCACGTGAAGAGTTTTCTAATTCTTCAATAATTTCCATAGCACGTATTTTTGGGGCGCCGGTAATTGAGCCTCCGGGAAAAGTGGCTTCAAAACAATCAACAGCTGTCTTGTGAGGGTAAAGCTTTCCGGTAACAGTGCTTACAAGGTGATAAACACTGGAGAAGCGTTCGATTTTAAAAAGTTCAGGTACATGGACGCTATGGGGCATACAGACTTGACTTAAGTCATTTCTTTCAAGATCAACAATCATAAGAAGTTCAGCTTTATCTTTTTTACTATTTTCAAGTAAAAGACGATTGGACCGATCTAATTCAGGTGTCTGCCCACGTGGAACCGTTCCTTTGATGGGACGGGTTTGAACATGTTGATTTTTTATTTGGATAAACCGTTCTGGTGATGAACAGCATAGCTGAAAATCATCTAAGGATAGATAGGCAGAAAAAGGAGCAGGATTGATGGTTCGAAGTTTATGATAAACGGTGTTACTTGATTGATGGCAAGGCCCATAAAAAGTATGGGTCATGTTAGCGACATATATATGACCATCCTCCATGTAACGACGCATTCGTTCAATGGCATCCATATATCCTTGACGTGTAAACGTTGATTTTAAGCTAGATGAAGTTAAGGTGCCTTTTATATTATTGCTGGATACATGTGACGAGAGTGGTTCCTGTATGTTTTGGCTCATTAAAGGCGTTATACGTTGTTGGATTTGTTCGATTGACAAATCGCCGGGAGCAAGCTTGCCTAGTCCCGTAATGAGTCCTTCATTAGTCTGCGTATCAATAATAATGATATTATCGTAAAAAACAAAATAGCATTCAGGAATGGTAAATAACCTTGGTGCTTTGGACGCTATATTGAAAAGTTCTTTTCCTAACTCATAACTAAAATATCCCATACCCCCACCAATAAAAGGAAAGCCGGTTGTGTTTTTTATCTGATTGGCGTAGATGATTTGCTTCATATAGGCGAAGATATCTTTATCCGATATAAGGGAGAAATCCTTTTGCGGATATTTTTTTTCGTAGAGCTGACCATCATGCACTTTAACAGTTAAAAAAGGATTCAATCCTATAATGGAATATCGACTGTACGTCGAGTCCGCTTTTGAACTGTCTAAAAAAATCGAATCCTTTTTAGGGGCTAGATGGGTATATAAAATATAGGGGTCAAGATCCGTTTTGAATGAATAGATGCTTACGGTATGCATTTATGCATTCACCTCCTTACACCAATGGATATAATTTGATAGTAGCTGATGTCCATGTTCGGTTAAAACGGCTTCAGGGTGAAATTGAACCCCTTCAAGGAGAGCAGTTTTATGCTTAATACCCATAATAGCACCATCCTCAGACCGTGCAGTGATAATAAAATCAGCGGGTAATGTATCTGGATCGACGACAAGCGAATGATAACGTGTCACCTGATAAGGCGAAGGAAGCGCCTTAAAGACACCAAGACCGTTATGGTGTATGGCGCTCACTTGCCCATGCATTGGACGAAGCCCTTTGATAATCGAGGCTCCATAAGTGTGTGCAATTGTTTGATGACCTAGACATACACCTAGGATTGGAATTTTAGTGGCAAATTCTTGGATAATCTCATGGGAAATGCCTGTCTCCATTGGATCTTTGGGACCGGGAGATAAGATGATGCCAATAGGCTGGAGCTGATAAATAAAGTCTATCGTAATTTGGTCATTACGATAGACTTCAATAGGTTCGTTAAGTTCTTTTATGTAACGAACCAAGTTATAAACAAATGAATCATAGTTGTCAATCATTAAAAACATAACATACTCCTATACTAGCTTTGATAAATTGACATTAGCTTTAGATAAAGTGATTCGTCTGTATTAAAACGCCCTTTGAAAGTGGTTGTTATTGTCTTGGCATTGGCTTTTTTAATACCCCGTGCGGTCATGCAGCTATGTTCACCTTTTATGATGACGGCAACGTCAGGAGAATCCGTAATTTTTTGCAGGATTTCAGCGACATCGGCACCGATGCGTTCTTGCAGCTGAAGACGTCGACTAACCATATCAACGATACGCGCAATCTTACTTAGTCCAATAACATTATCTTTAGGCATGTAAGCAACAGTGGCTTTCATATTATACATCAGAGCCAGATGATGTTCGCAAAAGGAAAACAGTTCAATATCCTTCATGACAACCATGTCTTTACTCATCGCTTCGCTGTCTAAGTCTTCGTCAAATGTTTTGTTTAACATAGTTACAATTTCATCATTGGTGTAGTTCATACCGTCAAATACTTCGGCATACATATTGGCAACACGCTTTGGCGTATCAATTAATCCTTCACGGTCAGGATTATCACCAAGGGCGATGAGAATTCCTCGAACGTGTTCTTCAATAGCTTTTATATCAATCATGTTATTCACCTTTTCTATTCATACGATCATGGAGTGGTGCGAAAATGCAGTAAAACTTTATTTACCAATTATAAGTTGAATTTTTAGGTTAGTCAATAGTAAGCAAGGGTTGTTTTTTGTGTGTAATGAACCTATAATAAATAGAAAAGGTGAAGGAGGTTATAGAATGGAACCCATCAGTATATCAACGCCGGCCATTGTTTTTCCAGCCCTATCTGTTCTGATGTTAGCCTATACCAATCGCTTTATTGCAATATCAAAACGGGTTCGTTCGTTGCATCAGGAGTATTTGAGTGAATCCAATCAAGTCATATATCAACAGATACATGTCATGCATAAACGATTAAAATATATTCGGAATATGCAGATTCTTGCAATCGGAGGCTTTTTGATTAATGTTGTGAGTATATTTTTAATCTTACTTCATATCGATAATGTTGCAACGTATATGTTTGCGTTGAGTTTGATTTTTATTGCCGCCTCATTAGGTGTAGCGATGTTGGAAATATATTATTCGGTGAATGCGCTGACATTGCAACTTCATGCGAATGAAAATCAGTGGACAATGGAAAAGAGTGAGAAAGAATAAAAGTGGCGTAGCCACTTTTTTTAATTTACATTTAATAAAATTTTAATTGAATTCGATACCTTAGGGTGGTAAACTAAAATAACGTTGAATAATGAACGGAGGTTTACTATTGTATGCAAGTCTTAAAAGAAGAAGTTAGAGACAATATTAAGCAGGCAGCAAAGCAATGTTTTATGGTCTCAGGTTATGCTAAAACTTCGATGCGTGAAATCAGTCGAGTGGCAAATGTGTCAACAGGGAATTTATATCGATACTACGCAAACAAAGAAAGTTTATTCGATGAACTCGTTCAACCTGTTGTAGAGCTATTTGAAAAAGAAAAAAAATCGATGGATGATTTTGATTTTCCTTTATTGGATGCGAATATTTTGTTAAATCAAGAACTTTTAGATATTCTTATCAATGCACATGTCATTTATCGGGAAGAACTGTTTTTACTGTTTTTACGAAATGAAGGAACTAAGTATGAAAATGTGAAGCAGGTATTTGTAGAACACGTACATCAGCAAGCCAAGGCTCTTTTGAAAAAGGAGTTTAGTGATCTAGAAGACCTTGTCGATACAAAGATTTACCTGAGGGCCACGGCAGCTGCAATAGTGGAGAGTATTCTTGTTATATTGGAAGAATCCGTTGATGATTACACTTTCATGAAGAACATGTTTCAACATACAGAGTTAAATATTAAAAGTATCATACGTACGTTAAGAGACATGCGCGATAATAACGAGACATTTAGGAGGATAAGCGATGAAGAAATTAATAACTATATTCGTTGTATTGGCAATCATTAGCATTATAGTGATTCCAAGAGTAATGGATAACAATCAAGGTGGTAGCGAAGAAAGCGTCATTAAGTCAGTAACCGTTGAAGCAGAGGCGGCAAAGACGCAAAAGGTTGAAACCTATATCGACTTAATCGGAAGTACCTATGCAAAAGCAACCGTACCTGTCATGGCACCTGTTCCGGCAGATGTTGACAATATTCACATTGCTGTGGGCGACTATGTAACACAAGGACAAGTTCTTTTTAGCCTTGACCCAAGTGATGTTGAAAATCAAGTCAAACAAGCTCAGTTGTCTGTTGAACAAGCAAGTGCAGCAGCAGCGCAAGCCAATGTGGGGATAAATAGTGCTAGAGAAAGTATAAAAACTGCAGAGCTTGCCTATGAACTTGCAAAAAGCAACTATGAAATGAACTTAGAAAACTATGAGTTCGCTGTAGATAATCTGGAAAAAAACAAAGAGCTTTATGAACAAGGGGTTATTTCTGAAGTCGAGTACGAACAGATTCGGTTGCAGGCATCTCCAGAGTCACTTACAATCTTGAAAAAACAATTAGAACAAGCAGAACAAGCCTTAAACCAGGCAAGACTTGGAGAGAATCAAGCGAGTGCATCTTATGGTCAGGCAGCTGTAGGAATTGATATGGCACAAGAAGGTTATCAGATAGCACTTGATACTTTAAATGATTTAGAAGTGACAGCACCAATTGATGGATATGTTACTGCTCTCAATTTAACAGAAAATGCAATGGCGACCAATCAACAAGCAGCGATTGTGATTGAAGACCTTATGCAGATTAAAGTTACTGCATCGGTAACACCTGAAACCGTAAGTAAAATAAATAAAGGCGATCAACTTCAAGTGATGGTTGGATCCTATGAAGAGCCTTTTACAGGTGAGGTTACAGGCGTGTCTTTATCAGCAAACAGTGCAACGCGTCTTTATCCGATTGAAGTGACCATAGAAAACAGTGATGGACGTATTCGACCGGGTATGTTTGCAACTATCAAAGTCATTAACGAAAAAAGCGAACAAGCGCTTACAGTACCATCGGATGCGGTATTGCAACATGATGATGGATATGTTGTTTACCGATTGGTCAGTGAAAGTAAAGCAGAACCTGTAACTGTACAAATCGGTATTGATACAGGATATGAAGTTGAAATTACTCAAGGTTTATCAAAAGGAGATGTAGTCATCACAAAAGGAGCAGGCCTTATTAATGAAGAGACTGAGCTGAACGTGATAAGGGGGGATGAATAATGAAGGTTTCCTCAATAGCTGTAAAACGACCGGTAACTACGGTCATGTTCATCCTTGTGATTGTTTTGTTTGGTATGGTCTCAGCCACACGACTTCCCATTGACCTTTTTCCCAATATTGAAATACCGGTTGCTATTGTAAGTACATCTTATTCAAATGTTGGACCGGAAGAAATTGAGACATTGGTTACACGACCAATTGAAGAGGCTGTTGGAACAGTATCCAATATTGATACAATTCAATCCATGACCATGGAAGGAACATCTATTGTCGTTATCCAATTTAAGTTTGGGACCGACATGGATTTTGCAGCGCTAGATATACGTGAAAAAGTCGACTTGGTTAAAGGGATGCTTCCTGATGGAGCCAGTGACCCGATGGTTATGCAAATTGATGTTAACTCAGAAGCAATTATTCAGATGTCGATTTCAGGAGCAGATGTAGCTACGCTACAAGCTTATGCCGATGATGTTGTAAAACCTGCAATTGAACGTGTTCAAGGGGTCGCATCCGTTAGCGTCTCTGGAGGGTTTAATGAATATGTATCTGTCAAAGTAGATACACAAAAGATGGATGCTTATGGACTCAGCCTTGATACATTAGCAAGCATGCTGGCAGCAGAAAACATTAACCTACCGGCAGGGACAGTGAGTAAAGGAGATAAAAGCTTTTTGCTTCGAACTGTAGGTGAGTTTGAGAGCATTCAAGAAATTCAACGCATTCCGTTGACAACTCCAACTGGTGGGATTGTACGTCTGTCGGATGTAGCAGATGTAAAATTATCTCAAGAAGATTTGGAATCCATAACCAAAGTCAATGGAGAAGAAGCGGTTAGTGTTGCCGTCCAAAAACAATCAGGGGTTAATACGGTAGCCGTTGCGAATGATGTACTAAAGGAAATTCAACAACTCGATGAGACAAGCCCATATAATCTTAAAGTTATTCTCGATCAATCGGAGTATATTAAAGATACAATTAGCCAAGTAGGGCAAAATGCAATTATTGGTGGAATCCTGGCTGTCATTATCCTTCTGATCTTTTTGCGAAGCTTCCGCAGTACATTGATTATTGGATTATCAATGCCGATATCGGTGATTTCAACAGCAATTTTGCTATATTTTGCAGATATTACGTTGAATATTATGACCCTTGGGGGACTAGCCCTTGGAATCGGAATGCTGGTCGATAACTCCGTTGTTGTTCTTGAAAATATATATCGGTTTGTTCAAGAAGGCTATGAGAAAAAAGAAGCAGCAATTAAAGGGGCTTCAGAAGTTGCCATGGCAGTAACGGCGTCTACATTAACAACAATTGCGGTTTTCTTGCCAATGGTCTTTGTTGAAGGTGTTACCTCAATTATGTTTAGAGAGTTTGCATTGACAGTTACATTTTCCTTAGTATCTTCCCTTGTTGTCGCGATAACATTGATTCCTATGCTTTCGTCAAAACTTTTAGTTGTTGATGAGTTTGAAGGAGAGCATCACGTAACACGGTTCAAATTTATTGGAGCAGTATTAGACCGATCCGATAAGATTTACAAAGGAATAGAACAAAAATATCGATCATTATTAGCATGGTCATTAAAACATAAAAAAAGTGTTGTTATGATTGCCGTTGTTACCTTTGTAACCAGTATTATTTCAACAGCATTTATTGGAATGGAATTTATTCCGGAGTCGGATGAAGGAATGTTCACCATAGGTGTTGAATTGGAAGCCGGGGCAAAAGTCGAAGAAACGGATGCCATGATGATGGAAGTTGTTGAACGCATTAAGGATATTGAAAGTTTAGAGTATCTTTTTTCAACAACATCAGGAAATAGTTTCCTTAGTTCAGATGCAAATGTAGGAACGATTAATGGGGTGTTGGTACCTTTGGCAGATCGTGATGAGAGCGTGTTTGATGTTGTTGATGAAGTTGAAAGGCGCGTTGCAGATATTCCAGGTGCTATTTTTACCGTTCAATCATTAAGCTCTATGGGGATGATGACCGGTGGAAGTCCTATATCTATTCAGGTTAAAGGCGATGACCTTGATGGACTAAAGCAAGTGGGTGATCAACTTGTTGACGAAATCAAAAAAGTTGAAGGAACACGAAATGTATCCAGCAGTATGGATGATCCGATTACTCAAGTAGCTATTCGCTTGCGCGATGATGACGCGGCAAGATTTGGACTTACAACGGCTCAAGTCTCTAGTGCAGTAAAAGCAATGCTTGACGGACGTGTAGCGACTCGATATAAAGTTGAAGGTGAAGAACTTGATGTGGTTATTGAAGGTGATAATCGCTACGGTGAGAGCATTGAAAATTTAAAACAACTAGAGATTAGTTCACCGATGGGTGGAGCTGTTCCTCTTGAAATGATTGCGGACATTACAGAAGAAGTCAGTGCGATTGCAATTAATCGAAGTGACCAAGCGCGTTATATTACCATTTCAGCAGATATCTATCAAAGGGATTTAGGTTCAGTATCAAAAGACATTCGAGATCGTATTGAAGCACTACATCTTCCAAGTGACTATAACGTTGACTTTGGTGGACAAAACCAAGAGATGGTTGAAGCATTTAGTGATTTGGGCCTTGCATTAATTCTAGCGGTCATTCTAGTGTATATGATTATCGCATCTCAATTTGAGTCACTGTTGATGCCATTTATTATTATGATGTCAACACCATTGGCTTTTGCAGGAGGCTTATTGGGACTATTGATTACTAACCGAACCCTTAATGTAACCTCAATTATTGGATTGATTATGCTTTCCGGTATTGTGGTTAATAATGCGATTGTTCTAATTGACTATATTAATACCCGACGTAGTTTAGGAGAAAGCCGCGAAGAAGCGATTCTTAATGCAGGACCGATACGATTACGTCCAATCATGATGACATCCCTTACAACAATCCTTGGGTTGGTGCCTTTATCCTTAGGAATTGGAGAAGGAGCGGAACTTCAAGCATCCATGGGAACCGTTGTTATCTCGGGATTAATACTTTCTTCAGTATTAACCTTGATTTTTATTCCAGTTGTGTATACAATATTTGATGATAGACACATGAAACATTTGTCAAAAAGACAGGCGAAACAGGAAAAACGTTTGGCTAAAAAAAATGCACATAGACATGCATAGTTGGGATGGAATAACATGAATAAAACACTTGTATTTGCAGAAAAGCCTTCGGTGGGTAGAAGTATCGCCGAAGCGCTTGGCTGCCAGAGTAAAGGTGGAAAATTTTTTGAAAATGATAGATATGTCGTTACGTGGGCGTTGGGACATTTAGTTACATTGGCATCACCGGAAAAATATGGTGTGCCTTTTGAACAATGGACAATGGAGCGGTTGCCGGTAATTCCCGATCCGTTTAAACTAGAAGTCATCAGTCAGACAAAAAAGCAATATTATCTAGTGAAGAAACTTATGGAGCGATCGGATGTTAAGACGATTGTCATAGCAACAGATGCAGGGCGAGAAGGTGAACTTGTAGCACGTTGGGTACTTGATTATGCACACATAAAAAAACCGATTCAACGTCTATGGATTTCATCAGTAACAGACAAAGCGATAAAAGAAGGCTTTAAGCGATTGGTGGATGGACACAAATATGACAATCTATATGAAGCGGCACAAGCACGTGCAAAAGCGGATTGGATTGTAGGCTTAAATGGGACAAAAGCCTTATCCATGAAGCATAATGCAAGTCTATCTCTAGGTCGGGTGCAAACGCCTGCGCTAGATTTGGTGTATGGACGTGAACAAATGATACAAAGCTTCGTACCCAAATCTTTTTATGAATTGGAGTTCACCATTGACGGGATAACTTGTCGTTGGATGGATGAAAAAACAAAGCAAAGCCGTATCTTTAGTAAAGATAAAGCAAAACAGTTAAAAGAAAATTGTCAGTCAAAAGAAGTGAAGATTAAGCATATCCGCAAGAAAAATAAAAAAGCTTATGCAAGTGGTTTGTACGATTTGACCCTACTTCAACGGGATGCCAATCGACTGTATGATATGTCTGCCAAGCAGACATTAAATGCGATGCAGAGCCTTTATGAAAAACACAAGGTCTTAACGTATCCTCGGACAGATTCAAAGTATTTGACAACGGACATTGTGGGAACGTTGGATGAACGAGTGCGTGCACTCAGACAAACGCCGTATAAAGAAGCGTGTAAAGAGATTGCACGTGGACCGTTAAAAGGGCATCCATCGTATGTGGATAATAAAAAAGTTGGCGATCATCATGCGATTATCCCAACGGAAGAACGCCCAAATTATACAGCATTTAATAACCATGAAACAAAAATATATAATCTTGTTGTAGAAAAATTCTTGGCAGTGCTAATGGCACCCTATGAATATATGGATATTGAACTGGTTGCAGTTATCGGTGATGCACATTTTATAGGTAAAACTCAAGTAGACGTTAATCTTGGGTGGAAAAAAATACAAAAAACAATAATGCAAAATCCACCAGATATTTTGAAGCGGTCCGATGGAGAAACAATAGCAAATGCTTATGTGACATTAAGTGAAGGAAAAACTCAACCGCCAAGTTACTTGACGGAAGGAGACTTGCTTCATGAGATGGAACAGGCAGGACTTGGTACAGTAGCAACCCGTAGTGATATTATCGAAAAGATAATAAGTAACTTCTATGTGGAACATCAAGGGAAATATTTACGTACAACCAAAACAGGGCGACAACTCCTGGATTTGGTGCCTGATGCCATCCGTTCAAAAGAACTTACTGCAAAATGGGAAAAAGATTTAGAATACATTGCAAAAGGTGAACGTAGCGCACAAGATTTTCTTCATGATATCATAAAATTAACAAAACAAATCGTACGTGAAATCAAGCAAAGTGAAAAAAAATTCAAGCATGAAAACCTATCCAGTGAAAGCTGTCCACAATGTGGCCAGAAACTTCTTGTTATCAAGAATAAATATGGAAAAAAACTAGTCTGTCAAGATCGTGGATGCGGCTACAAAAAAAATCTTTCAAAGACGACGAATGCAAGATGCCCTCAGTGCCATAAGAAGATGGAACTGGTGGGGGATAAAGGGCAAGAAACCTTTGTGTGCCGTTGTGGATATAAAGAAAAATTAGCAGCCTTTAACACGAGAAAAGATAAGAGTAAAAAAACGATGTCAAAGAAGGAAGTTCAACGTTATTTAAAGAAAAGTGACCAAAAGAATGAACCGTTTAATAATCCTTTTGCAAATATTTTACAAAAAAAGATTGACAAGGATTAAACATGATGATATTCTGTAAAAGGAAATAACACACACATTATAGAAAAGGAGGTAGGAAAATGAAGAACTTAATTATTGAACACAAGCAACTTGCAGTGAATTTGAAACAAGATATACCCTACCTCAACATTGGTCTATGTAGTTGTGTATAAAGTCAGAGACTAGGTACACATTAATCGGTATATGGATATAAACCATATATAGATAAGCATATGAATGTATTGAGCCATGGGTATAAACCCATGGCTTTTTTGACGTTTTTTAGCCATGGGCAGATGCTCATGGTTTTTTATATTAGAGCAACATCCTACTTTAGGCATGTGCTAAAGAAGGACACATTACATAGAGAGACATAAAAGGGAGGTAGCGATATGAAGAGATTATTAAAGTATTTAAAACAAAACAAATGGATATATGGACTTGGCATCCTCGCCATGGGCTTTGGTGTCTTTATGGATATGTTTAATCCAATCATTACTGGTCGAATCATTGATGAAGTAATTGTGGCGGGAGACAAAGAGATATTTAAATATTTAAGTATGCTATTAATTGTCATAACGATTGGGCGAGCGATCATGGGATATGCGAAAGAGATGTTATTTGACTATGGAAGTGTACGTTTTGTCACAGCACTTAGACAAGATATTTTTGATCATATTCAAAGCTTAAGTTATAGCTTTTTTGATTCGAAAAACACAGGAGAGCTGATGACACGAATTAAAGAAGATGCAGATAAAATATGGCATGCGACAAGCTTTGGTGTGATGCTGGTTATTGAATCGTTTGTTACGCTAGTCATAGCTACCGTATTGATGGTGCGTATTAGCTTAAGTTTGTCTATCATTGCTTTTATTACCTTGCCGATTTTAGCATATTTGGCGCTGAAGTTAGAGCGAAGCATTGGTGAAACATATGAGAAAATTAGTGAGCAAAATGCACTTATGAATTCAACGGCACAAGAGAATATCGCAGGCGTTCGTTTAGTTAAAGCCTTTGCAAGAGAGAAATATGAAATAAAAAAGTTCTTAGAAAAAAATCAAGGGTATTATGACTTAAACTTTAGACAAGCAAAGATTTGGAGTATTTTTTATCCAAAGATTGAATTTATCAGTAATCTGTTGCCGGTGCTGGTGATTACCTTTGGAGGTGCATTGGTCATTGGAGAAGAACTTAGTATAGGGACACTTGTTAAGTTTTCAGGTTACACACAGATGGTTATGTGGCCGATGCGCAACATTGGCTGGTTAAGTAATGTTATTGCAGAAGCGATTGCATCATCCAAACGTATTAACAATGTATTTGAATGTGAAAGTGAAATCAAAAATGCCCTAAATGCTAAAACGGTAGAGCGCATAAGTGGGCAAGTAGAATTTAAACATGTGGGACTAAAACTTGGAGAGAAAACAGTTCTTGATGATGTAAGCTTCACAGTAAAACCCAATGAAACATTAGCAATTATGGGAGCAACAGGTTCCGGAAAAAGTTCGATTATTAATCTTTTGACACGTTTTTACGATACAAGTGCAGGAGAAGTTAAAATTGACGGAATGAATGTCAAAGATTATGCGATGCGAAATCTGCGCAGTCATATTTCAGTAGTTATGCAAGAAGTCTTCTTGTTTAGTGATACGATTGAAGAAAATATTCTATTTGGAGATCAGAAAAAAACACAAGAAGATGTGCTGACGAAATCAGCAATTAGTGCCCAGGCCCATGAATTTATTGAACGTATGGATGGATCCTATAGCACAGTTATCGGAGAGCGAGGCATTGGCTTATCGGGTGGACAAAAACAGAGAATATCCATTGCCAGAGCGCTAGCCAAAGATGCAGAAATTCTTGTGTTTGATGATAGTACATCTGCGCTTGATATGGAGACGGAATTACGTATCCAGCAAGAAATCAAGCAGTTGAAAAATCGTACTAAAATCATTGTAGCACATCGGATTTCAGCAGTAAAAGAGGCGGATGAAATCATTGTTCTTGAGGAAGGAAAGGTTGTTGAACGAGGAACCCACCAACACTTGCTTGGACTTAAAGGGCGATATTACGAGACCTTTATAGAACAATATGAAGGAGAGGTAGCTTATGCCAATTAATAACTTTAGAGAAGATGAAACGACAAAACATGTATTAAAAATCGTTACAATTAAGCGCTTGTTTTCTTACATGCGAAATTATAAAACACAAATTATCAAAGTACTTGGACTCATGCTTGTCATTTTGAGTGTGACGGCAGCCAACCCACTATTGATTAAAATGTCAATCGATGACTACATTGTTGCAAAAAATTTCAAAGGATTGATTATGGTTGCAGGTATTGCTGTAGTCATCAATCTCATTGCAGCGTTATGTATTCGAAAAAGAACACAAATTATGGGGCAAGTATCCAATAAGGTTCTTATGGAGATTCGCCAAGAGTTGTATGAACATATTCAAAAGCTATCCTTTAACTTCTTTGATCATCGTCCAGTAGGAAAAATACTGGCACGAGTTATTGGAGATGTGGATTCATTAAAAGATGTTCTTAATAACAGTGTTATTACCCTTTTACCTGATTTTGCAACGGTAATCGTTGTATTTATCATTATGCTGATTCTTCATGCACAGTTGGCACTGACAGCGCTTACATTACTTCCGTTTTTAATCGTAGGAATGTGGTTTGTTGAGGTGCGAGCGCATAAACGCTGGCAGGCAATGCGAAAGAAAAATGCAAATATGAATGCATTTACGCATGAAGCCTTCTCAGGTATTCGCGTTGTCCAAAGTTTTACGGCAGAAGAGCAGACAAGTAAAACCTTTCATACATTGCTTGCAGATATTAAACATGGGTTTATGCATGCGGTCAAGTTAAACGATATGTTTTGGCCGATGGTTGAGATGAGCTGGGGCGTAGGTACCGTGTTGGTCTTCTACTTGGGTGTGAGCTTGTTAGATACGGGAGAGATCACCGTTGGGCTATTGGTTGCGTTTATCTCCTATATTTCGATGTTTTGGAATCCAATTATGAACTTAAGTAACTTTTATAATCAATTGATTACCAATATTGCAGGTGCAGAACGTATTTTTGAAATCCTTGACATTGAACCTGACCTTGTCGATGCCAAAGAAGCTGTATGGTTACCAACCATTCAAGGGGATGTACGATTTGACAATGTGACGTTTGCATATGATCAAGAGGTTGAGGTGCTTAAGGACCTGTCCTTTCATGTTAAAGAAGGGGAAACCATTGCGCTTGTTGGACCTACCGGTGGTGGGAAGTCGACGATTGTTAACTTGATTTGCCGGTTTTATGATATCGATTCCGGACAGATTTTTATTGATGGATACGATATCAAGCAGGTAACCGTTGAAAGTCTTCGAAGCCAAATGGGGATTATGACGCAAGATACTTTCTTATTCTCAGGAAGTCTTCGCGAAAATATTCGCTACGGAAAATTAGATGCAACGGATGAAGAAGTTATTGAGGCAGCAAAGGCTGTGCATGCACATGCATTTATTATGAAGCTGGAGGAAGGCTATGACACCGTTATCAATGAAAAAGGGTCGAAGTTATCTGTCGGACAACGCCAGTTAATTGCCTTTGCACGTACGATGATTGCAAAGCCCAAAATACTTATACTTGACGAGGCGACATCAAGTATTGACACGACAACAGAGCGCTTGGTGCAAAAAGGAATTGAATCGTTACTCAAAGGAAGAACATCATTTATTATTGCCCATCGCCTATCAACAATTCAAAAGGCTGACCGGATTTTTGTGATTAATGAACAAGGAATCAAAGAATCGGGAAGTCATGAGCAACTATTAAAAGAAAAAGGTCATTATTATGATTTGTACATGGCACAGTTTAGTGCCTTTGCATAAAAGGGAGAAAATTATGGATAGAATTCGAGAGTATCATCAAATTAACCAATATTGCCGCAATGAAAACTTGAACTCAGATTATTTTTGGAGTCAAGTCAACGAGCGATCAAAACGTAAGAAAAAAAAGTACTTTATTAAAAAGAAATAAGTTTTTCTCGAAAGTGGTCGATATATAAAGTAGTATGTTTTATTTAGGAGAACTATAAGGAGAACTTGCTATGCGAATAAATAAACTGTTACTTATAATGATGGTATCATTGCTTGCTTTAGGCGGATGTCAAAATGATGATGCTAGCAGCAATCAACTTATACATGCGTCAGCCACAGGTGATGATAAGATTCCGGTATTGTGGGTATACGAATCAGAAAGCTTGTATCAACCAACTTTCGGCAACTTAACGCAAAAAGGATTTGAGAACTTTTCAAAAGAGAAGATTCAAATGGATGCTTCTGGGTTAAGTTTTACATTTACAACCGAAGATACATCAACATGGATTGGTAAAGATCCGGTTGATGTATCTATTTATAATAAAAAAAATGAGAAGATATTTACCAGTCAACTGATACCGGACAATACACTATATCATATCGCCACAGGTGAAAATATTAATTTGCTGTTAGGCGAGACCTATTATATCGATATTGAAACGATGGGCAAAGACACGAAGATTCACTACTATCTTCCTTTTTTATATGTTGAGAAAAGTCAAAACCGCTTGGGAATATCCTATGTGCATGAAGAGCTTGAGAAGTTTAACACCACAGCTGGAATTATGCCTATGGGAATAGAACAATTGCGTATTGAGTCTAATCAAGATCAGCAGATGTATATTCAGGTGAACTATGTGGGCGCTAAACGAGAAGATACGGGTTTTCATTCACTGGATATCGTAAAAAAATTTGCAGTTGATTATGAGACCATGACGTTAGAAGCATTAGAGAGTAGTGTTCAAGAAAAACAGCGCTATTACTATTCTAGTGAGCATGGAGGATGGTATTTGGGAGCATTTGGTGAGCGAGAGAATCGTCAAATAATAAAAAGTCCGAATAATCGTTTTGAAGTGATTTACAATTCTAATGAAGCCTACTTGTATGATACACAAGTAGAAATGATGTATGAGGTATATCGCTTAGATCGATTAAATAGTGACTATATCTATGATGAGAGTATAGAGCATGGTATAGAAATATTTGAAGTCTCGAATAAAGGCGAAGTGAATTTTTTAGTCTATGGATATATTCAAGATGCGAGTCCAAATTACGGGCGTAGTGGTATTGCATTTTATAGATATGACATGCAAGAAGAACCCATACTTTATTCCTTAGGGATGATTGAAAATCCTGAGGATTACCGGAAAATGGCAACGAAGCTTAATGAAATGTTTTACTATAATAGTCAGGAACGTATGCTTTACATCCTTTATGAACAGTCGCTGTATCGACTGGATTTTGATGTGCAAGAATTTTCCTACGTCGAGACATTTATTAAAGGCAAGCTGGATGGAGACAATGGACTTATTTATTGGGACGATAACATGGATAAGTATACCAATACCATACATATTGTGGATCTGTCAGGACGCGAGCTGCATTATACGAATCTGTTCGAATTAGGAAGCTATAAGCATCTGCTGGATGTAATTGAAGGTCAGATTTTTGTTGGGGAATATGCGATTGAAGATACATACGAGTATCTAAACGGTAATGTCGTATTCCCATATCATACAATCAACCAATATAATCAACAAGGGGACCGGATAAAAACATACGATGCATCGGATTATGGGCAGGGGTATTACTTTAGCGATATCTATCTAGATGATACAGAAAATAAATATAAAGTGGATATCATGACCATGCATGTAGCCAAAGCCGAGAGTTATCGAAACTCACGTGTACATTTTATGGATGTTGAGGAATATGTGTACTTAGATTTTCCGTTGAAAAATGGGCAGGAGCGATTGGAAAGTCCGGTGATTGTTAGTTCAAAAGTTAGAGAAGCTGCAATGGTTCACGCGGTGAGCGTATCGACATCATATAAGGACAATGATTATTTTCAATTTCGCAAGATGCCTCCTCTAGATGTTTATGTTGTTTCAGACCATATAAAAGGCACACAATATTATACGATAAACCTAGATGAAGCTTTTATATATGGGCAAAACAAAAAAGACTATACAATTTATCATTGGAAGTATAATGTGAAAAACAATTCAGGTGAATTGACAGAAATATTTAACAATAAAGATTTAAGAGAACAGGTTTACTTAGATGATATTATAATTATTCCTCAGCGCCCTGAGCTTCCAAGAGGATGTGAAGTGACGGCATTAAGTATTTTATTGAATCGGTATGTAGATGATGCACCCTCAAAGCTCACATTAAATGCTCAGGTTAAGACTTCACCCGATAATTATGAAATTAAAAATGGGTTTGTTCATTTTGCGGACATGCATTTGGAATTTTCGGGTAGCGCATCCGACACATCAAAACCGGGATTAGGTGTCTATATTAAGCCAATCCAAGAACTTGCAGAAAAATATGTCTCAAATCGGGCAAAGGCAGTCAGTGGTATAAGTTTTGAACAATTACTAGGTCTTGTAGCCAATGATATGCCCGTGCTAATTATAACGCCAAATCGTTATCAAGAAGTACAAGACCACAGCAAACAAGTGTGGAAGACGCCATCGGGTTATATGGAAGTAACATATCAAGAACATAGTGTGGTTGTCATGGGATTTGATGAGAAGCATGTGTATTATAGTGACCCTTCAAAAGCTCGAATTGATAAAAAACCCAAAGAAGATTTTCGTCGTGGCTGGGAATCAATGGGAAGTCAAGCGATGATAATTGTGGATTAAAAATCCTAAAATAGGCGAAAATGTTCAAAAATCGTACAAGTAATCCACACAGTAAACAGACTTATCCACAATTTTCTTGATTTTTCAGAAAATTTGATGTGAATAAGTCTGTTTTTTCATTTTTAAGTGGAAAAGTTTAATTAGAATTATAATGTTTTCATTCGTTGATCATATAGTCGATCAACTTGTCGTGTGATGATATTTTTTAGAACGGCAACAATGGGAACACCGATAAACATTCCGACGAATCCGAAGAATTTTCCAAAGACGATAATTGCAAAAATAACCCAAAAAGGAGATAAACCTGTAGAATTTCCTAAAATCTTTGGACCTAGAATATTACCGTCAAACTGTTGCAAAATCAGAACAAAAACCATGAACCAAATTGCTTGAACCGGATTGATAAATAACAATAAAACAAAGCCGATTATACCACCAATAAAAGGCCCAAAATATGGAATAATATTCGTTACGCCAATGATGACACTAAGTAGTAGCGCATATTGAAAGTTAAAGATAACTAAAACCACAAAAGCGATGATACCGATAATCAGAGAATCTAAAAGTTTCCCAATAATAAAGTTGATAAAGATCTCATTACTTTCTTTTCCAAGGTTGATTAGGTTAATGGCGTGCTTTGCAGGGAAAATAGCCAGAACAACTTTTCTTGCTGTACGTAGTCCGGCTTCCTTAGTTAACAAAAGATAGATAGCGATGATAAACCCAAGAAGAATGTTCATAAGCGCTGACGCAAAACTTGAGAGATAGGTAAGTATTTTTGGGGCAAAGTTTTGTACCATATTTGAAAGCGAGGCAATAGTTTCTTTTATGTTATCGTTGAAATAGCGGTTGATAAAAGTCATATCGATATAATAATCTGTATCAAAGATGGGCAGCGTATCTTGACTTAAAAACTTATCAATCATTGGTAGATAAATACCGGGAAGCTTTGCGATTTCCTGGACACTTGAGATAAGTTGCGGTACGATAAAAGAAAGGAGAATAACAATGGAACTGATAACAACAATATAAGCTGAAAAAATGGAAAGACCACGTTGGATTTTCTCGCTTTTAATTTTTTTAAAAAAGGTGAATTCAATTCTTTGAACAAGAGGGTCCAAAAAATAGGCGATGGTTAATGCATAGATAAATGGTGACAGTGTTTTAAGAATAACACTAAAAGCAGTGTTGGTTTGATCCCAACTGTTGGTGACTTTATAAATGCCATAGCAAATTAAAAAAACAAGAATAACGTAGACGGCGACAGTATTATATTTTCGATTCCAGTTAATTTTCATTTCACATTCCCTTTCAAGTATATTAATCTAATCATATCAAAAACTTGTTTTATTAACTAGCTGTTTTGCGCATTTTAATATAAATGTAATATTGTAGGATTGGCAGGAGACGTATATAATAAAAGTACTATGATTAAGGCATAAGGAGACGAGCGATGCAATTAAAATTAAACCAGTTAACCATTTTTGACTATCTAATAGAGGACCCTGTTCTTATTTGTGTCAAACAGCTTATTGAAGCGACAGAAAAACAGGATAAATACTTTGAACTTATTCGTTTGCTTTTAAATAAAAATCAAAATTTTTCGGAATACATTCTCTTTCATATGATTCATGATGCAAAAGAAAAAGTGATGCAACTTATTCATCAAGAGAGTCTAAGTGCTTATCAGCTCAGTTGCGTAGACAATGATTTGACCATTCTTTTTGATATCTTATCCCTCGACTTAAAAGCCTTGGCAAAACAATCGAAAGATGAACGCTATATATTGGCAAAGATGGAAAAAGAATCCAACAATAAGTTGAAGCCTACCCTACAGATTTATCTGAATTTTTTTGCAACATTCAAAGAAGGAGAGCGAAAAGGAAAAGCAGAAGCTTTTGTGAAGCTCCTAAAAACATATGGTGTGGGTCAGTTTAGCTTTGACCATGGATTTTTGGTAAAAGTTCAAGGGGATACACTTGAATTTTCAGGGGTTGAAAGTGTTGTTACCTTAGGGTGGGAGCAGATATATTTATATGAAAGGCAAAAACAAGCCTTGTATAATAATACAAAAGCTTTTGTTGAAGGCTACGCAAGTCAACATGCGCTTCTTGTCGGAGGAAGTGGGACAGGGAAGTCGACTTCGGTTAAAACAGTGGCAAAGCTTTTTGCGCATCAAGGTCTACGCTTAATACAAATGCAAAAAGGACAATTGATGTATTTGCCTAAAGTTCTAAATACTTTAAAAAATCAGGGGTTCAAGTTTATTATTTTTATTGATGACTTATCTTTTGAAGCCAATGAAGACGAGTATAAGTTTTTAAAATCTTTTATTGAAGGCAGTATTTTAGATGATTTTTCCCATATTGTCTTTTATGTAACATCAAACCGACGTCACCTGATAAAAGAAATTCGTACCGAACGGGAAAACGATATTCATCTTCAAGATTTTATTCAAGAAATGACCTCCCTATCGGATCGATTTGGACTGACATTAATTTATGAAAATCTAGATCAAAAAGAATATTTTCTCATGGTACAATCCATGGCAAAAAAAGAAGGTGTCCAGATGGATGAAGAGTTGATCTTAAAGGAGGCACGAATCTTTGCGATGCGACACGGGAAAATGTCTGGCCGGGTAGCTGCTCAATTTATTCGACAGCTTAAGTTAGACCAACAGTTAAACCAATAGTTAAATAAGCAAGTGAAAAGAGGTTTGTGTGGAAATAGTAATTGTATGTGTAGGCAAAATCAAGGAAAAATACCTGGTGACTGGGATCGAACATTATATACGAGAGATTAAAAAGACGATACCCGTATCCATTATTCAGATGGATGATGAAAAGGCACCGGAAAATCTATCTGTTGCAATGGAAGAACAGGTCAAAGACCATGAGGGTGAAAAGCTATTACGTGTGATTAAAGACGATATGTATGTTATTACTTTAGAGATATTAGGAAAAGAAGTGACAACAGATGCTTTTATAAAAGTTATAAAAAAAGCCGGTAAAACCAATAAAGACAGAATTTGCTTTGTTATTGGCGGGTCATTGGGACTCAGTGAAGCGGTGTTAAAACGCTCCAATACAGCAATTTCTTTTTCAAAGATGACGTTTCCGCATCAATTGATGCGCTTGATTCTTGTTCAAAAAATAGCGGAAATAAGAGATTACTTGTGATAAGCTTGGTTTAAGTTGATTCTATATGCTCGATAGATTTGTTCAAATAAAAGGGTGAGGATAACACCAGGTTCATTAACTAACGCCGAGAGTGCGATATGGGCGTTACACTGGTTTAAGATAGCATCGGAGGGATTAATAATAAGGGTGAGGCGAGAGTTCCCGCTAATTCCAAGTTGGGATAAGTAGTGAGCAAAATCAACGGAGGTATAGGTGGAAGTATTCACGGATATACCGATGATATAGGCGGATGCAGCCATTTTTTTGGCGATAGCGGCATCAGAAGAACACGAAATCAGTTGGATTTTGCAGTAGCGCTGCAGGCGTTTGTGATATTCTTTGATGGCATTAGAATAAAAAGAGGGTAGTTTTTTTTCCTGATGGATAATTGTAAAATTCATAGGCATCTCCTAATATATAAATATAGCTTTTATATCATACCATAAAAAAATGCTAATATCGATTAATTTTGTTATACGATAACATGATAGAATAGAAGAAGTGCTTGAATAAAGGAGAGGATCCATGTTAACTAAAATCAAAAATAAACATATATTCTTTTGGGTCATGGGCATATTGATGGTTTCACTTAGTATGGCTTTATTTGCCGGATTCTATATATCTTATCAGTTAACCAAATCATCAACAGATGAATATTATTGGGGAGAAAATGAAAGCGCAACGTATCATGTAATGATTCTTTTGGATGGGGCGAATCAAGCCTATAGCGAAGAGTTCATACGTGGTGTTGATGCAAAGAGTGAAAAGTACCGTGTGGCAACGGAGATTATCTCTATCGAAGGGGCAAACTATCGGGACCAGCTTTTAGAAAATATGCAATTAGCCTTATATAATCAGGTCGATGGTTTAATTATCCATGCATATTATGATGCAGAGGTGATTGCCATGATTAACAAGTTGTCATCGGAGGGTATTGCGGTAATTACGATGAATGAAGATTTGCCTGCGAGTCAGCGAATTACATACGTCGGAGTTAATCGTTATACAATTGGTGAGATTGCGGCACAAGCGATGATAAAATCTGTAGGTACTTCTGGGAAAATAGCCGTTATTGAACCTAGAAGCTATGAAGAATATCCGGATATTGATGATAGTCTTTTAGTTTTAGGATTTAAAGATATTCTAAAGAAGTATCCGGATATTTCCTTAGAACATGTTCTATATACAGAAGAAGGGGTTCTAAGCGCCGAAATTATAGCAACGAATTTAATGAAAACAAATCCAGATATCAACGGTATTTTTTGTACAAATACATCCAACACCTTAGGTGTCGTACAGGTACTTGTGGATAATAACCTTGTCAGTCAAGTGAGCCTTATTGGATATGGAGATGAGGTAGAGATTCTTGAAAGTATTAAAAAAGGAAATATTATCGAAGCATCTATTGTAACAGATTATCGCGACATTGGAGAAAAAGTTATTGATGCTTTTTATGAGTATAAGACCAGTGCGTTTGTCAGTAATTACTTTAACACATCCATTCAGGTGATTGAGCAAAGCAATGTGGATTCGATGTTGCGAGAAAAGAGTGAAGAAAATGCCAAAACTCAGTAAATTCGGTTCAATCAAAAATAATATGATGATGTACTCATTAGGCATTATCCTTTTAATGGCTCTATTAAGTATGTACTCTCTAAGTATTATGGAACGATACAAAGGAGAAATTCAAGGAATGTTTGAAAAACATATTTATCTTTCACAGGTAGAATCAAGAATGAATAGCCTTGATGCAGATTTGCTTGGTTTTTTGACATCAAAAAGTTCAACAAGGTTAAATAATTACTTGATAGGTGTCGATCAGTTGCAAAAGGATATAGGTCAAGTTGATGAGCCAATATATAATGAAGAAGACTTGATGATGAAAAATATTGTTCGCCTTATTGAAGCATATCTTAATGAAAGTAACGAAGCCATTGGATACAAGCGGCTTCGAAATGTAGAAAAATATTACGAACATTATGAGTATAGCGTACGCATCAAGGGACATATTTTTGACTATATAGATCAACTTAATAACATGCAACTTAATCGAAATTCAAAGTCTTATCTTGATTTGGTGAATCAAATTCGATTGCTTCAATCCATTACATACATTATAGTGATTATTCTTGTTTTACTAGCGTTTACGGTCGTCTATTACATTACAGCACGTATGGTTCGTCCAATCACCCACTTGTCAGAGGCGGCAGAAGAAATTGCAAAAGGGAATTTTCAGACAGATGATGTTCATGTGGATTCTGAAGACGAGTTCCTACTGCTGGCGGCTGCATTTAATAAGATGAAAAATAGTATAAGTGAATATGTGGATGAAATGAAAAAACAAGCAGAAACAGAAACGAAACTTAAAGATGAACAGCTAAAAAATGTTAAAATGGAACATCTATTAGACAATGCAAGGCTATATGCGCTTCAATCACAAATTAATCCACATTTTATGTTCAATACGATTAATGCAGGTGTACAGTTGTCTATCCTTGAACGTGCACCTAAGACAGGAGATTTTTTGGAGACCATGTCACGGCTTTTTCGATATAATATACAAAAAATGGACACCCATTGTACGTTGGAAGAAGAGATAAATAATATTAAGGATTACTATGAACTTCTTAAGGTCCGTTTTGGCAAGCGTATACAATTTGAGTTTGACATTGATCTAGATGCTGTGCATGTCAAAGTTCCGCAGTTGATTTTACAGCCTCTCGTTGAAAATGCCTATATTCATGGACTTAGCGGTCTCGAAGAGGGAGGACAAATTCGGGTTGAAGTCCATAAAAAAATAGAATATGTTGAAATTCTTGTTCAAGATACAGGGGTTGGAATGTCTAAGGAAAAACTTGAGGATATTTTTTCGAATAACTCAGGAATTGGCATTAAAAATGTACGTGACCGACTTGAATTATTTTACCATCAACAGGAACTGTTTTTTATTGAGAGCGCCTTAGGAAAAGGTGTCAAGATAACATTAAAAATCCCGCTGAATATGGAGGGTGTCGATGTATAAAATACTGATTGCAGATGATGAACCGATTGTATTAGAAGGAATTAAGTTTATTATTGAAGAAAATTTTTCGGATATAGAGATTGTAGCAACTGCTAGCTCTGGACGCGAGGCGATTGAAGCGAGCAATCGAGTAAGCCCGGATATTATTTTGATGGATATAAAAATGCCCGGCATTAATGGAATTGAGGCGATAGAGACCATTAAAAAACGCTATCCAAGCATTCGCTTTGTGATTGTCTCTGCCTATGAACAGTTTGAATATGCAAAGCAAGCTGTAGAGCTTGGAGTTAGCGAATATATCCTTAAACCCATTAATCAAGAAAAACTTCTCAATGTTTTGGAGAAGCTGACCCATGAGATTGATGCGGAGCGAAAGCAACAAGCGGTTGAAATTGAAAATAGAGAAAAATTAGAAAAAATCATACCTGTCCTTGAGCATGGATTTGTATATTCCTTGTTGCTAAACACCGATTATCGTGAAGAATTGGTCCGTTATGAGGAGCTGTTTACGATTAATCAAGATTATGGTTATGTCATGATTTTTGAGTTTGGTGAAAAAGACGACGATGATAAAATAGGCAACAGAATTGGAGCAGGGGTCAAAGGGCAAACATTTTACCCAAAAGTTCAAAACAAAATCAAATACAAGTGTAAATCGATTGTTGGTCCCTTAGTGATTAACCGTATGGTTGTCATTGTATTAGAAGATGAAACCGATAACGAATATCAACAGCGTATTAAAGCGATTCATTTGGCACAAACCATCATAGATAGTGTGCGTGATGATGTAGATAGCCATATTTGTGTGGGGATTGGCTCGTGTTATCGACTAGATAAGATTAGAAATTCACTGGAAGAAGCCAACCAAGCTCTTTCAAGAAATGCCAACGAAGAGATTTTACATGTGAATGATATCTTTGCGCATGAAGGCAGTGAAAAAGAATATACCTACGTTGATATAAAAGAAGATGAAAACTATATCGTGCAATTGATGGAAAGTGGCAACGAGGAACTTGTCGCAAAAGAAGTTCAGGATTTTTTGGGGAAAATCCGCGTGAAGTTTCAAAATGATTTGGGGGATATTGTAAGCATTGCAATGGAATTAATGGTCATGGTGTTAAGCGCATCTTACAAAAATAATTTGAATGAAGCTAAAGTTGGGTACTCAACATACCTAACAGAGATTCGCAGAATGGAAAGTTTTTCAGAGCTTGTGCATTGGTGTGTAGGAAAGATTCAGTATATTACACGCTTACTTCAAGAAACCCATGTACAACATATTTCAGATATTGTCATGTCAGCAAAAAACTATATCGACCAACATTATAATGAAGAGATTGGACTTAATGATATTTCAAAGGAGGTGGCCGTAAGCCCGCAGTATTTTAGCAAAATTTTTAAAGAAGAAATAGGCGTTACTTTTGTAGAATATGTTCGTACAAAACGAATTGATGTAGCGAAGGAGATGCTAAAAACCAACAAATATTCTGTCAAAGAAATTTGTTATGAGATTGGTTATAATGATCCGAACTATTTTAGCCGATTATTTAAAAAGCTTGTAGGAGTAACACCAACAGATTACAAGTAAGGTGGGGTAAGATGAAAATTAGAGAAAAAAAGACACAGATATTCATCATCATTTTAAGTGTGGTTATTGTGGGAACACTTGGGATAGTGTTTTACAAAAATCACCAAGATAAAGTTCGAGCAGATAAAGAAAATATTACCATAGGTTACCTTTCGGACAATCTTGTTATTGAACGGTGGCAACGAGATCAAGAAATATTTCGTGCGAACGCAACCAAGCAAGGGGCTCAAGTATTGGTCTATAATGCCAATGAAAATAATGAGACGCAAATTCAGCAGATTGAGTTAATGATTGAAAAAAAAGTAGATGTATTAGTGATTGTGCCATATGATCGTGATGGCTTGTCAGATGTTATTGAAAAAGCGAGGGAAGCTGGCATTAAAGTTATCGCCTATGATCGGTTGATACGCAATACAAACATTGATGCGTATATTTCCTTTGATAATGTAAAAGTCGGTGAGCTTATGGCTAGAGAACTCGTGGATAAGGTGCCTAAAGGCAATTATGTCATTATTAATGGATCGCCCGATGACAACAATTCATATATGTTTAATGAAGGATATATGAATGTCTTAACACCTGAAATTGAAAAAGGTAACATCAGTATTCTTGCTGAGATCTATGCCGAAGATTGGCGTGAAGAACCGGCTTATGATTTGATTAATCGCTTGCTCGATGAAAATCAAGAGATTGATGCTATTATTGGCGCGAATGATCGCCTGGCAGAGGCTGCAATTCGAGCCCTTGCGGAGGAAGGGCTGGCTGGGAAGGTTTACGTAGCAGGACATGATGCAGACATATCTGCGTGCCAGCGCATTGTTGAAGGCACGCAGCATATGACAGTTTATAAACCGATTCGAACGCTGGCACAATCAGCAGTTGAACTGGCGATTGAGTTTGCAAAAGGGGAAAAACCTGTTTTTGAGCGGACTATATATAATGGAGAAGGCAATATCCCTTATATTCAACTCGATGTACTTTCAGTTACAAAAGAAACGCTAGATGAAACCGTGATAGAGGATGGCTTTCATCTAAGAGAAGACGTCTATCGGGAATAGAAAAAATATATTGATTTTCATAGTATATATGTTAGACTAAATAAGACAAGCAACTTAGACATTGACAAAAGAATGGCGAAGAGGGTGTATAATGAAAAAAATTTATTCGATGATGGTATTAGTTTTAATTAGTATTTTTTTTGTGGCATGTAGTAACACTTCGGATAGCGATGATCCTGCGACGTCTCAGACACAAGCAGAGCAGAGTGATCAAGTCGCAAACCAAGATGAGGGTACGCAAGAAGACAGTCAAAATTCAGAGCCTGAACCAGAACCGGAGCCTGAACCGGAACCAACTGAAGAAGAAATCTTGGCATTAGCTGTAGAAAAACAGCAAGAGCAAGATGCTAAGAATAAAGCGAATGATGGTATATACTACGTTCCGCTTCCAGAAATTCAATCCATTGAAGATCTTAACCCAGAGTTAAAAACTGTAAAAGCAAAAGCGCTTTATGTAACAAGCAATATTGCAGGATTTAATTTTGATGAAGAAGATATTAAACTCTATGCCGACCATATTCGATATATGGCGGGTGAGACAACAGAAGCAATAGATCAAGCGCGTCTTAGCGATGTGAACCGTCTTGAAGAGATATTAGGCATTTGTATGGCGACAGAAATCAATGCCCTTGTTATTGATGTCAAAAATGATCATGGACATGTTGGGTGGAAAAGTGATATTCAACTTGTGCAAGACATTGACAGCCATAAGAATGCACCAATGAAAGACTATGAGCGCTTATTAACATATATGGATGAACAAGATATCTATAGTATAGCACGTGTTGTTGCTTTTAAAGATCCATACTATGCTGAGGTTGTTCCAGAGCATACGATTCAGTTAAATGCTGGAGGAACATATCGTGATAAAAATGGAACAGCATGGGTGAATCCTTTTGATCCGGTGGTATGGGATTATGTCGTTGCGGTGTCTAAAGAAGCTGCGCTTCGTGGATTTAAGGAAATCCAGTATGACTATGTGCGTTTTCCGGACAATGCAGCAAAGTACAATCCTATTACACATTTTCCAGAGCGCAATCTTAGAGACAAAGACGAAGGGATTGAAGATTTTCTAAAATATGCAAACAATGCACTAGAACCCTACAATGTTCATATATCTGTGGATGTATTTGCTCAAGCAAGTCGTTCATGGGATGATCATCCAGAAGATATAGGTCAAACTTGGCGTAAGATGGCAAACCTTTCAGATTATATATGTCCGATGATTTATCCAAGTCACTATGGAGAAAATGTCTATGGTTTTGCAGTGCCGGACCAGCATCCTTATGATGTGGTACGGATTGCACTCCAAGAAGCGATTGAACGTAATAGTGCCCAAAAAACACCGGGAATTATTCGACCATGGATTCAAGGTTTTACAGCAGGATGGATTCCAGGCAATATTAACTATGATGCGAATACAATTGCCAAACAAATCATTGCAGCTACAGAACTTGGTATTGATGAATATATTATTTGGGATGCGGGTAATACGTATGATCCGATGATATTCTTCTACCATGACCAAGTTGGCGAAGCCTTTCCAAAAGAAGGACAAGATATGGTGGGACGAACAGCTGAACAAGCCCTTGATCGTTATCTAACAGCAGAGCGTTATGATCGAAAAAGTCAGATTTATCTTTTGACGCCAAAACAAATGCGTGAAGAAGACTATGATGATTTTGCGGAATCTTTAGATACATCTAAAATAAAAGTTGAATCTTTTGACATTCTCAGTGTTGAGAAAGTGGATGATGAAAACTATACAGCCAAAGTAGATGTGACCTATAGTTCTACATCAGGTAATGCTGAACTGGTGGGCGCCCAATACAAAATCATCATGGAAGATGGTGTGTTTAAAATTGTCCGTCCAAAGTTAGAGTGGGTGAATCCGGAAGATTTTCCGTTAGGTTTGGTTCCAAATGAAATGGGTCGTGTTATGGTACTGATGTACCATAACATCGGTTCAGAGGAAGCGACATGGACGCGAACACCGGAGAATTTTAAAAAAGACCTTAACACACTTTATGAAAAAGGGTATCGTCCTATTAGTTTAAAAGACTATGCGTCGGGGAATATTACAACACAAGCAGGATATACGCCGGTCGTTATAACAGTGGATGATACCAATAAAAACAATTTTTTCTATACGGAAGATGGTGAAATTGCTCCGGATTCCTTTGTGGGCATTTTTATGGATTTTCACAAAGCGCATCCGGATTTTCCATTAGAAGCAACTTTTTTTGCAGATGGTCCGACGGTATTTGATGAACCGGAACTAGAGAAACAAAAAGTAGATACCGTTATTGAAGCGGGTATGGATATAAGTAACCATACATTAGCCCATGCAAGTTTAAGAGAGCTTGATTCTCTAGGGATTCAAGAAGCTATTGGGCAGCAAGCGGCAGATCTTGAAAAGTTGATTGGAATAAAAGACTATAAGGTCAATACATTAGCGCTTCCTTATGGAGAACGACCATCGGATGACGTGCTGGAAAAATTATTGTTAGCTGGAACACATGAAAATCAAACGTATGAAAATATTGCAGTATTAAATGTAGGGTGGAATCCCGCCTATTCACCTTATGATGAGCGATTTAGCGCTTTAAGTATTCCTAGGATTCGGGCCAGTGAAATGAATGTCGATAATGTGGGTATGTATAATTACATAGAATACTTTGATAAAAATCCGGGGCAGCGTTTTATCAGTGATGGAAAGCCCTGATACTAAAAATAAGGAGTTTTGAATGGACGTAAAAAAAATAAAAGGTAATACATATATCATTGATACAGGCATGTCCTATTTGGCTTTTTATAAAATCAATGAAACAGAGATCATCATGATTGATACAGGGTGGCCCGATGAATTGGAGGGAATCATTCAAGTATTTGAAACCCATCACTTAAAACCGGTGGCAATTATAGGAACCCATGCGCATGCAGATCACATAGGTAATAATGCAAAACTTAAAGAAAAGTATGGATGTGTCATCGCCATGCCAAAAGAAGAGGCGAATAACTGTAGCTCCCTTATGAACTTAAAAATGTATTATAATACCCAAACTCAGTCGCTATCAGATATCAAAGCGCATTATGGGTATATGGTTTGTGAGACGGATATCCATTTGTTTAAAGAACAGCAAAGTGTGTATTTAAATGGTGTGAAGTTTAAGTTGTTTCCAGCGCCTGGTCATAGTATGGCATTAACCTGTGTGATTACACCAGATGATGTCGCTTATCTAGCGGATGCATTGATATCTAAGGAAGTCATGGAAGGGTATAAGTTGCCATTTTCTTTTGTTCTTGAACAAGACCTTCAAAGCAAACAAGCCTTGAAAAATCTAAAGTGCTCTTATTATATTGTGACCCATAAAAAGGTATATCAAGACATCAGTGGTTTAATTGAACAAAACATTGATTTTTATAAGACAAAAGCAGAAAATGTATATGGTTTAATTACAAAGCATATGACCATGGAAGATATATTAAAGGCGGTTGTAAAGGCTTATGATATACATATATCAACGGTTTATAAATATAACGTGGTGTTTCGAATGTTACGTTGTTATGTGGAATATCTTCATGAGACCGGACGAATTAAGCAGATTGTTGATGATGGGTTTGTAAAATATGCGCGTTGTTAGAAAAAGCGTAAAGTCCAGTTAGCACAAATTTAGTATTAAAAAAATACAGATAGCAATTCAAAAATTATTGAAGAGATTAAAATAGTCATGGCATTTAAGAGACACAGTCATGGTTATATAGTCTCTTTTTTTTTATAATGAATTTAACAGTGTTAGATGTTGCAATCAACACTGGGGGAACATAACAATCTATATGATAAGTGGAGGTAGAATATGAAAAAATTAGTATCTGTATTACTTGCGTTAACACTTGTACTTAGTGTACTTGCATTTGTAGGCTGTGGAAGTGATGAGCCACAAGACACAGACACAGATTCCAACATGACGGATGAGTCACAAGACATGACAGATGATACAGCAGACGATACGATGGAACAAGAAGATTCCTCAGACGGTAGCGTTGATATCGGTATTGTATTACCAACAAAAGAAGAACCAAGATGGGTACAAGATGAAGCGAGATTTTTAGCAGCGATTGAAAAAACAAACTATAATGTAGAAGTACTTTTTAGTCAAGGGGATTCAGCCAAAGAAAAACAAAATGTTGAAACATTAATCGCTAAAGGAATTAAAGTGTTGATTCTTACACCACAAGATGGAGATGCAGCAGCAGCAGCGGTTCAAGCGGCAAAAGAAGAAGGAATTACTGTAATTTCTTATGACCGTTTAGTAACCAATACAGACGCAGTTGACTATTACATTACATTTAACTCTGTAAATGTTGGGGAAGCACAAGGTCAATATTTATTAGATCAATTAGAAGATGGAACAACTGGCAATGCATTATACTTATATGCAGGTGCGGCAACAGATAATAATGCCTTTTTATTCTTTGAAGGTGCATGGAATAAATTACAACCTAAAATTGCTGATGGAACATTTGAAGTTATGAACTCAACCAAAGCAGTTGAATACAAAGACAAAGCAATGTTAACACGTGAAGAAATGGGCGAAATTATTGAACAAGTTACAACAGACTGGAAACCAGAAGTAGCTTTATCTAAAGCCCAATCACACATAACTGCAGCGCCTCCAACAGGAAAAACATATATTTTAGCACCAAATGATGGAACAGCACGTTCAATATATGACCAATTTGCAAAAGAAGATGGTGTTGATATTTATATTACAGGTCAAGATGCTGAGATTCCTTCAGTACAATATGTTATTGACGGAAAACAAAGCATGACGGTACTTAAAGATGTTAGAGACCTTGTAAACGGTGCGATTTTAACAGCAACAGAAGTTTTAGAAGGCAATGCAATTAAAACAAACGGTGAGTATGACAATGGTGCAACCATTGTACCAGCAATGGATATTCCTGTAATTACAGTAACACAAGATAATGTTGCAGATACAATTATCGGATCAGGATATTATGATTCTTCTGAATTTAGTGGATTATAAGAAATCGTAGAATTTGATAGTAGTAGTGGTGGGCTTTGGCCCATCACTATTATAAATTTTGATTGTAGTTGATAGGAGCTTGTGTATGGCAAATATATTAGAAATGCGAAATATAACCAAAGAATTTCCAGGGGTAAAAGCTTTGGATAATGTTAATTTTGCGGTGGAAAAAGGTGAAATCCATTGTTTGGTTGGGGAAAATGGAGCAGGAAAATCAACATTAATGAAAGTGCTTAGTGGCGTGTATCCTTTCGGAGATTATTCAGGGGATATATTGTACGAAGATGAAGTGCAAAAGTTTGCAAACATTAGTGATAGTGAAAAAAAAGGAATCGCCATTATTTATCAGGAGTTGGCTTTGATTCCTGACTTATCCGTATATGAAAATATTTTTATGGGTCATGAAATCCATAAAAAAGGAATTATTCGTTGGAATGCGACGCGGGCAGAAGCGTCAAAAATGTTGGAAAAAGTTAAAGTGAAAAATGTGCATCCGGCGACAAAAATTATTGACCTAGGTGTTGGTGTACAACAACTTGTTGAGATAGCAAAAGCGCTTAGCAAAGATGTCAAACTGTTAATTCTTGATGAACCGACAGCAGCACTTAATGAAGACGATAGTGAGAATTTATTGGAGTTACTCAAAGATCTAAAACAACAAGGGATAACTTCTATAATGATTTCCCATAAATTAAAAGAAGTTATTGCTGTGGCAGACACAGTCACGGTATTACGTGATGGAAAAACAATCTGTTCATTAAGTGCAGATAAAGGTGAAGTTAATGAACGTGATATTATTAAATATATGGTTGGACGCGAGATTAATGATATTTTTCCTAAACGCGATGAAAAAAACATTGGAGATGTTCAGCTGGAAGTCAAACAATGGTCAGCCTTTGACCGTAAATTAGGACGCCATGTAGTTAAAAAAGCGGATTTTAAGGTGCGTAAAGGTGAAATTGTAGGTATTGCTGGGCTGATGGGGGCTGGACGTACAGAATTTGCCCACAGTTTATTTGGCAATTCAAAAAATTATCTCATAACCGGTGATATGTATATCAAAGGACAGCAGGTGAAGCTAACTCAACCTAAACAAGCGATTAATCATGGTTTGGCTTATGTATCAGAAGATAGAAAAGGCAATGGCCTTATCTTGATGCAAGATATTAAGCAAAACATTACCGTCGCAAATCTAAAAGCGATTTCTAAAGCAACAGTTGTGAATAAGCGTAGTGAGATTCAAATTGCAGAAAAGTATCGTGAATCCATGAACATAAAAACCCCGTCCATTGAACAAAAAGTTCGTAATTTAAGTGGAGGAAACCAACAAAAAGTAGCACTGGCTAAGTGGCTGTTTGTTGAGCCCAACATTTTAATCCTTGATGAACCAACTCGGGGAATTGATGTGGGAGCAAAATATGAGATATATACCATTATGAATGAACTTGTTGCTCAAGGTCTAAGCGTTATAATGATTTCTTCTGAATTGCCGGAAGTACTTGGCATGAGTGATCGAATATATGTTATGGCTGAAGGCCGTTTGACAGGTGAGTTGGATATTACGGAAGCTTCACAAGAAAAAATCATGGAAATGGCAACGGTTTAGGAGGATTAGAATATGTTAAATACGATTACACAAGCAATTAAAGAGAATATACGCGATTATGGTATGTATATTGCATTAGGATTTATTATGCTTATTTTTACACGTTTGACAGACGGGTTATTCTTAACCCCAAGAGTGTTGTCGGATCTTATTGATATGACAGGCTATATTGCAGTATTGTCAGTTGGCGTGACTTTGGTTATCATTATTCAACACATAGATTTATCTATAGGCTATGTGTGTGGATTTCTTGGGGCTGTTGCAGCTATACTTACATCCACATATGGTTTACCCATTTGGCTTGTTATCATTATTACAATGCTTGGTGGAGCCATTATCATCGGCGGGTGGACAGGAACACTTGTTGCCAACCTTAAAGTGCCTGCATTTGTAGCGACACTTGCAGCAATGACTATGTTTCGTGGGATGCTTATTCGTGTGACCAACAGTGCAACAATTTTTACGGCAAACGATAGCTTTAATGCAATTGGAAACGGATATATTCCGGATATTGCCAACATAGAAGGGCTTCATGTCTTAACAATTATTATTGGTGTGGTTGGTTTACTAGTCTTTGCGACAATGGCTACTATCTCACGAAGAAAACAACAGGCATATAATTTACATGTTGCTCCATTGCCGGCGTTTATAGCAAAACTACTTATTGTAGCAGCAGTTGTTATGTTCTTTATTTGGAAGTTGGCAAGCTTTAAAGGCTTATCATGGACAGCTGTTATTGTGGCCATTGTTGTGCTTGTCTATAGCTTCATTACCAATAACACAACCCTTGGACGCCATATATATGCAGTCGGAGGAAACCCCGAAGCGGCAGCGTTATCAGGGATTAATGTAAAGTTTGTAACCTACATTGTCTTTGCTTCGATGGGGCTAATGGCGGGGCTATCAGGTATCTTGTTTACGGCAAGGCTTCAATCAGCGACGCCAACAGCAGGAATGGGATTTGAACTTGACGCTATCGCTGGAGCATTTGTTGGTGGAACCGCAACGACCGGAGGTATTGGGAAGGTAACAGGATCAATTATTGGTGCTCTTGTTATGATGTCCTTAACAAAAGGAATGGACCTCATGAATGTAGGTGTATCTTATCAATATATTATCCGTGGACTTGTTCTTGTAGCAGCAGTTGTCTTTGATGTGAAGACACGTAATATGCATAGTAAAAAAGCCTAGTCGGCAAAAAAAATAGAGATTTTACTCAAATCAGTGATTTGTCATCAAAAGATGACGGATTGCTGATTTTTTGGTATAATGTATGCAAAAAACAATGAAGAGGTATGTCATGGCAAAAATCTATTCAGGTCCAAAAGCGTTGACGGAATATATATTGACACAAAGTAAAGCAAAATCAAATAAACGGTTTATAATTTTATTGATTCAAGGTATTTTAGCAGGAATGTATATTGCTATAGGTGCAATTGGGTATTTTAAAGTGGCAGCATCTGTTAATGATCCCGGCTTAGGTGCTTTTTTAGGAGCCTTGGTTTTCCCGCTGGGAATCATCGCTATTTTGTTGATGCAGGCAGAGTTATTTACCAGTGACAGCATGGTAATGATTGCAGTCTATGATCGACGAACAAATTTTAGTAAAACCCTTAGAATACTTAGCCTTATTTTATTTGCTAATTTAATTGGGGCGGTGTTTATTGCAGAATTATCCATCGGTGCACAAATCTTTAACGAAAAAACATTACAGTTGTTTTTTGAAAAAGCATTGCACAAGGTACACATGACTCCGGGCGAGTTATTGATGAGCAGTATTTTGTGTAATATAATTGTTTCTACCAGTGTGTGTCTAGCCTATAGCTGTAGAGAAGAGATTGCAAAAGTTGTTGTTGTCTGGCTGGGGATTACTGTGTTTGTTCTTAGTGGAACAGAACACGTGGTTGCAAATATGTATTATCTATTTGTAGCCTATTTTGCTGGCGGGAATATTACGATGGGGCAAATCAGTTATAATTTGTTGCTTGTTGCCATAGGTAACTTTATTGGAGGCGGTATCATTGTCTCGGGGATTAATTATATGTTGGCCTATCGGGACATAGATCGCCACAAGATGCACTAAAGTGGTATACTAGATGTATGTAGAACATTAAAAGTATAGGAGGCGATGGAATGGGTGCACGCGTTAAAACAGGTATTCTTGGCTTAGATACAGCAATTGATGGACTGCGTATCGGAGATAATGTGGTATGGCAAGTCGATACATTTTCTAGCTATCAACGTGTCGTTAAAGCCTTTGTGGATCAAGCCGTTGAGGACAAGCGTAGGCTTGTTTATGTTCGTTTTGGTTCGCACCCTCCATTGATTAAAGAAGGCATAGCAAAAGTTAAACGCTATACAGTGGATCCTGAGCGTGGCTTTGAAAGCTTTGCAACGGATGTCTATCGGATCATTGAAAAAGAAGGCAAAGAGACGTTTTACGTTTTTGATGTACTAACGGAACTGTTGGAAAATTGGTATTCAGATTTGATGATTGGGAACTTTTTTCATGTAACGTGCCCCTTTCTCTATGAACTGGATACAGTTGCCTATTTTGGGCTTATTCGCAATGTCCATACGTTTACAACCATTGCGACCATTAGAGAGACAACTCAACTGCTTTTAGATGCTTATCAAGTTGAGGCGCAGTTTTATGTGCATCCGCTAAAAGTATGGAAGCGCTATTCTCCGACAATGTTTTTCCCGCATCATGTGGATGGGGAAAAGGTGGTGCCTATAACCTCTAGTGCTGAAGCATCCATGATTTTTTCAACCATTCCTTTTGGTGGAGAGCGCTTGGATTATTGGGACACAATCTTTAACGAAGCAAGACAGCATCTTAAAGATTCGCCTCAAGATAAGCAGGCACTTCGTAACCACCTCATGGCAAAAATTATTGGACAAGACTCTAGAATGCTTCAGTTGTGCCAACGCTATATGCGCCTTGAAGATATATTGGAGATTCAATCAAGGACTATCGGAACAGGATATATTGGCGGGAAAAGTGTAGGGATGCTCTTGGCACGTAAAATTATCGAAAAAGAATGTGCACCGGAAATGATCAGACAATTAGAGTCTCATGATTCGTTTTACCTTGGATCAGATGTATTTTATACATATATTGTACAAAATGGATGGTGGCAGCTTCGAACCCAACAAAAAACAGATGAATTTTACTATAGCTATGGAAAAGAGCTAAAGCAAAAGTTAATGCACGGAGAGTTTCCGGATAATATCAAAGAGAAGTTTATCCAGTTACTTGAATACTTTGGGCAATCACCGATCATTCTTCGCTCCAGCTCCCTACAAGAAGATAACTTTGGTAATGCATTTGCGGGAAAATACGAAAGTGTTTTTTGCGCAAATCAAGGGACAAGGGAAGAACGTTTTGACGCTTTTATGGATGCGGTACGTCGAGTATATGCCAGTGCAATGAATGAAAGTGCTTTGGTATATAGAAAAACACGGGGATTATATCGTGAAGATGAGCAGATGGCGATTTTGATTCAGCGAGTATCAGGGGATTTTTATGGGGATTATTTTTTCCCTCATGTTGCCGGCGTTGGACATTCAACGAATCTCTATGTGTGGAACAAGGATATGGATATTCATGCGGGCATGCTAAGGATTGTCTTTGGTTTGGGAACGCGAGCTGTTGACCGTATTGAAGGAGATTATGCAAAGATTGTCTCTCTAGATCAACCGGATAAAATGAGTCCGATGAACTATGAAGATGAAAAAAAATATTCCCAGCATTATGTAGATTTATTATCCGTCTCAGAAAACAAATTGATGACGGTTCCTATGGAATCATTACAAACCATGGATTTTAGAACGAAGAGCGCATTGTTTTTTCGAGTGGATCAACAGGTGCGGCGTCGGATTCGAGAATCCGGCTTAAAAAATATTCCAGAGCCCTATATTTTGGATTTAAAGCAGTTGTTTCATCAAACGCGTTTTGCGATGACGATGCAACATATGATGACGGTCATAGAAGATGTCTATAATTATCCGGTGGATATTGAATTTACTGCGAATTTTAATCAGGCGACAGACTATCAGATTAATATTGTTCAATGTCGACCGCTACAGACAAAAGTTATTGGAGAACCTGTGGCAATGCCTAAAATGGTTCAAGATCAGTCCTGTTTATTTCAAAGTATAGGTAATTTTATGGGAGGTAATGTCTATCTTCCGATTGCATGGGTAATTTACATAGATCCGGATAAATATTTAGCTCTATCCCAGCAAGATAAATACCAAGTCGCAAGAGTGATTGGTAAACTCAATACAGCTTTAAAAGAAGAGGTTGTCATGTTGATGGGCCCTGGACGCTGGGGAACGACAACCCCATCTCTGGGAGTTCCGGTTAAGTTTCAGGACATATGTTATATGGATGTTTTGTGTGAGATGGCTATCGAAGGACTTATGCCGGAGTTATCCTATGGAAGTCATTTTTTCCAAGATATTGTTGAGTCAGACATTTTTTACTGCGCATTATTTGATGGAATGAAAGGTGTCAAGGTTAATCTTGCATTAATCAACAGTGAAAAGAATCAGCTTCTTTCTCGGTTTATCGAGGGTAAGGCATGGGCAGAAGTGATTAAAGTTGTTGAATTTGAGAGCTTAGAGTTATATTCTGATATTCAGACACAACAGTTGATTTGCTGCAAAAAAAATAACGAAATTTGCAATTTTGATTGACAAATCCATTCATATTGATACAATAAAAAGGTAACACGTTAAAGGTATAAACAATAGGACAAGTAAGTGGAGGCAATTATATGAAAAATCTTCAGTACATTATGGATGAAGCAAAAAAGCGTAATCCTAACGAACCGGAATTTTTACAAGCTGTTCAAGAGGTTCTTGAATCGTTAGAACCGGTTGCAGAAAAATATCCGGAATATGTTGAAGCCGGTATTTTTGAACGAATGATTGAACCTGAACGACAAATTATGTTCAGAGTACCTTGGGTTGATGATCAAGGAAAAGTGAACGTTAATCGTGGATTTAGAGTGCAGTTTAATAGTGCAATTGGTCCATATAAAGGTGGTCTGCGTTTTCACCCATCCGTTAATTTAGGAATCATTAAATTTTTAGGATTTGAACAAATCTTTAAAAATTCATTGACAAGTTTACCTATGGGTGGTGGAAAAGGTGGAAGTGATTTTGATCCAAAAGGAAAATCTGATGGGGAAATCATGCGTTTTTGCCAAAGCTTTATGTTTGAACTTAGCCGATATATCGGAGAAAATACAGATATCCCAGCAGGAGATATTGGAGTAGGTGCTCGTGAGATTGGTTATATGTATGGAATGTATAAAAAAATGCGTAATGAATTTACCGGAGTTTTAACAGGTAAAGGATTAACCTATGGTGGTTCACTTGCAAGAACCCAAGCAACAGGCTATGGTGTCTGCTATTTTATGGATGAAGCAATGAAAGATATCAAAGGAAAATCCTTTGAGGGATCAACGGTTGTCATCTCAGGCTCTGGAAATGTAGCAATCTATGCGACAGAAAAAGCACAAGAACTTGGTGCAAAAGTGGTTGCACTTAGTGATTCAAGTGGATATATTCATGACCCAGAAGGCATCAAGCTAGATACGGTTAAGCGTATCAAGGAGATTGAACGTAAACGTATCAAAGAATATGTCAAGGATCATCCGAATGCAACATATACAGAAGGGTGCTTAGGCATTTGGAGTATTCCATGTGACATTGCACTTCCATGTGCAACACAAAATGAGCTTGATGGTGCGTCAGCGCAGATGCTTGTCGATAATGGATGTTTTGCAGTGGGTGAAGGTGCGAATATGCCATCAACACCAGATGCGGTTGAGATTTTTATTAACAATAAACTTGTCTATGGTCCTGGAAAAGCGGCAAATGCAGGTGGAGTAGCAACATCAGGTTTAGAAATGAGCCAAAACAGTATGCGATATTCTTGGAGCTTTGAAGAAGTTGATGCAAAATTACAAGATATTATGGTGAATATTTATAAATCAGCAAGTGAAGCAGCAAAAGAGTTTGGCGAAGACAACAATCTTGTGATCGGGTCTAATATTGCTGGATTTATGAAAGTTGCTGAAGCAATGTATGCGCAAGGTGTAGCATATTAGATAGAGGGCTGAATAAAGACTTTACAAAGTAGAAAATCAATGATAAACTTAACTTGTACGTACCAATTGTGTATAAGTTAAGTTTTTTTAATAGAGGTGCAAAGATGGCAACCAATGAACCGAAGTATCAACGTGTTAAGGAACATATTATTGAATATATTATATCAAACAACTTAAAATACAATGATCCGATTAAATCAGAAATCGAACTGATGAAAGAATTTAATGTCAGTCGGCATACAATTCGTAAGTCGATTGGTGATCTCGTCAATGAAGGATGGCTTTATAAGCATCAAGGCAGAGGAACTTTTGTGGCCAATACTAAGCCAAAGGCACCGGGAAAAGGGAAGTTAATCGGAGTGATTACAACCTACATCAAAGATTATATTTTTCCTGAGATTATCTCGGGTATTGAAGATATTCTTAGTGAACAAGGCTATAGTATTCTGCTTGGAAATACAAATAATGATATTGAAAAAGAGCGAGCGATATTAAAGAATATGCTCAAACATAATTTATCCGGATTGATTGTTGAACCTACAAAAAGTATTTTTCCAAATCATAACCAAGACTTGTTTTTAAGACTTCAAAGTCAGGGTGTACCTATTTTATTTATCCACGCAACATATCAAAATGTGAATGCTTCTTATGTCATTGAAGATGACCAAAAGGCAGGGTATTTGGCAACAAAATGTCTTATTGAAAATGGGCATGAACGTATTGCAGGAATTTTTAAACAAGATGATATGCAGGGGCATGGAAGATACTCAGGATATCTTCAAGCATTACGAGAAGCTTCTCTAGACCCGGTGGAAGGCGACGTGCTTTGGTATACAACGGAAAACAAAGCGCAACTTATGGATGTACATAATATCAATACGATTGAACGTTTGATTGATGGATGTAGCGCTCTTGTATGCTATAATGATCAGATTTCTATCGGAGTGATTCAACTGCTAAATCAAATGGGTAAAACCGTGCCTGAAGATATGTCTTTAGTGAGTTTTGACAATTCGGATATGGCGAATAAAGGAGCAGTAAAATTGACGACCATTTCGCATCCAAAAGCGATATTAGGAGAGACAGCGGCAAAGCATATGCTAAAACTCATACAAAAAGAAGAAACGATGATTCATGATATTATTGAGCCGGAGTTAATTCAAAAAAATTCGGTCTTACCATTTGAAAAATAATTGGAAGTTTCAATTATTTATATAAATACGTACGTATAACTAAAAATAAATATACGAACAATATGGAGGCTGGAAAATGAAAGTAGCAAAAACTTATGAATTTTGGTTTATTACTGGAAGTCAACATCTTTATGGACCGAAGGTGCTTCAGCAAGTCGAAGAAGATACGCTTAACATGGTCAAGGGGTTAAATGCTCAAGGTGATTTCAACTATAGGATTGTTTTTAAAGAGGTTGTAAAAACACCGGATGAGATTACATCCCTTATTAAGGAAGCAAATGTAACGCAAAAGTGTGCAGGAATTATTGGGTGGATGCATACGTTTTCTCCGGCAAAGATGTGGATTGCAGGATTATCAATTTTGAATAAACCGTTTTTGCATTTACACACACAATTTAACAGAGATATTCCTTGGGATGATATTGATATGGACTTCATGAACTTAAACCAATCAGCTCATGGTGGTCGAGAGTTTGGGTTTATCAATACGCGATTACGTATGCCGCGAAAAGTTGTTGTAGGTTATTGGGAAGCGCTTAAGGTGCAACAACAAATAGGGGACTTTATGAATGTAGCAGTGGCATTATCTGAAAGCAGACAATTAAAAATTGCGCGCTTTGGTGATAATATGCGTTTTGTTGCTGTAACAGAAGGCGATAAGGTTGAAGCAGAGATAAAACTTGGATGGCAAATTCATGGATATGGTATTGGTGATTTAGTGGATTATATTGAAAAGGTGACTGACGATGAAGTAGAAGCGCTTTATAAAGGATATGAAGCAAGCTATAACATCTTAGACACGAAAGAAGAAAGTTTGGCATCGATTAAATATCAGGCAAAACTCGAAATTGCTATGGAACGATTTTTAGTTGATGGTGGATTTGGTGCTTTTACAACAACGTTTGAAGATCTGCACGGAGTTAAGCAACTGCCGGGATTAGCGGTACAACGACTTATGGAAAAAGGCTATGGATTTGCTGGAGAAGGCGATTGGAAAACAGCAGGTCTTGTCCGACTTGTAAAAATTATGGGACAATTTAAAGGTAAAGGGACTTCGTTTATGGAAGACTATACATATCATTTGGATCCTCAAAATGCAATGGTCTTGGGGGCGCATATGCTGGAAGTGTGTCCGTCTATTGCAAATGAAAAACCCAATATATTAGTTAATCCGTTGGGTATAGGTGATCGAGAAGATCCGGCTCGATTCACATTTTCATGTAAAACTGGTCCGGCCTTGAATGCATCTATTATAGATATGGGTGGTCGCATGCGACTTATTATCAATGAAGTGGATGCGGTTAAAGTACCGAAGCAGATGCCTAAGCTTCCAGTGGCACAGGCAATGTGGAAGCCCCAACCATCGTTAGAAGAAGGAGCTATGGCTTGGATTCTTGCTGGAGGAGCTCATCATACCGTCTTTTCTTTAGATGTTGGAGCACAAGAATTGCTTGATTTTGCAGAGTTTTTAGACATTGAAACGGTTCTTATCAACAACGATACGAATATGAAGACATTTTGTCAAGACTTAAAATTGAGTGATGTCCTATGGAACCTAAAGCGCTAGGTCGTTAAGCACAGATAAGGAGGCATAGATGTTAGAAGGATTAAAAAAACAAGTTTTTGAAGCAAATATGGCTTTGCCCAAACGCGGTTTAGTTGTATTTACCTGGGGAAATGTAAGTGGAATTGACCGAGCAAGTAACCTGGTTGTCATTAAGCCCAGTGGGGTTGATTATGATCGGATGACCCAAGAAGATATGGTTGTCGTTGACTTGGATGGTAATGTTGTTGAAGGCAACTATAAGCCGTCATCAGATACACCAACACATTTGGAGTTATATAAAGCTTTTTCTGATATTGGCGGTATTGTCCATACGCATTCTTCCTGGGCAACGAGTTTTGCACAGGCAGGCAGGGATATCAATCCTCTTGGCACAACCCATGCCGATTATTTCTATGGTGCTGTTCCCTGTACACGAGGGATGCGCCCCGAAGAAATTGCAATAAATTATGAAAAGGAAACGGGAACGGTCATCATTGAGACATTTAAAGAGCGTGCATTAAATCCTATGGAAATCCCGGCGGTTCTTGTTAAAGAACATGGGCCTTTTACTTGGGGAAAAGATGCAGATGCTGCAGTATATCATGCCGTTGTACTTGAGGAAGTGGCAAAGATGGCTTTTGCTTCGACGCTTTTAAAAGAGGCTTCAGGTAAGGCGCATATGCAGCAAACATTATTAGACAAACATTTTTTACGTAAACATGGCAAAAATGCTTACTATGGTCAGTAGTGGAGGATAGCAAAGTGTTGTTTGAGATACATGATGTTGGATATGATTACAAAGTAAATGCATTATTTCGAATAGAACGTCCGTGTGGCTCCAAAGATTATCTCTTTTTATTTTTTTCAACGCAGGTAAAGATGCAGATAGAAAGGGAATTAACCCATGTTAAGCCCAATTCTTTTATGCTATACGCACCTGGAGAACCTCAGTTATATTATAATCCCAAAGGTGGGTTTATCAATGATTACTTTCATTTTGATGGGCGGCAGTTGGAGGCTTATTTTCAACGGTTAGGACTTGAGGTGAATACCCCCTATGAGATGAAGGACTATAACTTTATACGTTTTTTTGTTCGTAAAATTGAAAAAGAGTATATCCGTAAAGATATATTTTGGGCAGAACGGATTAGTTCCCAAATGGAAGATTTTTTTATTGGTCTTGCAAGGCTACATAAGTATAAACAAGATTATTCGCTGGACCCTTATAAAACGACGATGATTGAAAAGTTTAAAGCAGCACGTGAACAAATATTTACCAATTTGTCAATGAACTGGACAATCGATGAAATGGCGGACTTGGTGTATTTGAGTCGATCGAGATTTTCGGTGTTATACAAGGAGTTTTTTGACTGTAGCCCAAAAGAAGATCTGATTCAGGCGCGAATGACAAGGGCGAAGTACTTGCTCGCTTCATCGACGGGAACCGTCAAAGAAGTTGCAGAAAAAGTTGGATATGATAACATCTATCATTTTAGTAAACAGTTTAAAAAAAATAGTGGATACTCACCGAGAAAGTATGTAGAGTTATCCAAAAATATGGATGCGGACATGATGAATCAAGCAATATTATAGAAGAGGCACAAAAACAGTGATTTATAAAAAAACTATACTAAGTGTGATTAACATGTATAAAACAGAACACTGTGAAAAGTGCAAGTTGTCTCATTAACAAAATCATAGGATTGTATCTATTGAGCCAAGGGTATACAGTAGGGTGGTGTATATACACTGCACCTACTGTTTTTTTCGAGGGATGAGAAAGTCCTACTTTTACTTTCTGTATATAGGGATTTCTGTTATAATAAATGAGATGATTTAGTACATAAACTTAAGGAGGACGCAATGAATAAGTATATCTTAGCACTTAACTGTGGAAGTTCGTCATTAAAATTTACTTTGTTTTTGATTACTGATGGGCATCAATTAGAGCATAACCTGAGTGGGGTTGTTGAAGAAATAGGAAATATTGAAAAGAGTCGGTTAAAGCTCGAAGTCAATGAAGAAAAATCAATTCGTAATATGCCGCTGCCTAACCATCGAGATGCGTTGGAAGCTGTGTTTAGAGTGTTTGAAGAGTTTAACATTCATAAAGAGGATATCAAGAGTATCGGACACCGTGTAGTCCATGGTGGAACGAAGTATAACCAGAGTATTTTAATTGAAGAAGAGGTTTTAAATACAATTGAACAACTTATTCCCATTGCACCATTACATAATCCACCAAATCTATTAGGAATCAACGTTGCCAGAGAAGTCATGGGGGATGTACCTCAAGTGGCAGTTTTTGATACTGCGTTTCATGCAACATTACCAGAATATGCTTTTCGCTATGGAATTCCCGAACAATGGTATAAAGAGTTTGATGTACGTACTTATGGTTTTCATGGAACATCCCATATGTATGTGGCAAAGCGTGCTGCAAGTATACTTGGAAAAGCATATGACACCTTTAATGGGATAACGGCACATTTAGGTAATGGATGTAGTATTACAAAAGTGTATAATGGACAATCTGTGGACACATCTATGGGATTCACACCGCTTGAAGGGGTGATTATGGGGACGCGTTCAGGTGATATTGATCCAGCCATCATAGCCCATGTCGTTAATCAGTTGATAGAACGGGAGGCGATAAGCCATAAAGAGGCTTTTGACCGGGTGATGACTGCCTTGAATAAAGAAAGCGGCTTAAAAGCTTTAGGCAAAACAAATATGATGCAGGAGATACGGGCGAAAGCGGAACAAGGCGATGTTCAAGCAGAGTTGGTTGTATCTATTTATGCATATCGCATTGCAAAATATATTGGAGCTTATTGGGCAACCCTTGACGGATGTGACGCTTTAGTTTTTACAGCGGGATTAGGAGAAAATGAAGGATATGTTCGTAAGAAAATAGCAGGATTTCTTGCAAATATTGGCATAGAAATAGATGATGAAAAAAATAAGATTCGAAAAGAAGAAGTTCAAATCGGAGAATCTAAAACACATGGATTAAAAGTGATGATGATTCCAACGGATGAAGAGATTGTTATAGGTTATGATGCATATTATTTAGGGTATCTTGGACAAGAACTTCCGAATAAGTATCCATTTGAATAGGGAGTATATTATATGAATGCATTTATACTGACATTTAATGCCATTGCGCCTGTATTTCTCATGATTATTCTAGGGTATGGGATGAAACGGGTAAAGCTGGTATCCGAAGACTTTGTGACAACATCGATGAAGCTTGTTTTTAAAGTATTTCTTCCGGTTTTGCTTTTTCAAAAAGTGGCAAATATAGACATAGAAACAACTATAACATTAGATGATATGTGGCTTATGGGGTATAGCATTGCGGCGCTGTTGCTATCAGCAGGTATTGGAAGCGTCATAGCTAGACGTGTATTGAAGCTTAATCGTAATCACCGTGGATTTGTACAAGGTGCCTTTATTCAAGGCGCCTTTCGGACCAATTATGCAATCATCAGTTATCCTATTTTATTAGGATTGTTTGGGGATGCGGTGGTCTTAAAATTAGCTTTAGTCACGGTGATTTCGATTCCGATTTTTAATATTGTTTCCATTATTGCACTAACACCTCAAAAAAGCCACGATATGAAAACATATGCGAAGTTGTTAAAAAACATCATATCAAATCCTCTGATTATTGGGATTGTATTGGGATTTTTTTCGGCAATGCTTAAGCTTGACTATCCTAAATCAATGGAAGCTTTTATTGATTTGACGGCATCGATAGCTACGCCTTTGGCACTAGTATCGTTAGGGATTTTCTTTCGATTTGATCATTTTAGAGAGACACTTAAGTTAACACTTGTAGCGACAGGAATTAAGAACGTTTTATTGCCACTTATCTTTTCACCGATTGCTTATTGGCTTGGGCTTAGTCCTATGAATATTGTTATCATTACAATATTGGTGGGTGGACCTACGGCAGTTAGTAGCTTTGCGATGAGTAAAGAGATGGGGGCGGATGCCGTGTTAGCAGGTAATATTATCATTATGACGACACTGGTGTGCTCATTTACATTAATGCTATTTTTGACATTTTGGGTCAGTGTATTAGGAATTGTATAATGAATATTAGGAGTCGACGATGAAAATAAAAAAATATTATGATAAATTAAAAATAAAAGAAAAACTTACTATGGCACATCTATTGATTGTGCTATTAGTAAGTTTTGTTAGTTGGGCTGCCTTTCAGCTATCGTTTGGCATATATAATAATCTGTTATATCAATCTTCAGCACAGGTTTTGGAATTATCAACGAACCAGATTGAAAGCGAATTGCGCAAGATGGATTCCTATTCCTATAATTTATTGTCAGATAAAAATGTTCAACAAAAGATGATCGATATAAAATATGAGACGAATGCATATCAACAATATAATTTGGTTGATGAACTATTAGAACGCTTTCTTATCTATGTTGCATCAGAGCGAAATATCTCCACAATTTACTATATTGACACTCAAGCAAGACAACATCCAGAAGGAATAAATCCAGTCTCTCTTGCAGAGGATGTGAAAAACCAAACGATTCATTCGGCACTAGAAGCCGGTGGTAATAGTGTGATTATTGATGAATACGCACAGCGTGGGATGATTATCTTAGCAAGGCAATTTAAGTCAACGGCACAATTAAGTCTTGAAAATCTTGGGGTTGTCGCATTTCGGTTAGAACTTAGCCAATTGGGGGATGCATATGTTTCGAATGCAAGTATGAAGGATTCGCATTTATTCATTTTTTCGGAAAATAACCTTGTTTACAAAGACCCTACATCGGAAAATATTCAGTTGAACTTAGAGGATATAAATGCAGATGACGGGTTTTCTATAAAAACCATTGATGGAAAAAAATATTTTCTCACGTATTCCACGTCAAACTATACCAACTGGACTTATGTTAATGTCATTGGATATAATGAAGCGTTTCAGCAGATTGAACGTATGCGTATAGTGATCATCCTTGTTTTTATCGGTGTGTTTGTCCTTGGAAGTGTCATCAGTGTCTTGTTGGCTAAAAGTATAACCAAGCCGATTATGGATCTTACACTACGTATGAAGCGTGTTGAGACAGGGGATTTTAGTGAAGTGAAGATAGACTCTCACATTCGGGAACGAGAAGATGAAATTGGTATCTTACATAAAGATTTTGAATTGATGATTTCTCGAATCAACACCTTAATTGATGAAAACTTTAAAAAACAAATTGTCATAAAAGACACTAATTTTAAAGCGCTGCAAGCCCAAATTAATCCCCACTTTTTATACAATACCTTGGAATCCATTAATTGGCTCGCCAAGGCGAATCATCAAGAAGAAATTGCAACCATGGTTAAAGCATTAGGAAAACTTTTGCGTAATGCAGTTAATACCGATGAATTTATGATTACGATTGGAGAAGAGCTTGAACTGCTAGATGCCTACATCAGCATTCAAAAATACCGATATGAAGAACGTTTGGTATATAGAAGCCGTGTTAACCGAAGCTTTTGGGGCATACAGATTCCAAAATTGACATTGCAGCCTTTAGTTGAAAATGCGATTGTACATTCACTGGAAAATATGCTAGAACCATGCGAGATCTCTGTTCATGCCAAAAAACAAGATGGTATGATCATGCTATATATACAAGATAATGGACTCGGTATTGAAGAAGAGACGCTAAAGAAGCTTAAAAAAAATGAACCGTTGGAAAGTCGTAAGGGAATGGGCATTGGCGTCCAAAACATTGATGAACGCCTAAAAATGACATTCGGGTCAGAGTATGGCCTCTTTATTACCAGTAAAATCGGCGAAGGTACCCGAATTGAGATTCGTATACCTGAAGAAAGGAAGAGTGAAAATGTATAAAATCCTGCTTGTAGATGATGAACGTATTATTAGAGAAAGTATCTCAAGTTTAATCGATTGGCAAGCCTATGGGTTTGAACTGATAGGGGCGGCAAAACATGGCATTGAAGCCTATGATATTATCCTTCGTGAACATCCGGATTTAGTCATTACAGACTTGAAGATGCCGGTAATGTCTGGTATTCAACTTATTGAAAAAGTAAAAATGAAATACCCGGAAATAGAGTTTGCTATTTTGTCTGGTCACAGTGAGTTCAAGTTGGCTAAAGAGACGATGAAGCATGGAGTAAAGCATTATCTGTTAAAACCATGTGATGAAAAAGATTTGATTCAGATTTTAGAGGATGTGCGAAGCCGACTTGTACTTAAAGAAAAACGTGAAGATTTTATTAAGAAAAATAACGAAAAATTAGAAAAGATTATTCCTTTGGTCAAGGAACAATTCATACGTGATTTTATTATGAGCCGCCACCAAAATCAAGATGAACTGGACTATTTTATCAACCTGTTTAATGTCAAAAACAAGCGTATTCGTGTGATTATCATGCAACCCATGGGCGAGTATAATTTTAATACCTTGTTTGCCCTATTAAATATTGTCAAACGTCAAACGTTCCAAGAATCGATTTATTTTAAAACAACAGTCAATAAAAGTGTCTTGCTTATCGTGGAGAATCTGGAAGAAAAGCAAATTGAAGAATTTTTAACGGAAGTGATGGAAAACTTCAAGTATTTGGCAGATAGGGATTTAGTAACAACCTATACGCGCGAAGGTGATTTTAATGAAGTCAGTATTTTATTTCAAAAAGCTCAAGATTATCTTAACTATGCGTTCTATTTAGGTAATAGCTGTATAATTTCTTATAAAGACATCGAACAAGGCATGCAAATCAACGAAGTCGATAGTATTGATCTTCAAGAGATTGTTACAACAGTAAAGTCAGGAAATTCAGAGCTTTTCAATCAAAAAATTACGGAATATTTTGACCATTTGTCTAAGATGCGTTTTGATATCAGTACCTTTAAGTTTTACTGTATTGAATTAGCTTCTGCGATTCTTCGCCAATGCCAAACAGATCAGGCGAATGCATACATCCAAAAACTACTTGAGATACAACTATATGATAATTTTGAACAAACAAAAGATGAGATTATAAAGATAGGTAATGAAATTGTAGCCATGAACTATTCTGGAATCATTCATCGACATAATGAAATTGTAGAAAATATGTTACGTATCATTGATGAACATATTGAACAAGAAGAGCTTTCGCTAAAATGGATTGCTAGTGAGGTACTTTTTATGAACAGTGGGTACTTATCTAAGCTTTTTTCAAAAGAAATGGACGAAAACTTTTCACAATATCTCATGCGCCGTCGTATTGAAAAGGCAAAAGTGGTTATTGAACAATCGGCATCAGCGAAGGTGTATGAGATTGCTTCAAAAGTAGGCATGGGTAATAATCCACAATACTTTAGCCAATTATTCAAACGTTATACCGGAATGACCCCGTCAGAATATAAAAATCAGACAATGGGATAAGAAGAATATTGGACAATAATGACATGATTTTATACAAAAGACATAAAAGTGAACAAAATGTCTATGAAAAATAATAAAATAGCCGTTAGAGTACTTTTTTTAAACAAAACTGAACATGATATTCGATTGTGGTAAAGGGTGTTTCTATGTAAACTAAGAGAGTATTAAGAAACAGATTACTTAAATTATTTCAGGAGGTAGTTATAATGAAAAAAGTATTGTCAATGTTACTCGTTCTTATGATGGTAACAGCATTATTTGCAGGTTGTGGTAAAGATGAAGATAACACAGCAGATAGTGGAGCAAACACAGGGGCTGAAGATACGGCAACAGATTCAGGAAGCACAGATACACAGACAGATTCTGAAAGCTCAGATGGAGACATCGTATTACGTGTTGCATGGTGGGGGAATCAAGTGCGTGATGAAAGAACAGAAAAAGCATTAGCACTTTACACTGAAATGAACCCAAATGTAACGTTTGAATTAGAACCTATTGGTTGGGCAGGGTATTGGGACAAACTTGCAACACAAACAGCAGGTGGATCATTACCAGATATTATTCAACAAGATTATGCGTTTATTGGACAATATATTGATAAGGGTGTATTAGCGGATCTTACACCTTATGTTGAATCTGGAGCATTAAATCTTGATGATGTAGCACCGGCAAACTTAGAAGGTGGACGTTCAGGTGAAGGATTATATGGTGTTCCACTTGGAATGAATGCATTAGCATATGTATATAACAAAACATTAATGGACCAAATGGGTTATGATGCAGTGGATCCTGATTGGACATGGAATGATTTCCAAACACTTGTTACGAATGCTTATACAGAACACGGTATTCGTTCAGATGCACCTTTATGGGACGATCCAAAATTCTTACTTGAAAACTTATTACGTCAAAACGGAAAATCAGTATACAATGAAGCAGGTAACGCTTTAGGATTTGATACAACAGATGAACTTGTGACAATGTTTACAATGTTAGCAGATAATACAGAGGCTGGAGCATTCCCAGATCCTCAAGAGATTGCACAAAAAACAACAATGGAAGAATCTTTGTTTGTTAATGATGAAACCCTTGGTGGATTTATCTGGAGTAACTTCTTCGTAGCCTATGCAGATCTTATGGATTCAGAATTAGAATTAACAGTGATGCCAAACGATGAGAATGGTGCATCAGGTCTTTATCTAAAACCTTCACAATTCTTCTCAGTAACAGAAAGCTCTGAACATAAAGAAGAAGCAGCAAAAGTTATTGACTTTATTACAAACTCAATTGAAGCCAATGAAATCTTACTTGCTGAACGTGGTGTTCCAATTGCAGCAACAGTTCGTGATGGAATTAAAGACAGTGTAAGTGCTGAAGTAGCAGCAACATTTGATTACATTGCACTTGCTGAAAACTATGCAACACCAATCTCAGCTCCAGAACCAGCAGGAGCAGCTGAAGTAACCAAAGCGCTTAAGTCAATTTATGAAGAAGTAGCTTATGGTGTAACAACACCAGAAGATGGTGCTGAACGATTTATTCAAGAAGCAAATTCTATTTTATCAGTAAATTAATTTAACTTGTAAGTCATTAAATCATGTGAATTGACCGGTTATCCTTTTTATAAGGATAGCCGGTAAAAATTAGGAGATGTATTATGGATAAAAAAGTTCAAACTTCAAATTTTCGAGAACGTGTATCAGCATTTATGGATAAAGACAATACCGTTGGGTATGTCTTCATATTACCTTGGTTAATTGGTTTTTTTGCCTTTACCTTTATCCCCGTGATAGCATCTCTCGTACTTTCATTTACAAAATACGATTTGTTATCTCCGCCTACATTTATTGGGCTCAAAAACTATATTACCATGTTTACTGGAGATGCACTCTTTATCAAATCAGTAAAAATCACCTTTACTTTTGTAGCGATATCCGTACCGTTACGACTGATCTTTGCGCTATTATTGGCAATGGTCTTTAATAAACCTACGAAATTAACAGGATTTTATAGGGCTGTTTACTATATACCTTCAATTGTTGGAGGAAGTGTTGCGATTGCAGTTATGTGGAGCCGAATTTTTGATGCAGAAGGTGCGGTGAACACGATTTTAATGAGTCTAGGGATTTTAAAAGAACCACTTTACTGGTTAGGAAATCCAAAGACAACGATGGTTGTTTTAGTCCTTTTATATGTATGGCAGTTTGGATCGGCGATGCTTATATTCTTAGCAGGCCTAAAGCAAATACCAATTAGCTTATATGAATCGGCAAAAATTGACGGTGCAAATAAACTACAGCAATTCTTTAAAATAACAATACCAATGTTAACACCAATCATTTTATTTAACTTGATTATGCAAGTAATTAATGGGTTTATGATGTTTACACAAGCCTTTGTCTTAACCAATGGAACCGGTGGACCGTTAAATAGTCTATTAGTATACTCGATGTATATGTATAGAAAAACATTTGAATTCTATCAAATGGGATATGGTTCTGCTATGGCATGGTTCATGTTGATTGTGGTAAGTATTATGACAGGTATCATCTTTAAGACATCAAATCAATGGGTATTCTATGAGGCGAAGGAGGACTAATATGAAACGTAAACAACGAATAGGACGCATTGTATATCATGTTGTTATCATGGGCTTTGCATATGTTATGATTTATCCGATTTTATGGATGTTCTTTGCTTCATTTAAAGATAATATGGAAATATTTGCAGATGCAAGTAAACTTTGGCCACAACACTTTGACTTTGGAAATTATGCGCGAGGATGGGCAGGATTTAGTGGATATACCTTTGGAACATTTTTTAAAAACTCAGCAGTTATTTCACTAATATCAACGGCTGCAACGGTCTTTTCATCAGCGATTATAGCTTATGGATTTGCACGTGTGAAGTTTAAATTTCAAAAGTTTTGGTTTGCTGTTATGATTTCTACCATGATGCTGCCAATCCAAATCATCATGGTTCCACAGTTTATTATTTTTCATAAACTTAATATGGTTGGAACAATTTTACCCGTGGTTCTTCCACACTTTTTCGGAGTCCCATTCTTTATCTTTCTGATGATGCAGTTTATTCAGGGGGTTCCAAGAGATTTGGATGAAGCGGCTAAAATCGATGGATGTAGCAAGTATGCGATTTTCTATAAGATTATTTTACCACTCATGAAGCCGGCACTAGTGACTGCGACCATCTTCCAATTCTACTGGAAATGGGATGACTTCTTAGGACCGCTACTTTACTTGAACAAACCGGAAAAATATACGGCAACCTTAGCGTTGAGATTGTTTGCCGATCCGGGAAGTACAGTACCTTGGGGGGAGATGCTCTCCATGGCAACATTATCCATTGTACCTATTGTACTCATTTTCTTAATCTTCCAAAAATATCTTGTTGAAGGAATCTCTACATCAGGATTAAAAGGTTAGTTTAAAACAGGTATATATCGAAGTGGACACGACAGACACAAAAAGTGCAAGCACTCCAGTGACGGTTATGTCCATGAATCGATACATACCTGTTTTTTGATATGTGTATTTCGATATTAAGATGTAGAGACTATATTACTACTTCAAATTTTCTGGGTTTAAGCAGTCAAGTTCTGGTAAGACGAATCGACCGTTTTCTCTGATAAGCACATCGTCAAAATAGATTTTACCGCCACCAAACTCTGGAGTTTGAATGCAAACAAGGTCCCAGTGAACTGCTGAACGATTGGTGTTATCTGCATCTTCGTAAGCATTACCAGGTGTAAAGTGGAAGCTTCCCATAATCTTTTCATCAAAAAGTGTATCCTTCATTGGTGTTAAAATGTATGGATTAATCCCAATAGCAAATTCTCCGATGAATCGTGCACCGTCATCTGTATCAAAGACATCGTTAATACGTTCGTTGTCATTGGCTGTTGCCTCAACGATTTTACCGTCTTTGAATGTTAATTGAATATTCTCATAAGTAAATCCTTGATAAACAGCAGGTGTATTGTATTGTAGGGTTCCGTTGACAGAATCCTTGACAGGTGCTGTATAGATTTCTCCATCAGGAATGTTCATTTCTCCAGCACACTTGATAACCGGTATATCCTTAATTGAGAAAGTTAAATCAGTACCTGGTCCAACAATATGTACTTTGTCAGTTTTTTCCATTAATGCTTTTAATGGATTCATCGCTTCATCCATTTTGCTGTAGTCCAGATTACACACATTAAAATAAAAATCTTCAAAAGCAGATGTGCTTGTGTTGCTTAATTGTGCCATAGATGGTGTTGGATAACGTAACACGACCCAACGTGTATGAGGCACACGGATTTCACTGTGTACTTTTTGTTGAAGCAACTTTTGATATTTTGACATTTGTGTAGAAGGAACATCAGAAAGTTCGCTAACATTTTCGCTGCCGCGCACACCAATATAGCAATCCATATTGCGCATACGATCCATTTCCCATTGAGCCCGTAATGTAAAGTATTCATCGGGTGCTTCAAGGATTTGTTCACGAAGTAAACGCATGTCTGTTGATTGGACAAATGGAATAGCTCCAACATTAAACACTTCTTTGACAAGGGCTCTTGCAAGCTCTTTTGTATCTTCATCCATATGCTCAATTAATACTTTCTCGCCTTTTTGTACTTTTAACGAGTATTGTACGAGATTTTGAGCTAATTTTTGTACTCTTTGATCCATAGTTTCACCTTTCCTTCATCTTTAATATATGATATTATTGATTCTATATAGATGAGTTTTATATTTGATGGTCATCTAATATACTAAGTGTATTATAGCATAAAACACATAGGATTCAAATACTATATGAAAAGGAAGGTAGATTATGAAAGCAACATTGATTAAAGACTTGTTCAATGACCATACCCAATTCTTGGACAAAGAAATTACGGTATCGGGCTGGGTTCGCAGTGTGCGTGCATCGAGTAAGTTTGGATTTATCGTGATTAATGACGGAACGCATTTTAACACACTACAGATTGTTATGGATGATACGCTTGAAGGATATAAGGAATATACAAAACTTAATGTCGGTTCAGCAATTATTGTTAAAGGAAAGCTGGTAGCAACACCTGAGGCGAAGCAAGCGTTTGAGCTCCAAGCAGTAGACGTTCAAATAGAAGGACATTCACAGCCGGACTATCCATTACAAAAAAAACGTCATTCGTTTGAATACTTACGAACTATTGAGCATTTACGCCCTCGAACCAATACCTTTGCAGCAGTTTTTCGTGTGCGTTCATTAACTGCTTTTGCCATTCATCAGTTTTTTAACGAACGAGGCTTTGTCTATGTGCATACACCCATTATCACAGCAAGTGACTGTGAAGGTGCGGGAGAGATGTTTAGAGTCTCAACAATGGACCCGTCAAACGTACCTATGGTAGATGGAGCTGTTGACTATAGCCAGGACTTCTTTGGAAAAGAAGCCAATCTGACAGTAAGTGGTCAATTAAACGTAGAAACGTATGCGATGGCATTTAGAAATGTCTACACGTTTGGACCGACATTTCGTGCGGAAAATTCAAACACACCACGCCATGCCGCAGAGTTTTGGATGATTGAACCTGAGATGGCTTTTGCTGATTTGATTGATGATATGGATGTGGCTGAGGATATGATCAAATACATCATTACATATGTTCAAGAACATGCACCGGAAGAGATGAAGTTCTTTAGCCAGTTTATTGATAAAGGACTGAATGAACGTCTAAGCAATGTTGTGAACAATCGTTTTGAACGTATCACATATACAGATGCCATTGAATTACTTAAGAAAAATAATGAAAACTTTGATTATCCGGTTGAATGGGGTTGTGACCTTCAGACAGAACACGAACGATATTTAACAGAAGTCATTTATAAAAAACCGGTTTTTGTAACGGATTATCCTAAAGATATCAAGGCTTTCTATATGAAGTTGAATGATGATGGAAAAACAGTGGCCGCTATGGACTTACTCGTTCCAGGAGTTGGTGAGATTATTGGTGGAAGTCAGCGTGAAGATGATTTGGAACTTATTAGAAAACGTATGGCTGAGATGGGATTAAATGAAGAAGAGTATTGGTGGTACTTGGATCTTCGAAAATATGGAGGAACAAGACATGCGGGATTTGGTTTAGGGTTTGAGCGTATGATTATGTATATGACTGGAATGACAAACATTCGCGATGTAGTATCCTTCCCTAGAACGGTGCATAATTGTCATATTTAATGGATGACATATTTTTATTATTTGTAGGCTATTCCTTTTTAGGGTGGCTCATGGAAGTCATATATGCCTACTATAAACACCACAAATTTGTAAATCGTGGCTTTTTGGCAGGGCCATTTTGCCCGATTTACGGATTCGGTGTTGTGACGCTTTACATCGCAGTACATAATATACTAAATCAAGATGCTATGAAAAACCCGTATTATATTCTTGTCGTTTTCTTTTTCTCAGCAGTAATAACAACGTTGATTGAGTGGATTGTTGGAGCTTTATTATTTTATTTTTTTAAGACGCGCTGGTGGGATTATTCAGCACAAAAGTTTAATGTAAAAGGCTATATTTGTCTTAGGTTCTCCATATATTGGGGAGTTGTTGGAACAATGGTTATTTACTTTATATTGCCTGTGAGTACACATATTATTCAAAGCTTGCCTGTTCTAGTCAAAGAAATAGTTATCTTGATTTCTTTGATTTATTTTGTTATTGATGGAAGCTTGACTATGCGTTCGCTGGTCGATTTTCGACGTTTGCTTTTTGATCTTGAAAATGAAGCCAATAATTTACGACAGTCAAAAAGAAAGCTTATTAATGAGATGCGGGATTCTTTTGAAGTGTTTAAAAAGCCAATTGAAAAACTGGATGCATTACAAACTTATTATAGTGCAGAGATTAAAGATATTGTTAATGATCTTATCGATCATGACAAGCTTATAAATGTACGGACAAAATTCAACATTTTGAATAATCAAAAAAAATATGAACAACTGATAAGAAAAGTACGCTATTCTCGATTGTTTAGAGCTTTTCCAGATATGACGTCAAAACGATTTAGTGAGTTGTTAAAAGAATTGCGTAGACATTAAACCAGTGTAGAAGGATGGATAGAGATGAATCGATGTGCAGTTAACAAAATTCAACGGGTTATTCGACGCAAAAAACTGTCTGCACATTTATATAAGATGGAGCAATATAAGCATCATCAAGAGGTGACAACGATGTTGCATTGCATTGCAGTGGCATATTATAGCTTGTGCATTGCATCGATGTTTCGTATTAAAATTCGTAGCGAGAGTATGATTATAGGCGCATTATTTCATGATTTTTATTTATATGATTGGCATGTTCCGGAAAAATATCATCAATTTCATGGAATAAAGCACAGTCGATTTGCTATTAAAAATCTAAGAAAAATATATAAAAGCAATGCCATTGAAGAAAATATTATTTTAAGTCATATGTTTCCTTTGACCTTATCACCGCCTTTGTATAGAGAAAGTATTATCGTCAGCATGGCAGATAAATGGTGTTCAATTCAAGAGACATTATTTTCGAAAAATCACCAAGAGCTCATACAGGCATTTAACTTACCCCTTCTTCAAGAATACAGATATTGTGTGCATAATAGAAAGGAAACCCCATGAAGCATATTGTTAAGACAAATCAAAAAATACAAGATGTTATCAATCAAGCTAACGACGGAGATGTAATATATATTGAGCCAGGGACCTACAAAGAAAAGCTGAATATTGCCACGAATAATTGACATATTATCGGTATAGGGACAGGTGAAGTTAAAATCACATATAATGATTTTGCACTAAAAGATCATAAAGATGGGAAGCGATTTGGGACATTTCGCTCATATACATGTCTCGTTGAAGGTGATAATATAGTTTTAGAGAACCTAAGCATCGAAAATAGTTCGGGTGATGGGCGTCAAGCCGGACAAGCTTTTTTTCATGGATGTGACTTTCTTGCAGAAGAAGGTATCCGGCCTGGGAGCGTATTTTTAGCTAGACCTTGGCGAAAATTTGCCCAGGTTATGCTTATTGGGTGCTCGATTGCACAACATATCCATCCTGAAGGATGGGATGATTGGAATAATTGTGACAATAGAAAAACAACACAATTTTCAGAGTATAAGTGTAAGTATGCCAATAGTACAGTAACTAAGTATAGAAGAGGGAATGCCCCATTTATTCGTATTGAAGATCACGAACCGTCCTTAAATTTTTTAAGTGATTGGTAGAAGAAGTGTTTTGAGGTGGAAGATGGGTAACATATAGGAGGCAGTATGACGGACATTGTAAAGAGACGTTTATTTTTTGTCGTTATAGGAATTTTAATTATTATATTGGCTTTATGCTTAACTTTTTGGGGGTATATGCAAATCAATCTATTTGAATCTTACGATGTCAATGAAAAACCGATAGAAAATTACTTGAGTTCATTGGAATCAGGATTTGTAAAACGTACACAGGATAATCGGTTTACTGGATTTATTCCGATTTCAGTTATTAATGATGAACTAAGATGTCAAGTTGAAAAAGTGAGTCAATCCCAAGGGGTTTTAACAGAAGGCATTTTGATTGATGTTGAGCAAAAATGGGCAAAGATTAATTACCGAAAACAAATGACGGTTCCGGTATATCATGAGTTGAATGTTTTTAAAAAGCAGGAAGGCTTATTGGTTGAACTCGTTCCAAAAGCCTTTGGAAAAAAGCAAATCAAACTTCCGAGTTTTATTAGACAGTGGATTTTTGGTTTTCTCATTGAAGAACCCATAAAAGTAAAAATAAATTACGATACATATAAACCCGACGACTATTTTGAATACACGTCCAGTGCGCTCACAGATGAAGGGCTTTATTTGAATTATGTGTTTTATGTGGAAGATATTTCAACGATTTTATCAGAAATTAGTCAGTCAGCTAATTCTGGATTAATCAATATCTATGAGACAGGAACAAAAGAACAGCAAGAAGCGCTTAGATTTTTACGTGAGCATCATACGTTTCCGGAAAATATTATGGGACTAATATATGAGGATTTTTATAATGGAGCTTCAATTATTGAGCAACTATTAATCTTAGCCAACACACAGCTGTTTAATGATATTATGCAAACATACCCTATGCTAGATAAATATATTGATCGCGAGACGATATTAGATCAACGTGCAGAGTTGTTAAATCAGGCAACGATAAAATATGGACGTACTATTTTAAAAAAATTTGATGCGTTAAAAGCATCAGAAAATATAGTGTCACATTATGGTTATTTTTTTGATCTTAATTATATGGAACCGGTAACGATTGAATTGATTGTTGATTTGTATGGACTAAAAATACCTTATGACGATTTTAAGAAGATGCGATTGATTATGCTCGATGGTATGCCATATGTCTTATATGATACACAAGAAGAACGGTATTTTTTAATCAGCGAAAAAACACATTCACTGATTTCAGAAGAGGAATATCAACAAAAGTATTCCTACGAACGTCCGGCAAAAGGACATTATACAAAAGATGCCAAAACTTATGATGCCATATATAAAGCGATTGAAGATGCACTTGGGGAAGAAATATATATTCGATATATGAAAGATGACGGCACCGATGCCTTTGTTGTTTATTCTTCTCGACTGAATTTTCAAGACTACGCGATAGCGCTTTTAAAAGACGAAGGACGCGGTTATAAATTGCTTGATAATCGTGTGCGATCGATTGAAGAGATTAATCAACTGTATCCGGAGTTTAACTTGAACTTAATTACTCGAAAAATTGAAACCACGCAAGTTGAAATTATTAATACAACTACGCGCCAAGCAATTAAGGAAGGTTTGGTAGAATATGGATATATGAGTGAAGACGATGCCGTTGTCTATGTATCTTATGATGGAAACAGATACATTGCGGTGATGACCGATAGTGGCGAGCAATTTATATATACGATTTATAAAGATTCATTTTTAGAGCGTGTATATCGTTTGGATGATGCCTTAGATATTTTTGATGATATTAATCCAATTTTGTTTATACAAAAAAGACCGATAGAATAAAGGGTGTAACCCTAAGAAGCTAGAATTTATAGCGTAACAGTTAAAACTGTTACGCTATTTTTATGATTTTAAGATAAAGTTAATGGAGGTATTGTTCAATGGTGAAGACACTTTTATCACCACGGTAGCGAGAGATAGTATATTCAATAGGAGAATCAAATTGATTGTAGCCAATATAATGGAAAAGTTGTACTGCTGTATTTTTAGTAATATTTAAGAGATCGCAGTCCTCTTTTGTAGGAATAACAGCTTCAACATTTCGAATGACTTTGTTGATTTTCGTATTAATATTTTTGGAGAGGATTTTATATAAGGAATTTACCTCCATATCATAGTCCAACACATTTTTACATGAAATATAGGGGAGATAAGTGTTGGCAACGACAATCGGTTCTTGGTCTGCATAGCGTAACCTTTTTAGTGAAATAACATCACTGGATGCAGAGATATTTAATGCGACAGCTATTTCTGTGGAAGGTTTAATCACCTCAAATTCTAATATTTTTGAGCTGGGTGTATATCCTTTACGTTCCATTTCAGATTTAAAACTTTCGATGCGTTTAATAAAGTCTTGATTAATTTTATCTTGTGCAACAAAGGTTCCTCGTCCTTTAACGCGATAAAATTTGTTCTCATTAACCAGTTCAGCCAAAGCCTGACGCACAGTGGTTCGACTGATATCAAACATTTCACATAATTCAAATTCGGTTGGAATGATATCACCAGGGCTTAATATTCCCTTTCGCATCATTTCAATGAGAATATTTTTAAATTGGTAGTAAAGGGGAATCGGAATGGACTTGTCAATCGAATATTCTTTAAATAGTTCCTTTGTAGTCATCTTTTTTCCTCATTTCTTAAATTGTGTCATTAATATAATGATAGAATTACATACGAAGCGTTTGTATTATGTGTACTACATATTATTTTACACATATTATCAAAAAAAACAAGTATTTCATAGATATCTATGACAAAGAATATGGTATACTAGAAAAGAAAAGTATAAAGAATATATTTCGGTTCAAATTCCAAGGAGGTTTTATAGTGAAAAAAAGAATTGGATTATTGACAAGTGGTGGAGACTGTCCAGGTTTAAATGCAACAATTCGTGGTGTTGCAAAAGCGGCATATGGCATGATGGATTGTGAAATTATTGGAATTAAAGATGGATTTAAAGGATTAATAGAAAATGATGCTGTAATAATGGAGCCTAAGGACTTTTCAGGTATTTTAACTCGGGGAGGGACAATTTTAGGAACGGCTCGGACACCTTTTAAAAAAATGCGTAAAATAGAAGAAGACGGTGTAGATAAAGTTAAAAATATGCTGGAGACATACAAAGCGCTTAATCTTGATTGCTTAGTATGCTTAGGTGGCGCAGGAACACACAAAAATGCGAATTTATTACGTGAGGAAGGTCTTAATGTCATTGGACTTCCAAAAACAATTGACAATGATATCTGGGGCACAGATGTTACTTTTGGCTTTCATAGTGCGGTGGATATTGCCACAGAAGTGATTGATCGGATTCATACAACAGCAGATTCCCATGACCGTGTCATGCTAGTTGAGCTCATGGGCAATAAAGCGGGATGGTTGACCCTGCATTCGGGTGTTGCTGGTGGAGCGGATGTTATATTAATTCCGGAGATTCCATATGATCCCGATATTGTCATTGAAGCGCTTAAAAAGCGTCAACGTAACGGCAAGAATTTTTCAATTATTGCCATTGCCGAAGGGGCAATGACGAAAGAAGAAGATAAAATGAGTAAAAAAGATTTGAAAAATCATCGTAAATCGATGAAATACCCAACAGTATCCTATCGTTTAGCTGAATACATTCAAAACAAAACGGATATCGAGACGCGTGTGACAGTTCCGGGACATCAACAACGTGGGGGTTCACCATCGCCATATGACCGAGTGTTGGCCTCACAATTAGGAGCGTATGCGGCAAAGCTTATTCATGAAGAAAACTACGGTATGACAGTGTCGATAGATAATAATACTATTCGGGCTACGCCTCTGGAAGAAGTTGCAGGAAAGCTAAAAATCGTTCCCAAAGATGATAATTTGATTTTGACGGGAAAATTGATTGGCATTAATTTTGGAGATGAATATTTGACATGAAATTTGTACATATAGCAGACTTACATGTGGGACAAACGTTTCAAAGTGCCTCTTTTGGAGGCCAATTTGGAACAATAAAGCGTCAGGCCATTAAAGAAAATCTACGAAAAGTTATTGAGTTTTGTAATCAGCAGACCGTTGACTTTTTGTTGATGGCCGGAGACTGCATTGAGGCGGATTATGCTCAAATAAGTGATTGGCTTGACATGCGCTATTTATTTGAACAGCTGGATAAAACGCGCGTTATTATGATAGCAGGTAATCATGATCCGACGACGCTGACACAAAAAGCTGTGCAATCGATTCAGTGGCCGGATAATGTGAAAATAGTAGAAAAAGCTTATGAACAGCTTCGATTCGAACAAGAAGATGTTACTTTTTTCTGCACCTCATGGCAAGCAAAAAATGGAGCAAGCTTTGATTATGAATACCTTAAAGAGAGGTTGAATGCAACCACAACAACGAACAATATCGGTATATTTCATGGAGATATCTACAACGGTGATGGATATATGCCCTTAGATCGAAAATGGCTTTTAAACTCGGAGCTTGATTATATTGCTTTAGGGCATATTCATAAAATGGATATTATCGCAAACAAGTTGGCATATCCTGGAAGCTTAGAACCTCTTGACTTTGGAGAAACAGGTAATCATGGCTTTATCTATGGAACATTGGAGGCGACAGGGCTTAACTTGCAAGCGGTAACACAAATGATTCATCCAATGAAAATTCATGAATTAGATATATCAGGATTTACGTCCATGATGGAAATATTAGATGCAATCAAAAAAGCGGTAGAAGGATATCAGCGAGAGGATATGCTGCGCTTGGTGCTCATCGGAGAAATGGATGAACCATTTTCTCTCTTAAAGGCAACGGTAAATGATGATTGGAACCTATGGATAGGTTCTTTAATCAGCTATTTGGAAGTTGTAGACAAAACAATAGGGACATTGGATTTAGAACAGATTTATTCAGAGCATAAAGAGGATATTATCGGATATTACATAGAAGCATTGCGACAAGAAGGAGAAAAAGATGTGGCATATCAACAAGCCTTAGAACTCGGCGTAAAGATGCTACTAGATGAGGTGAAATAGGAGACATCATGATCATAAAAGAACTTGAACTATTACATTTTGGAAAGTTTCACGACAAAAAAATAGTATTGAATGACCAGGTCAATCTTATATATGGATTAAATGAATCAGGTAAGACCACTCTATGGCACTTTATTGTAGGTATGTTTTTTGGTTTTTTTAAACCATATATTAAAACCCGGCGATACCTAGAGGTCCATGGAAAGTACCAACCATGGGAAAGCTTTCAATATTGTGGAAGTATGACCATTTATGATGAAGGTCTAAAACGTACATTGCGAATCTATAGAAACTTTCGTCAAGGGGAAGAAGCGGTTACGGTTCATGATGTAGATACGGGTGAAGATATTACAGGTTTATATGAGATGCATCCTGTTTTTCGTTTACCAGACATTGCAAAAATGCATCTAAAGCTTTCGTATTTTGGTTATACGAATATGGGCGCCATATCTCAATTAGGTCATGCAACAGATGAAAATTTGCTGATTGAGCTTAAACAAGCCGTTGTTAATGCATTATCCAGTAAAACCTTAAATGTGTCGATGCACAAATTACAACAAAAGCTTGATAATGAAATAGGACGCATCGGCTCAAAAAACAAAAAAACATCGGTATATGCAAAATCCATCGAAAAACTTGAAAGCCTTCAAATAGAACGCCAACATGTCCTTAATAATGAGCAGAAACTTTTTGAAGATATCCAATATCAAAAGACGCTTGAACATGACTTAGCAACAGTTCAGGAACAATTATACTATGTTCAAGTCTATGAACAATACATAGAAAAAAAACAATTAAGTGAACGTTTAGACCATATTAAAGCCCTTAATCAGGAACAATACAATATCCAAGAAAAGATTACAACCATTAAGCGTAATACACCTTATAGTCTTGAAGAAATTTATGATGCCAAGGAAAAGTATGCAGAAAAGTTTCGACTGGAAAGTACTTTGTCAACCGTGGAACAAAAATATCAAGAATATCACAAAATACAAGACGATCTATTAGACCAATTAAAAAGTTGTGAAGAGCAAGAAAAAACGTTTAAGCCACAACCCCAAAAATGGAAGAACTATGGCTTTTGGGGACTGCTTTTTTTCATGGGGCTTATAGGTATATTTAGTCTCGTCCAACATCTATGGGGACTATCTGTCCTTATGGGAGTGGCTATGGGCGCACAAAGTATCTTGGGCGTATTCAGACAGAGATATATAGTCAAGCAAAGAGCAGATAAAGCCATGTTAGCTCAGCAAAAGCAACAATATTATGAACAATTGGAAAAAGTAAAAGAACAGGGGGATACTATTCAAGGGAGTGTTCGACAAGTACATCAACAATTAGCAAAGATCAATGAAGAATTAATGCCGATCATGAACTTGTTGGCATTGCAAAACATACATGACTTTGAAGAACGTATAGCTGAATATCAAAAAATCAAGGGCTATGAATTAGAACGTATTCGATTGGAAGAACAGGAAAAAAATCTTCTGGGAGCCAATGATTATGCAAGCCTTGAAAAACAAGTACAAGCCTATGATTTCGCAAAAAATGAACGTATAATGCAAAAATGGAATCAGGAACAGTTAAATGCATGGAAAGATTCCAAAGAAATGCTTCAGGACAAGCAGCAGCAAATCAGATATGAGCAAATCAAGATATCGACCCGGTTACAGGAAAGTCGAAAAGCATATAAAACACTTACATCTATAGATGAAGAAATAGAGGAAACACAAAAAAGAAAACAAGGTTATGAACATGAATTGAAAGTCTATAAGATTATAGATACAACGTTGGAAAAAATAACCAAGGAGCTTAAATATGAGTTTGCCCCTTCGATGAACCAAACACTTTCACACTTACTCACTAAAATAACCTCTAGAAAATATACAGAGGTAAAGATTACATCGGATATGGAGATTATGTTTAAGGACCCTATCTCAAAACGAATGCAAGGGGTTTCAACATTAAGCCGAGGAACGATGGATTTGTTTTATATTGCCTTTAGATATGCTATTGCAAAATGGAGTCAGCATGAGCAGCAGATTCCTTTTGTGTTGGATGAAGTTTTTGCGTATTTTGATGATGCTAGACTGAACGATGCAATGGATGCATTAACCGAGTTTAATGCCCAGGTAATTTTATTTACCTGCCAAGAGCGTGAAAAAATATTGGCTGAAAAAAAATCAATGCACATTATACATTTATAATAAAAACTTCTATTTTTTCCTTGCATTCTCTGAATAAATATTGTATAATGCATAAGCACCAACAAGTGCAGGCATGGCTCAACTGGATAGAGCATCTGACTTCGGATCAGAGGGTTGTGGGTTCAAGTCCTACTGCCTGCGTAGATAAAAAGACCAATTTTAACAAAGAATTTGTTAAAATTGGTCTTTTTCGTTTTGACGTTATGGCTAGAGGATGGTAAAATGATATAAAAGTGTAAAAAATAGGAGGAATTTTTTATGAATAATATTGTAAGGGCCGATGTTCAAAAAAAGAATAATTTTATGTTGCTTGCGACGAGTATCTCTATGGTTATAGGGATGAGTTATTCGCTATTTGGACCGGGAACAGATAGGATTGCCTATTATTATGGAGTGGAGTTATTATTCGTTATCGCAGCATATTTTATTACAACAAAAATCCTTCAGAAGGCACATGTATTTGGATATGCAAGTGTTATCATTCTTGGAGGCGCAGGCATTGGTATTGGGTTAGTTCATGGTGGGACACTGATGGCATTGCTTATATGCTTTTTTATCCTTGTGTTTGGCGTTGTACAACTCAATGTACGCCTATTTGGTCTTGGAACAGTGATTAGCCTTGTATCCTTGGTTATTAACACAATAAATCCTCAACACGATGCGACTTATCTTACCGAAAATATAGGTGGGATTATATTGACTTTTTTGTTAACAGCATTTCTCTTAGGCCTTGTCGTATTCCTATGTAATAAACAATTTGTACACTTGCAGCAAATGTTTTCACAACTAGAAGATCAAAGCCGGGAAAAAGAAGACGTATCATCAAGAGCTCAAGATGCCATTAGTAATATTTTGGAAAATATTGAAAAAGTAAATCAACGTCTCATTGAAAGTGTAAATGAGCAGACAAATGTGTTAGGAACTATGAAAGAAGTCTCAAATGCCAGCCAAGATGAACAAGAACAGATTCATCAAATTGCTCAAAATGCTTCGGAAAACAATGTGAAGATTACAGAATTAACAGAGCTTTAGCAGATAGTACGAATAATGTCTATAATCTTTCAACATCGGGTGTTAATGATATGAAAACACTTGAAAAGCATATGGGAGAACTCAATGAAGTGATAAAAGAGTTAGCGGGTAATTTTGTAACACTATCAGATAAGATTGAAGAAACAACTAGCTTTACAGCAAATATTCAAGAAATCACAGAACAGACCAACTTGCTTGCACTGAATGCGTCAATTGAAGCAGCACGTGCAGGAGAAGCAGGCAAAGGTTTTGCGGTGGTAGCGGATGAAATACGAAAACTTGCTGAAACGACAAAGACTGCGACCGTCAAGATTACAGATAACTTGACAAGTGTAACTGCAACCAACAACCTTGCAAAAGAGAGTATGGAAGATAGTAGTAAAAAGCTTCAGGATAGTTTGAACTATACACATTTAGTTAATGAAAACTTTAATGAGTTAAAGACAATTGTCAATGAAATAAAACTTGCTTTTGATACACTTGAAAATATATCGCATTCTATCAAAGACAATACGGATGATGTGGACCAAGCGGCCACACGTTTAGTTTCAATGATTGAAAATACAACAGCAAGTATGGAAGAAATCAGCGCAAGCAATACCATTATTACTGAAAATAACAAAGAAATATCCGATGTTATGAAAGAAACATCGGATAAGGCAAAACACTTATTGGTATCGCATTAAGCGAATATCAGATCCAAATAATTTGAGCTGGGTATAATAGCCAAATATTCGAGAAACAATACGCTCTGAATATTTATTAACCCACTCATTTGGATTTAGGTTTGTTGAGATAACAGTTGCTCGGCGGTTCATTAATCTTGAATTTAAGCAATTGAACAATTCTGCACTGGTTAGCGCATTGTTAAATTCAGTGCCAAGGTCATCAATGATGAGAAGATCACATTGAAAAATGGTTTCGATATCATCATTGGTGACAATTTCTTCTTCTTTATGAAAACGATAGTTTTCAAATAATCTAAATAATTGGAATGAGGAGAGATAAATAACTGTTTTTCCTTGATCTAGTAACTCTTTGGCAATGCTATTGCACAAAAACGTTTTCCCCAATCCTGAGCGTCCATATAATATAAGATTGTTAAATGTTGTATTAAAATCTTCAACAAAATTTAAGCATGCTTGATGCACTGAACGCATATTTTCAAAAGAAGACATTCCAGTTTTTGGATCTTTTTCTTTTGAATAATAATCAAATGAAAATGTAGAAAAATTTTCTTTTTCTAAAATCTGCTTTAAGTTGGATTGCTCATAGGCATAATCTATAATAGCCTGTTTAAGACAATGACATTTTTGGTTTTGAATATAACCGCTATCTTTACAATCACTACACGTATAAATCGGTTCTAAATAATCAGCGGGATATCCGTTGCTTTTTAGTAATGTAGCTTTTTGCTGTTTAAGCTTATCCAAATTTAGTGTTAATTCTTGAGCATAAGTTGCTTTATGTTCAGGATTGGCTATTGTTTTTTGAATGGCGGTTAATCCCAGGGATGAAATCTTTTTATGGATCGTCTCAAGCTGAGGGATGTTTGAAAAGACTTCTTCCATGCGCTTATTTTGTAATTGGCTATTGGTGGCCTTGCGTTGGTCATAAGCACGCATAATTTTATTATAATCACTTTTGGTCATACTCATGAAGAAAACCTCTTTCCATTAAACTCTTGCATGCGCAGTTCCATTGCTTTTTTCTCCAATGCCTCATAATCATATTGGCGTTGATCGTAATCATTAAACGCATTAGGACGTTTTGCAGAAGATTTAGTATGAGATGAAGGGTTTGCTTTTGGTGACGCATAGGTCTTTTTGTTGTCTTCATCAATGTTCTTTAGATCGGCAAGGGTTTTGACACCTTGATTAGACCAACTTGCTAAAATACTGTCCGTATAGCGCATTTCTGCTTTATTGATTTGATTAATGGTTCGCATACACGCTTCTTCAATAACGCTGATATCCATCTGATAAGAATTTAGCCAACGGTCCATAAGCTTAATTTGTTGCGGTGTAGGTGAACGGTCAGTAATTCCATACGCCTTTAAAATAGTAAAATACGAGCGTTTATAGGTTTCTGTTCGAACCTTTGCTTTTTCAATAGTATTGATGGCGTTGTCTGCCCAATCAATAGCCACTTTTTCAATGTAGCGCATATTTCGATGGTCATTATCGACACAATATTCAATCATAAGCTCAATCACGTCAATTGGAAGCCCTAACCAATCATGAAAGCCTATAACCGTTTTAACTTCCTCGCTGGATAAGGTTTTACCCAAGTATTTTTGAATGATATAGAATAATTGGGTGAATTCATCTTGTGAAGCAAAGTTGGCAATCTCTTGATTCGTATAGTCCGGTTTAGTATGGATAACACGTAAGTGATTCGATGGACGTGTTTGAGGTTGCGGTTTAACTTCATCGTGTTGTATAGACATATTATAATCGGGCATGGGGGATTCACGATGGAGTGCATTGGGTGTTCTGCGGTCAGGATCATTTTGTGGATCATTTGGCTCTGTAGGCTCAAGATGATTAAAATGTATTTCTGTCAATTGATGATTTTCAAAGGTTAACGTTATGATACGTTCACTTTGAAAATAATTCAGGGCACGAAGGACATCAGATTCTGTCATCAAAAGAATGTCAGCAATCTGTGTTAAATTTAAATTTAAGTTTCCGCAAGTCATATATCGCAATAAAATGAGATATACCTTTATGAATTCGCCATTTGCTTTCGCTATACATTGATCTATAAAAAAATTAGGAACAAATGTATAAGGCACGAAGTTGTGTGGTTTTAATTTTACATAATTTGTATTCACGATCATTACCTACTTTATATTTATTTCTCTGCAATTTAAGAAGGCGATAACAATCGCCCCAGCCTTTTAAGATAAATTCATTATAGCATATATATGCCGCCTTTTTAATAGGTGAATATGGCGCGAAAATGTTACAAAGAAGGAACAAGGGTGTCATATGTTATCTAAATGCATGAAAAACGCAAATAAGTGTATAACATTGTGGATAATGTGGATAAGCAAGAGAAAAATTCTCCTTGACAATTTTAATTTTTTTTTATTGCGCTAGAAATAGCACTAGAAAATTTGAAAAAAAAGAAAAACAGAGAAAAGTTGAATGACCTTTTCTCTGTACAAACTCTTTGTCAAGTTTTTAATAAAAATTGTGGATAGTGTGGAAATCTATTTATTAAGAAGCATAGGTCCTATTATATTCACGTTTCCGGCCCCCATAGTTATTAACATATCGTTGGGCACACAATTTTTTTGGATAAAAGTGCAAATTTCATCAAAATCGTCAATATACACAATATCTACATCAAAATTTGATAAAGATTCAACAATCATAGAAGCGTGGATATCTCCTGGGTCTTTTTCCCTAGCGGCATAGATATCCGTGATGATTACTCCATCAGCAAGCTTTAGAGCTTCAACAAAGTCGCTGTAGAGAGACTTTGTCCGAGAGTAAGTATGGGGTTGAAAAACAATATATAAGCGATTAATGTCAATATGCCTAGCTGCTTCAATGGTTTTTCGTATTTCTGTAGGATGATGGGCGTAGTCATCAATAATAGTGATTCCATTATAGGTGCCAATATACTCAAAGCGTCGATTGGCTCCGGAAAAATCCAATAGACCTTGTTTGATTTGTTCAAGTCCAATATTTAAACACCTTCCGGTAGCAATAGCGGCAAGGGCGTTTTCAATATTATGTGAACCGGTAACATGTAGGTGAATGGAATCGACAAACTTACCCTGTTCATATAAATCAAATGTTGGATGCCCCAATTTATTATAGGAGACATTATCATAAGAATATGTAGAACTGGATAAGGAACCAACAGATATAACCTTGCATGTCAGATTCGCTGTCAATTGTTGAATATCGTCAATTGCGTCATTAATAATTAGATAACCGTCGGAATCAATGTTTTGCATAAATTGATAAAAAGAATCTCGAATGGCATGGATATCTTTGAAAAAATCCAAATGATCTTCTTCAATATTTAATACAAGCCCGATGGTCGGAAAAAATTTGTGAAAGCTATTATTATATTCACATGCTTCAGTAACAAAATAATCGGAATGTCCAATTTTAAAATTACCATGAATACCTTTGAGGATAGCACCAACAGAAATCGTTGGATCAAGATGTCCGGCCATAAGGATATGGGCAAGCATGGATGTTGTTGTTGTCTTTCCATGGGTTCCGGCAACAGCAATAGACTGGGCATAATCAGCCATAATATAGCCAAGTAATGTAGCACGTTCCATGATGTCAATGTTTAAAGCTTTGGCTTTTATCAGCTCAGGGTTATCAGCCTTAACAGCAGCTGTATATACGACTAAATCAATACCTTGATGGATGTGGTCGCTATCGTGGCCGATATATATGCTGGCACCAAGAGATTTAAGGTGGTTTGTAATGTCAGAGGCGCTTTGGTCAGAACCGCTGATAGTCAATCCACGATTAAATAATACTTCGGCAAGACCACTCATACTTATACCACCGATACCGATAAAAAACACATGTCGATATGATGCAAGATTATTTTTTTTCATAATTAACTCCAATCAAATGAAATAAGAATATCTCCTATTGTAAACGATTCTTAAGCGAAGGGCAACTGCATGAATCAGAAAAAAAGGTTATCATATGGGAAAACTTAGTGTATAATGAAGAAAACGACCTAAGTGAGGAAAGAATGAATAGATTATCAAAAGCGCAACGTATTAGTTTAATAACCAAGATTTTTGTAGATCATCCGTTTCATATGTATACGCTACAATACTTTTCTGAAAAGTTTCAATGTGCAAAATCGACGCTAAGTGAAGATATTAATCTCATTGAAGAAGTTTTTAGAAAAAACGATGAAGGCGAGATTATCTCGGTTTCAGGGGCGGCTGGTGGAATATATTACGCTGCATATATGAAACAGGAGAAGATTGAAAAGGTCAAGCAATTAATTTGCCATAAATTAAATGATTATAAACGTGTCATTCCTGGGGGATTTGTTTATATGAATGATCTTTTTTTTGATTCGAAAATGTTAAAAAAAATGGCAAGATGCATTATCACAAAATATAGAGAGCATCAAATTGATTATGTCGTGACAATTGAAACAAAAGGGATACCTCTAGCGATGGCAATTGCCAATGAACTCAATATCCCAGTGGCAGTTGTTCGAAAATCTGCGAGATTATCCGAAGGTACGACGATGCAAATGAATTATGTGACAGGATCGTCACGAAGCATAAAAACAATGGCAATGCCGATTCGCTCGATTCAGAGAAAATCAAATATTCTTTTAGTCGATGATTTTATGAAAGCAGGAGGGACAGCAAAAGGAATGGCAGACTTAATGTCTGAATTTGAAGCTAACATTATTGGAGTTGCCGTGGTTTTAGCAACCAAGGAACCTAAAGAAAAACTGATTAAGAATTATTATACACTCGTTGAATATGATGGCGTTGATGAGGATAAGAGAGAGATTAAAATCAACCCAGCGTAACAACAAGGTAAAGGAGGCGGACGAATGCATAAAAAAGAAGTTGTTGCAATGGTACTTGCCGGAGGGCGTGGGAGCCGATTAGGGATACTGACAGATAAGACAGCAAAGCCTGCAGTCTCTTTTGGAGGAAAGTATCGAATTATTGATTTTACTTTAAGTAACTGTATTAACTCGGGGATTGATACAGTTGGTGTCTTAACACAATACCAACCACTACAATTAAATCGACATATAGGAATCGGAATTCCTTGGGACTTAGATAAAAGCATTGGCGGTATAACCGTTTTATCACCATATCTAAGTCGTGAAAATGAAGCATGGTATTCAGGAACAGCCAATGCTATTTTTCAAAACATTCCTTTTATTGACTATTATGACCCTGAATATGTTTTAGTCTTATCAGGAGACCATATTTATAAGATGGACTATGAGATGATGTTAAATAATCATAAACTGACCGGTGCAGATATATCCATTGCCGTATTGCCAGTTCCTTACGAGCAGGCGCATCAATTTGGTATTATGAATACAGATGACCAACATCGCATTATTGAGTTTGAAGAAAAACCGGAAAATCCAAAAAACAATTTAGCTTCCATGGGAATCTATATTTTTAATTGGAAAGTATTGCGTAATGCCCTAAAACGCGCAGAAAAAAACCATAACAACAGTGATTTTGGTAAGCATATTATTCCTTTTTGTTTAAAACAAGAGTATCAAGTGGTTGCATATGAATTTGAAGGTTTTTGGAGAGATGTAGGAACACTAGAGTCATACTGGAAGACAAATATGGAACTGATTAGTTTGGTTCCGGAGTTTAATTTGTATGAAGCGTATTGGAAAATTTATACTAATAATGAAATTCAACCGCCCCAATATATTGCCGACACTGCAAATGTAGACAGGTGTATTTTAGGAGAAGGTACAGAAATATACGGTAGTATATTTAACTGTGTCATCGGCTCCAATGTGACCATTGAAAAGGGATGTATGATTAAAGACTCGATCATCATGTCAAATACGACGATTCGAGAAAATACTAGAATAGAGCGAGGTGTCATCTCTGAAGATGTAATCATCGGCAAAAACGTTACGATAGGGGAAGGGGAAAATACAGTTAATGCATTAGATCCTCAAATATACTATTCAGGGATAACGGTTGTTGGAGAGGATGCCATTATTCCCGATAATGTATGGATTGGGAAAAATTGTACAATTACCGGCAAAACCACAATAAATGATTATAGACAGCAACGGCTAGAAAGTGGCAACAGTATTTTATTGGAGGAGGTGGACATATGAGGGCATTAGGAATTATTCTTGCCGGAGGAAAAAATGAACGATTAAAAGAGCTGACGCATATGCGAGCCTTAGCGGCTATGCCTATTGCAGGCAGTTATCGCGCCATTGACTTTGCACTTAGCAACATGACCAACTCAAACATAAAAAAAGTGGCGGTAGTAACCCAATATAATGCACGGTCTTTGGTTGAGCACTTAAGTTCGGCAAAATGGTGGGATTTTGGTCGTAAACATGGTGGACTGTATTTATTGACCCCATATATCACCCATGATAATAGTCTTTGGTATCGCGGAACCGCAGATGCAATATATCAAAATCTTTCTTATTTAAAAAATAGCCATGAACCTTATGCGATTATTGCCCAAGGAGATGGGATTAGTAAGATTGACTATAATGATGTATTACAATATCATATCAATTCCCATGCAGATATTACCATTGTCTGTAAAAAGATACAAAGGGTGCAAGACTTATCAAGATTCGGCCATGTCGTATTGAATGAAGAAAATCGAATCATAGAGTTTGAAGAAAAGCCGATTGATCCACAAGGTAATCTTGTCTCAGCAGGAGTATATATTATCCGACGCCGTTTACTTATTGATTTGATTGAAGCGGCGGCCAAAGAAGGACGATATGACTTTGTGACAGACATTATCGTACGTTATAGAAAGCAAAAGAAAATCATGGCGTATGTTCATGAAGGATACTGGATGTCTATCGCTGCATTGGAATCATACTATCAAGTGAATATGGACTTTTTAAATCATGATTTACGGGCATATTTTTTCAAAGAGCGTCCAAGTATTTTATCTAAAGTTGAGGATGAACCACCGGCAAAATTCAACCAAGGAACGAAGGTGTCCAATAGTTTATGTTCTTCAGGATGTATCGTCAACGGGACCTTAGAAAATTCGCTATTGTTTCGCAAGGTCTTTGTGGGTAAAAATACAGTGATTAAAAATTCAATTATTCTTAATGGAACATATATAGGTGACCATTGTCGAATAGAAAATTGTATTGTGGATAGCAAAAGTACCATCGCCGATGGAAGTCACTATGTTGGAGAAGCCCATGAACCTAAGATTGTTGTGAATAAAGAACAAATATTTTTTTAGTTGAAAACATATTTTATATAAGATATAATAGAATTAGTATTTAATAAAGGAAGTGGGGGTATACCACTTACAGCACGTTACAGAAAGGGGTACATTTTTTATGGAGATAACTGATGTAAGAGTAAGAAAAGTAGCAAAAGAGGGAAAAATGAAAGCTGTAGTGTCAATTACATTTGATAATGAATTTGTTGTTCATGATATTAAAGTGATTGAAGGTGAAAAAGGGTTATTTATTGCAATGCCAAGCCGAAAGGCGCTTGATGGTGAATTTCGGGATATTGCCCATCCAATTAACTCAGAGACGCGAGAAAAATTGCAAAAATCAATACTAGAAAAATATGAAACAATTTCTCTTGCTGAACAAAACGAAGATATGAACGATATGTCAGAAGTTTATGAGTAATATGCAAACACTTCTATCCAAAGGATAGAGGTGTTTCTTTTTTTAATCTCTGGGCAAGTCCTACTTTAGCCTTCTGCTTTAAAACTTAGCAGAAAGGGTCAAGGACCTTTCCTGCCGCGAACAATATCTCTTCGAGATAACGCGACAGAGTCGATTTGTTCTGTTATTAAAAAATTTCTTTGTATAAATTTAACTAGAAAAATATTGACAGAAAGCAATTTCCTAGTCTTTGCTTGAAAAGATACAAATTTCAAATTTGTACTTGCGGTAGGTTGCTTTCTGTTGTACAATGTGTTGTGGAAAAGGAGCGTGTATACAATGTCCGTTATGAAAGCGGTAATTTTGGCAGCAGGCGCAGGAACTCGAATGAAATCCGACAAGCCGAAAGTCATTCATAAAATATTGGATCGAACCATGTTGGATTATGCAATTGAAGCAGCGTATGAAGCAGGAGCACAAGAAGTCTGTGTTATTGTTGGTCATGGACGTGATGAAGTTATGGAAACCATAAAACATCCGGTGTCTTATGCAATACAACATGAACAGCTTGGAACTGGTCATGCAGTTATGCAAGCCAAGGAATTTATTCAAGGTGAAGGCAATATACTCGTTTTATTTGGAGATACGCCTTTAATTACTGGAGAAAGCTTATCTAAGCTTAAAACAGTTCATGAGCAATATAATCATGGCGTAACCGTTTTGACAACACATGTTACAGATCCGACGGGGTATGGACGAATTATTCGTGATGAACAAGGACAATTCCTTAAAAGCGTTGAGCATAAAGATGCAACGCAAGATGAACTTAAAGTCAATGAGATTAATAGTGGTATGTATATGTTTAAAGCAGAGGCTTTATCAAAAGCTCTTGGCCAGCTTACCAATCATAATGCTCAAGGAGAATATTATCTTCCGGACACCTTAAGTATCATCCAAAAAGAAGGTGAATTAGTTGACGCAATGGCGATAGAGAATGTGACAGAGATTTTAGGCGTTAACAACAAAGTTCAGCTTTTTGAAGCAACAACCATTATGCGTAACCGGATTAATCATAGACTGATGGAAGCCGGCGTAACAATGATTGATGCTAACCAAGTATACATAGGCAAAGATGTTGTTGTTGAAGCCGATGCAATTTTATATCCAGGAACAACGATTGAAGGGAAAAGTATTATAAAAACCGGAGCACATATAGGCGCCAATAGCAAAATTGTTAATTCAATTATTGAGTCAAACGTCACGGTTGAAAACTCTACAATATTGGAAAGTAAAGTTGAAGTAGGTTCAACAGTAGGTCCTTATGCATATATTCGACCCAACAGCAGTATTGGTCGAAATGTAAAAGTAGGCGATTTTGTGGAAATTAAAAATTCCACCATTGGAGATGGGACAAAAATATCACATCTGACGTATGTGGGAGATGCAGACGTTGGGCGCGAGGTTAATTTTGGTTGTGGTACAGTAACTGTTAATTATGATGGCGTTAAAAAACACCGAACAACAATTAAAGATCATGCATTTATTGGTTGTAACACAAACTTAGTCTCTCCAGTGACAGTAGAAGAAAACGCATATACTGCAGCAGGATCAACAATTACAAAAGATGTACCTCAAGATGCATTAGGCATCGCAAGAAGTAGGCAAGAGAACAAAATCAATTGGGTAAAAAAGAAACGACATTAGTCAGCTGTCTGACAAAGATTTATTAGGAGGAAATTTAATGACCAGTACGGTAAAAACAGTGGATGGTATCAAAATCTTTTCTGGGAATTCAAACAAGCCTTTGGCTCAAAAAATTGCACGTTCACTAGGTGGAGAATTGGCAATATGTGAAGCAGGACAATTTAGTGATGGTGAAAGTTTTGTTAAAATTGGAGAAATCGTTCGTGGAATTGATTGCTTTGTTATTCAATCAACATCAAATCCGGTTAACGACAACTTGATGGAGTTATTAATTACGATTGATGCGTTACGCCGAGCTTCTGCGGGACGTATAACAGCAGTTATCCCATATTATGGGTATGCGCGACAAGACCGTAAAGCGCGAGCAAGAGACCCAATTAGTGCAAGATTGGTTGCAGATTTATTCCAAGCAGCAGGAGCAGATCGTGTCTTAACAATGGATTTACATTCATCTCAAATTCAAGGATTTTTCTCAATGCCTGTTGACCACATGTTAGGGAATCCTATGTTGGTTGATTACTATACCAACAAGATTAAAGAAATTGAAGGCGACTTTGTCGTTGTTGCACCAGATATCGGTAGTGTAAAACGTAGCCGATCATTTGCAGAAGAGATAGATATTCCACTGGCAATTATCGATAAACGCCGACCAGAAGCTAATGTTAGCGAAGTTATGAGCGTTATTGGTGATGTAAAGGGCAAAAATGTCATCATGGTTGATGACATGATTGATACAGCAGGTACAATTTGCAATGCAGCTCAAGCAATGCATGAAAAAGGTGCAAAACGTATTTTTGCATGTTGTACACATCCGGTTCTTTCAGGACCTGCTATTGAACGTATTCAAAAATCCGCTATTGAAGAGTTAGTTGTATTAGATACGATTCAATTATCAAGTGATAAGAAAATTGATAAGATTAAGCAACTGAGTGTCTGCGATATTTTTGCAAATGCGATCAAAGCAATCCACAATAATGAATCTGTCAGTAAATTATTTGACAAATTAATGTAAGACTTAGAGCAAATAAAGTCTTGACAGTTAAACCATGTTGTTAATATATAATAGTATCGCCTATGATGAAATGTCATCGTAGGCGATTTTTTTGGAAAATTTTATCGATGATAGTGCATTTAACCGATTTAATACAAGGGCTTAAGACCTAAGAGAAATAGGTAGATTGACGATGTTAATAGTAATATAGTCTTAATATATATAGTTAATAAGTACTATATCAATAAGCTTGATGTTTATATAAAGACATCATATAATGTTTAAAGATGAGGGCACCATGAGGACATAAGCATGACATGTTATGGAAATAATTACCTGTTAATTATTTCACGACAAGAGGGAAGAATATTTTTTAAGGAGAAATTATGCGAGTGGGAGAGGTTGTATTTGATAAATACGAAATCATCCGAGTCATTAAAGAATCGGAAGTGGTTTCGGTTTATGAAGCAAAACATATCTATTTACATTCATCTTGGATCATAAAAAAAATATGTTCAAGGAATCCAATCTATACAAATGAAATCCAAATTTTAAAATCACTGAATCATGAAAATATCCCTTTAATTACGGATGTCTTTATTGACGCGGAGACAACCTATGTTATTCGAGAATATATTGAAGGCAAGACACTCGGAGAAATTATTCGAGAAAAAGGTGTCATGTCAGAAGTCATGGCAGTTAAAATTGCCATCGATATTTGTTGTGTACTTGAATATTTACATACGCATTTTGACAATCCATTAATTTATCGAGATATTAAGCCAGATAATATTATCTTGTCTAATCAAAACAAAGTACACCTTATTGACTTTGGCATTGCCAGATTTTATCAAAGCAATAAAGATGCAGATACAGAGTACTTGGGTACGCGAGGATTTGCAGCACCGGAGCAATACGGTATGGGTCAGACAGATGTGCGTACAGACGTTTTTGGAGTTGGAATTTTGCTCTATTTTATGTTAACGCGTAAAAATCTTGAGGAAGTTTCTTCGCGCCTAGAACCTATCCGATTTATTCGAGATGATGTCGGTGAAGAGGTTGAGCAAATCATACAAAAAGCGAGTCAATTTAATATTGAACAACGGTATGCATCCATTACCCAATTAAAGAGCGCTTTAGAAAAAACAATAAAAATCCAGTCTCAAGAATCTATTGATACTTTTTTATCCGCCTATAAAGATAAGGTCATATGCGTATCAGGAGTTAAATCAGGTATAGGTGCAACCCATGTTTCAACAACATTGACAAAGTATCTATTAGCATGCAAAAAAAAATGTGTTGTTATCGATATGAGTGAAAACCAGGACTTGATGTCTTTGGAATATACACATGACGCGGAAATAGAAGAGGGGCTATTAAAATGGAATGCAATGACGATACTTTCATGTACTGGGCAACGTCGAGGGACTGGTGTATTATTCAAAGATATTTTCGAAGCGTGTGACTGGATAGTCGTGGATTTTGGAACGTACGATAATCAAAGCAAACAAGATTTTATTGGGGCATATAATATTATAGTTGCTGGAATTGCACCATGGGAGATGAGCAGACTAGAAGAGTTTTTAATGGAAAACACGACTAAACGGACTGTCTATTTCATTAATCATAGCAATAAAAACCAAGTTGATGAGCTTAACCATTCTCTAGAGCATATCTATGTATATGATTATCCATACGACAAAATGGAGGCACTTGAGGATGTAAGATATCAACAGTTTTATAATGAAGTCTTTAATGATTGGGGGAGGGGAGAGCAATGCTTAGCATCCGTCACGGCAGAAACTTTTTTCGACATCGAAAAATTCAAAATAAAATTTCAGAAAAGCATAAAGTCATAATGATTGGTTTGATTGGTACGGAAAAAGGTGCTGGTGTTACACATACATCACTACTTTTGGCGCGCTATTTTTCAAAACAGCGGGGTAAAGTGGCTGTTGTTGAATGGGGCGATCAAGACGCAATAGCGATGATACGCAGAACATATGAAGGGCAGGAAGGAGTATCAAAAAGTAGCCATGATTTCAATGAACCTTATGTCTTTCGCCGAGTCCATTATTATGAACAAGGAAACGATGAACGGATTGCTCTCGTTCGAAGAAGTGGTTATCAAGTCGTTATTGTAGATTTTGGGGAGCATGAAAAAAAGAAGGAAGATATGTTTAATCAAATGGATATGCAGCTAGTCGTTGGCAGAGGCAATGACTGGAAATACCATAAAATTGAAGAATACTATCAAAAAATTGCCTATGTTAATATACAAAAATATAAAGATCTCATACTCATTTTAACCTGCGGAACAAAAGAAGAAAAAAGGCACTTACAGCAAAAAGTTAAAGGACGTATAGAAACGGTGTCATTTCATAAAGATCCGTTTGCATGGGGGGAGAAAATGAAACAAGAAATAGAAATAATATTAGGGGTATAGGAGGAGCGTATGACAGTATTGCGGCAGCGTCACAAGAATATGATTATAGCGGGAGTAATAGGTTTTTTATTTGCTTTGGTGTGTGTTGTGTTGGTGTATATTTTTGGATTCTTAAACAACCCAAAAGCAATTCAATGGTTAGTGAAGGGACAAACGGAATATAGTGCAGAAGAAAATCAAGAAGAAGAAGCGCCACAGATTATATTAGAAAAAGCTTATGTGTTCACTAAAGCATTAAGGGAAAATGATATTGTAGCAGCAGAAGATTTTTCGGAAACAATGATAGACCAAACATTGCTTCCTGACCAACGTATTCTTAATTCGGAGGAGCTTATAGGAAAAAAAATAAAGTGTGATAGTTCCCTTAATATGATTGCAACAAAAACAATGGTTTATGAAGAAAAGCGGCGAGAAGATGTCAAAGAATCCATAGAAATGCTTGATATTCAAGTTCCTGAATTTATTCAAGATGCAGAGCAAATCAATTTAAGAATTCATTATCCTACGGGACAGGATTTCTTAGTCTTAGAAAATGTGCTACTGACTAAAATCTATGAAGAGCGCCAAGGAGCGACACTACAATTAAACCATAACGAAATCGTTAGCTTGTCAAGTGCAAAAGAAGATGTCAATATTTATCCGGGAACACGTCTTTATTACACAAAAGATACACAAAGGTACACGCGAGAATACATCGGAGAGCAACTTCGTAATCAATACCCGGTAAATCCAAATACAATAGGTTTCTTAACATCAAGTTATAATGACGAAGAGGTATATAAAGAAAGAGTTTTACTTGATGAGACACTTAATACTTTCTTTGATCAAGAATCAAACGCATATTCATTTACACATATTGAAAAAACCATTCAAGATGCAAAGGAAAATCAAGAAGTCCTTGATGGTGTAGATGAGGGTAGTGATTCTCAAGTAACTGAGGAATCTATAGATATGGAACGAACAAATACAGAAGAGGCGATAGATCAAGAAGTTAGCAATGTACAGACAAATGAAGCGTCGCCAGCACAGTCAATTGGTTTTTAGGGAGGATACAATGCAGGGGCAGATTATTGGAGAGCAGGTTCAAGCAGTGCAATACTTTCTTCAAGGGCTAGCATATTTTGAAGAAAATGTATTGCCAAAAAAACAACGTCTAATCAAACAACTTCGAAAAATACGAGAAAAAAAAGAAAAGCAATTAGAAGAACAAGTTTTTTATGCGATTACAACGCGAAAAGCTTCTTTAGAATGGCTAAAAAACCATATTGGGACAATGCCACAAGAAAAGAAAATTACAATTATTGTCTTAGAATACTTTAAAGATAGTTCCATTACATCTGAATATATCAAAGCTTACTTAGACCGAGGGAAAAGTACTAAAAAAAGTGTCGAAATCATAAGCATAGAGTTTAGAGAGCATGATTATATTGTTCAACTTGAAGATGAATACAATCAATCATTTTCTTATAAAAGCTTATCACGCTATTATAGAAAAAAAATACAGCACATAGCACTGACAAAGTTAAGTTTGATGGAAGAAGAAGTATTGGAGGAGTATTATGCAAGTCGTTATATGGTCTGATCCAAATTATGCAACAGGACAAACAACATTAGCCACTTTAATTGCAACATTAATTGCATGTAAAAAAGGGTATAAAACATTTCTGACCTCCTCGCTTTTAAGGGATGAAAGTCTTGAACATTACAGTCTAAAACCGTTTGAACGGGAACTGGATCAATTTATTGGGGAGTCAAATATTGAAGGATTAATTCGGGGAATTAAAAATGGAAAGCTAACAAAAGATATGATAAAAGATTATTGTTTTTCATTGCTAGCCCATTCGAATTTAGATTTACTACAAAGTGGAAAAGTACTCTCAGACCACCCGGATTATCATCGGCAATTTGAGTACTTACTGTCTTTAGTGAATTCTTACTATAATATTTCTGTTATTGATTGTGATTTAAGCTTGGAACATCCACTGGCACAACAGCTTTTAAAAACAACAGATGTCATTGTTATTGTAGGTGAAGCTAATCGATATCAATTTGAAAAACTGAGTGGTATTTGTGAAGAAAAAAAAGAATTAATAAGTAAAATTCCCAAAGTCCTTGTGATCAATAAGTGGGAAAAAAGCGTGGTGAAGCCTTTCAAGAAAAAGCTACTCGCGCTAGACCCAATTTATGTTCCGTATTATCCGGCGATTATCGAACAATCCAATCAAAATAATTTAGTGGATTATATCTTAAGGTTAAGCTATGCTCGAAAAAACTATGAAGCACATTTTTTTCTAAAGACGATAGAAAAAGTAGTGGAACGTATATTGGCATTTGGGGAGGAGAAGATTACATATGGGACCACAACTAAACTTCATCTTTAGCATATTGCTTCTTATGGGATCGCTGCTTGGTATAGGATTAATCATGAAAAAGCAACTTGATAAAGAGACAGAGTTGATTCAATCCAGAAATCGGGATCATCTTGAATTAGACTATCTTCAAGAAGAGATTCGACAGCTTATGTATCAATTGACAACCCAGCAGTTTGAGAATATTTTTGGTTCAAAAGAAACCTATGAACGAGAAATCAACAAACGAACAGAGTTAAAAAAAGCACTCAAAGGATGTACGAATGGAAGTATCGATGATAAAAGCTATATTGTGGACTTGATTAGTGACTTACTGATTAAGTACTTGATTAAAAAAGATGAAGTCAATCGTGTAATTTATTTTGATCAACCGCAATTTCTTTCGGAAAAAGACATGTTTGATATTTTGATATTTGATTATTGGAGACAATATCGAACACAAGCTTTAAGTCAATTGATTGAAGAGGAAAAATGGGATGAACTTCAATATAGCGAACATGAGGAACTTCCAGTGTATAGAGTCACTAGAGAGCAAGTGGTTGAAGCATATAGAAAAAGGCATGTTGCCCTTTCCTTTGAAGATAAAATTACGATTATCGCACAAAGAATATACGAAAATTATAAGGGATTTGGAGTTATCGATCAAATCCGTGATATGGCTATTGATGGAATATCCGGCGGTGTGTCAGGTGTGATTGATACCTCTTGGGAAGTACTGCCAAACCGTTTAAAAGCAACAAAGTCACTGCCAAGAAATTTTGACAGTGTATGGATTTTTTATAAGGGGAAATCAATCCATTTATCTTTTTTGTCCTTTGGTAATCCAAAAGAGTTGAAACGTATTTGTCAAAACATATATCGTTACAATAAGGCAGGGCAGCTTTCAGAAAATATTGGATACAAAGTCAATGAAATGCAAGATGGCTCAAGAGTTGTTGTTGTAAGACCACCCTTTAGTGAGAGTTGGGCATTTTTCGTAAGAAAATTCCATTTGAAAAATATTGCCCTGGAGCAGCTTTTTCAAGGGGAAGGGGCAAAAGAACTTGTTCGCCTGATGATTTTTTTAATGCGTGGTGCTCGAATAACTGCAATCACAGGTTCGCAAGGATCAGGTAAAACAACGCTACTAATGTCTTTGGTTCAGCATATTTATCCAACAATGACATTAAGAGTTCAAGAGATGGCCTTTGAACTGCACTTAAGAAAGTTATATCCGTATCGAAATATTTTGACGTTTAAAGAAACAGAAACCGTCTCAGGTCAGGCAGGGCTAGATTTGCAAAAAAAGACCGATGGAACAGTGAATATACTAGGTGAAATCGCAACAGACGAAATAAGTGTATTGATGTTGCAGATGGCTCAAGTGGCATCGCTTTTTACGCTCTTTACACATCATGCCAAAACGCTTAAAGACCTTGTTTTGTCATTGAGAAATAGTTTGCTAAAGTGTGACGTGTTTAGAGATGAGAAAGTTGCTGAAGAGCAAGTGGTTCGTGTGCTGGACTTTGAAATCCACATGGAAAAAAATTCAAATGGACAACGTTACATTGAACGTATTTCTGAACTTGTTTTATATGAAGATGGAGAAAAAACTAGGGAAAAGGCAAATGACATTTACTATGAAAATGTGATTGTACGCTATGAAAAAGGAAGCTATATATTTATGAATCCGATAACGCAAGGACAAGTGGAACTTATGCATAAAAATATGGAAGAAAAAGACCGTACAGAATTTGTGAAGTTTATAAAACAGCAGTGGGGTGAGGTGAAAGATGGAGTCGATAGCGAAAGAAGTACAAAAACGCAGGCAACATTCCAAAATATCTAATGCACAATCGTATAAAATGTATGTGGGAATAGATCGCTTCTTAATGCGCATACCTATTATAAGAGGGTTTTTATCACGAATAAAGACAGGATATCAATTTATTGGAGAAAAAGATGTATACTATTTATCAAAAAAATCTGTTTTTGTTGTTTTAGGACTGCTAAGTGTATATGTTGTTGCCTTAGCTGCGTTTTGGAGTATGACTCAAAATCCACTGTATACAGCAATATTTTTGTTTTTTTTGTGGTATATCTCAGAAAGTTATTTTGATTATTTTATTGGAAGGAGTCACTATCGGCTCTTAGAGCAGTTTATAGTTTTTATGGGGTATGTACGACAAGGTTTTTATGAATATCGAACGATTGATGATGGTATATATTCTGCGTTAGAACAAATGGAGATTCATCAACGCGAAATGACCGTACAGGCAGAGCATATTTATGAGATTTTTTCAGATGTGGACCCACTATATGCGATGACCAGATATTTTGAGATTGCGCCTAACCCGTATTTAAAAATGTTTGTTAACCTCTCACATTTAACCTACGAATATGGGGATCAGCACGAAGATGGAAAAAGTGTCTATCTAACCAACTTGAGCTTTTTAACAAAGAACGTTCAGCTGGAACTTATTAAAAGAAAAAAACTGAACTACGCATTAAAAAGTATGAATATTATTGCGATTATCCCTCTGTTTTTAATTACAATGCTTAAAAATTGGGCGATAGGGAATTTTGCACCATTAGGGTTGTTTTACAATAGTATGGCGGGAAAATATATTGAGATTTTAACCATCGCTATTATGTTTTTGGCGATGATTATTCTAAATAGGATTCAACGATTAGATGATTTTTTCCCTGAAGCGAATCAAATGAAGCGCTGGATTGCTAAAATACAACTTCCGTTAAGTGAACAACAAAAGAGAAAATGGTTATATGGAATCATTGCGACGGGGATTAGTTTTCTGATTGTAATCTCCATATTGATTAGTGAAAGGCAGAATTTATCAACACAGATATATTACCAGGATCATTTTTTAGGTGCCACACTCCCAGTGGAGATACAACATAAGCGACGTCAGGAATCATTAAGAGATTATGCATTTATACAAAAAAGTGATGGCAAGGCTTCGGATGCTACGGTGGATGATTGGATTAGTTCAACACTAGAAGAAGAGGAGCAACTGAGCGTAGAGCAGTTGGCAGAACGTCGGCAGCATATTCAAGAAAAAATTATTGCATATAACAATATCTATTTTGCCTGGTGGCAAATTATTTTGTGTCTGATGGTGGGGGTAGTGGGATATCATTTGCCGCAAATCAATGAAAAGATGGTGAAATATATTAAACGAATGGAGGTAGAAGATGAGATTGCAGGGTATTATAGCATTATTTTAATGCTAATGTATCATCCAAGGATGAATACAGAAGAAATATGTGATTGGATGGCAGCATACTCCACTTACTATAAAGAAACACTAAGTCGATGCCAGCTGGATATGAGTATGGGGGCCTACAAAATTTTTATGACCATGCGCGAAGGCGTGGAACATCCGGAGATGAAGAAGATAATGTATCAACTAGCCATTGCGAGTGAAGATATTAGTATCCAGGAGGCTTTTGACGAATTAGTTCAGGATAAGAGCTATTATATTGAGCGCCGGCAATGGTTAAATGATCAAATCATTAATCGAAAAATTGTAATTGGGCAAAATATTGGATTTTTACCTGCGTATAGTCTAATTATTTTATATATGATTATACCGATGATTATGTCCAGTATTTCTGAACTTGAAAAGTTTTTTTATCAATTAATGGGATAATAAAAAATATAAAGGAAAAAAGGAGAGAAAATTATGGATCAAAATATTCAAAAAGCGTTGTGGTTAGGTGTTGGTGTCATGATGTTTATAGCGATTGTTAGTACGGGGCTCTTTTTATTTAACAAAGGAAAAAATTTGGCAGATGCATCAGGGGAACACTTAGATTCCATGTCAGAGCAATTAGCGAGTATACAGTATGAAAAATTTGATAATATGGTGGTTACTGGAGGCGATGTACTTAATGCGATTAAACAGCATAAACCTAAAAGTGGATCATTTATTATTGAGGTACACACCAATCATCCATCCTCAACACAATATATTAGCAATGGAACTATTTCGTCGAATGTCCTTAGCGGATCGTTATCTGAAAAGACAAAAGCAGCTATGGACGAGGATTTGCAACAATCCAAAGATGTGGATGCATCCGAATATATTAATCCCCAAGGAAGCTTTATGACACAGCTTGTCTATGATAAAAATGATGTCGTCAAAGGCATAGTGGCAAAACAGCAATAATGGCACACAATATATTTAAACTATTATATATTATAGCGGGATTTATGATTATGCTCATGGGACTGTTTAGTTTTTTTGAACAACATAGTCAATATACACGGTACTATCAATCGGTTCAAAAAAGTCAAGAAGAAAGAAATAACTGGCTGATTGACACGGTGTGGGTCGAAGAGACTGAACAGTCAAAGCTGTTGACGTATGAAGAGCTACGCATTGAAGTGGGGGGATATTACTGCTTTAGTGAAGAGCTTATTATACAGTCAGTGGATAAAACCTTTAAAAAAAACCAGTCATTGGAAGGATTTCAAGAGTTTATGCACACATTAGAAGCAGACAAAAAGTATTATTTGAATGTGACATCTGAGACTGAGCATCTACGCGAAAAAATGGTCCTTGAAATTATTGAGGTTAAGGAGTAGAGAAATGATTGAAGAAAGTTTGTGGAAAATTTTTGGTATGATTTTAGGCGTTGTTCTTATTTTTGTTGCACCAACGATATATAGTTATCAGCGTCAAGATGACATTGTATATAATCTGGTGATGGCGCAGACAAATGAACTAAGTCAAAAGATTCGAGAATCAGGGAAAGTCAATCAGCCAATGTTGGATGAATTAAACCATATGTTAAGAACGTCGGGTTTAACTTATGAAGTAGAATTAGAACATCAACAAAAGAGATTTTCTGAAGATGAGGGACGCATGGAGGTCTATTATGAAGGGGTCTATACACAGGATATATATGCATGGATTCAAGCGAACGGAACCTATCGTCTATCGTCAGGAGACTTTTTTTATGTGCGTGTTCGCAACACATCGGTAACCAAAAGTCAAAGTTTTCGTGACATCTTGGATATTGGTGGCGTCAAGAGTAATGAAATATATATTGTAAGCGGAGGAATTGTCCGATATGGGAATGGTTAAGTACAGTGTATTAGCGTTATTAATCATGTTGCCCTTTTTTATGCAAAGCTCTATTCAAAACACGCAACATAAATATATGGAACGCCAAAGGACATGGATAGAGCAAAGTATTGATGAAGCAAGTTATGATGCGGGATTTGCATTAAAAACATATTCGACTTATGCATATGATAGTCACAACGCATATCATATCCAAATTGCATATCAAGAAGTGATTCGTAATTTTTTTGATAGCTTGACAATGCGTAACTTTAGATACACGCGTCAAGATTTTCCGTTAATAGCGTTTGTTGAATATGATGGGATTGTCTTATATAATCCGCAAGAAAACACGTTAGGAGAAAAAACATTTTATACACAGCAAGAGACGACACACTGTGATTATTATACGCTTTCTGATAAAAAGTGGGTATATAATTATTCGACAGGCCTAGTGACGCAAGAAAGCGCAGAAAAAAACCATAAAAACTCAATAATTATGCAAACGATTGAACAAGAGTTAAATGCTTATCAGCAAAACAGTCAAGAAAAACAAAGAATGCGATTTAATTTGCCGGAATTTGAAGGGGAGTCATCAACCTATGTCTTTGACGATGTAGGGATAATTATATTTTATGATCCGAAGTCCTATGCCTATTTAGATGGGATTGAGACGTATAGAATTATCCCTTCAGGAATAATGAAGATGGATTTAGCTATTGACTTATGAATGAACTCCTTTAGAATATAACTATAGATTTGAATACTATAGTTTAGGAGGCGCCTATGTCTGAAGAGAGTTTAAAAGACTATCAGTTACTTAAAGATTATTTTGAGGCGAAGAATTATCAACAGATAGCAACAGATTCAAAGGGGCATACACTATATAGCCTATATCAAAAAAGCAGTTATTATATTGTAAGTATACTTCATGGGTCTAAAGCCAATAACCTGGATATAAATCGATATGCATTCTATATGCAAAATCTTTCGAGTCAATTCCAACAATTTCATACAGACCGTGTGATTATATTGAACTTGTTTGTGGGTGAGTGGGAACCCCAAATATATGCGTATTATAATAAAATGCCAAATATTGAAGCAACAACGATTGAGGTGGCATGGTTTATTGACTCCCTCCAAAGAAAGCTTGTGATTCCTGAGCATCAACTTAATTCGATTATGGGTATTGAAAAAGACTTACGTATATTATTGAAAGAAAAAAAGCAAAACTATTATGCGATAGAAAAAGAAACAGAAGCCCATTATACTACCCTTGCGATAGGGATTATCAATGTTATTGTATGGATATTTATGGAAATCAATGGGGGCTCCACAGATCCCAATGTTTTGATGCGATTTGGCGCGATTCAAGTTGATTTTATTGTCAGAACCCAGCAATATTGGAGGCTTCTTAGTGCAATGTTTGTACATATTGGCATCATGCACCTGTTTTTTAATATGTTTGGACTCTATATCTTTGGATCACGTTTGGAAAAATATATATCAGCGAAGCAGTTTCTCATGATATACTTAGGTGCCGGAATTGTTGGAAGCATTTTTAGCTTTGCATATCATTATTTTACTGGACCATATATTATTGCAGCAGGAGCTAGTGGAGCGATTTATGGGATTATTGGCGCAGCACTTGTGTTATCGCGTGCTATGAATAAATCCATGGATGGAATTAATCATTATATTATTTGGTTGTTTTTCATATATGGAATTGTGTATAGTGTCATTAGTCCCAATGTTGATTTATATGCACATGTTGGAGGATTTATTGGTGGCATATGTATTAGTGTTCCAATCGTACGACGAAGACGAAAAGAAATAGGAGGCAGCGAAGATGAAACAAGATAAAATTCGTGAGATGTATGATGCATGTGCTTTGGAGATAGAGGAAAAAAAAGGCGAAGGGAATTCGCTGCTATTAGGTGAAGGAAATACAGATGGCGATATTATGATTATTGCTGAATTTACAAGTGAAAAGGAACAACTGTATCGTCAGAACTTATTAGAAGGCGAAAGAGAGAAATTATCCAAGTTTTTAGATGCAATCGAGTATTCCTATGAACAAGTGTATCTGACACATTTGCTCAAATATCGACCCTATCAATTAAATAAAGATGGAGTCAAGGTTTCGCGGGCGGCAACACGAGAAGAATATGCTCTAAGCATGCCCTATTTACAAAAAGAAATTGCATTAGTCAATCCAAAGCTGATTATTACGCTTGGCAATAAAATGCTCCAACAATTAATTGGAGATGAAACATTGATGGTCAACAGTGAACAAGATCAGCTATTTGTTGTGGGAATCCACGGAAAAAGTTACAAAGTTCTGCCTTTGCCACATCCATCACAAAAACAATTTGTACCTGATTTAGATAGAGTTATGCAGCGAGAAATGGAACGAATAAGACAATTGTTAATTGGGGAAAAAGCGCAAGAACGTTTTAACTTTAAGGAGAAAGTGACAGATAATCTTGTAAGTGAAGGAAAAGAAGAAACAAAGGAAAAGAGTAAAAAAAGGATTTTTCAAAAAATACGTTTAAAAAGCAGTGAAGCCGATCTTCAAGAAAAACAAAAATGTATTACCATGATATATGGGGGAGAAGGATATGTGGATGATCCGGTTCTAGTTGCTCTAGAACGGGTGAGTCATGTTTTAACAGAACTGGGAGTGACGATTCACCGCATTGATTTATATAAATCCAATGATTCTATGGAAACGATCTTAGGTTATATAAGCAAAGCCATAGGTGTTGTTCTAGCGATTAATGTCGAATGGTATGGAATCGGGCATCGGATGCAGGCATTTTTAGATCAGTGCTTTTATCGTGGAGAAAACAGCGTTTTTGATAAATGTCCGATGCTGGGAATCGTTATATCCAGAAGGGCATATGAGTTTGAAGCCTATACCCATTTATTAAAATCATGGGAATATTTAGGTGGAGTTGAAGGCGGCAATATTTTAGCGTCCATAGAATCAGCAGCATCGCTAGAGACGAACTTTGAGTGGCTATTTGGTATTGATAAAAAAGCAGAGGCTTTTTTTAGACGCGTACAGCAAAAAAAAGGTGAGCTTCCAAGAAGCGATAAGATAGAAAAAGTTTTTGTTGAAATCCCTGTTGAAGATATTCAAAATATCCATCCCAATGTGGAAATAGAAAGTGATAAAACAACAAAGCAAAAGAACACAGGAATTATTGAAAATTATGATTCGTATATTGAAAAGCAGCAAGAAGATATACACCAATTAGGAAGCTTGTTTAAAAAGAAACTATCTGCAGCTTCCATTAAAAGTGAAAAATCTTGGCCGGAACGATTTAAAGAAAGCTATATAAATCAAGAAGTGCTGACGGCCAAAATACAAATCATCGTTGAGGATGACCCGCGTGAGAATACGGTGCTGGAACTAAACAATCAGCATATTCGTTCGTATTATGGACAAATTGGTGAGAGCGATGTTGTAGTCATGGGACGAAAAAGTGTTCTTAAGCGTATTATTGATGGAAAGTTGACTATGCAACGAGCCTTTATGACAGGAGAGATAAAAGCAAAAGGAGACTTTACACTACTTTACAAATTTGAAGAGCTTTTTTCATTGTAACGATACCAAAACTAATGGTATAATTTATGAAGAAGTCTAAATATAGAGAAGAGATAGACGAAAGGAGTTAATTATGAAACAAGGATGTATATTTTGTAACATTGCACATGGAATGATGGATTCGGTGACACTCTTTGAAAATGTAGAGTTTCGAGTGATTTTAGATAAATTTCCGGCAGCAAAAGGGCATGTGCTTATTCTTCCAAAGGAGCATGTCGAAGATATCTATGAATTAGATGCTGAAACTGCAGGTAAAATTTTTGCCTTAGCAACGATTGTAGCTAAGGCAATGCGAGAAATTCTTGGATTTGATGGTTTAAATATATTACAAAACAATGGCGCTGTAGCCGGGCAAACTGTCAATCACTTTCACTTGCATTTGATTCCAAGATTTGAAGACGATCAAGTCAATATTTCATGGGTTACCCAAGAGGTTGATGATACCACTTTACAAACCTTAGGAGAAGCAATTTCAAAGCAGATTTAGTGTATTGAGTTTGCTGGATTTGGTCACCCTTCAGATTCGTTTTGCGTATTATAGATATGCAAAATAGAATCAAGATTTTCCATTAATATATCAACGAGTACAGGGTCAAAGTGCGTTCCGCTGGACTCTTGAATAATCTTAAGAGCCTCATCTATGGTGAAGGCTTTTTTGTATACTCTTTTTGACGTAAGTGCATCAAATACATCTCCAAGGGCAACGATTCTTGCTTCTAGAGGGATCTCAAAGTCTTTTAATCCATGAGGATATCCAGTGCCATCCCATCGTTCATGATGATATGCAATGATGTTTTCTGCAACTTTGAAAAAATCTTTATTAAACATTTGAAGTTCTGTTCGTAAGTCCTTAAAGATATTTTGACCTACAGTGACATGGGTTTTCATGATTTCCCATTCATCTTCATCAAACTTTCCGGGTTTTTTCAAGATATGATCAGGGATCGCAACTTTTCCGATATCGTGTAGTGCCGCATATCTATGAATATCTAAAATCATATTGCGACGAATTTCATGGCTAGGCAGTTCTTTTTCCCGCAGTTTGTCTGCTATGAGTGTCGAGTAGTTGGTCATTCGATCTAGGTGTCCGCCGGTTTCATAATCCCGTTCGTTGACAAGAGCTGAGAAGCTATATGTGAAGCGACTAAAGACCATTTTTAGGAGATATGAACGATTGAAAAAACCGGAGATTTCATTAACAATTTTAGACGCCTGTCTAAGATGATCCTTTGTAAAATGATTCTTATATGTCGAGCTAAAAAACAAGATTCCAAAGACTTCATTGTTAATTAATAACGGAATACTCATATTTGATTTTAGACCTTCACGGGTAATCAATTCTAAGGGTTTACTCTGTGGTTTATGCTTATAGGCCGCTTCTAAATCGTTGGTAATACGTCCTTTTTTTGTTTTGATGATGGAGAGCAAACTGCTTTTTTCGGCATGTATTGAAAATCCAGGGCCAAGAAGTATATTTGAATATTTGGAAAAACCACTTTCGGCAATGAGGGTTTTATTAATAGAGTCATAAAAGCAAATACCAATTCGATCAATACGAAGAAATTCATTAAAAATCCGAAAGAGCTCGTGCAGCATATCATCCATATCATAGGTGTTTATGACAATGTTTTTGATATGATTTGAGACAGCATTTTCATCCATTATTTTGGTGACTAAGCGAATAACATGAGCATCTTCAGCAAATAATGGGGAATAGCTTGGAAGTTTTTTTCGATCAAAATCATTTTGTTCAACAAGCTGAATACTTTCGGTAAGATAGCGTATGTTTGTATTGAGTAATTTCAATATAATGGTACTTAGTAATAGGATAAATATAACTAAAAGGGTAAATGCACCGTTAATCATTATTTTGGCATGGTTAATCGATTGATTGTACAGGCCTTTATGAATCGTTGAAAGTGTGTCAATATTTTCACGTAAAGCATGGTACTCTTTTTGTGCAGAATCAGCGGATTTTGACTGTTGGGATGCAATCGTTTCTTGAGAATATTTATCTAGCCAATGAAGGGATAATTCAATTTCAGAGGCATAATCGTGCAAGCGCTGATTGGATGCATTGTAACTTAAAAATACATTAAGGTGTGACTGGTCAATTAGTTCTTCAAAGGTGGTGAGATTTTCACTGATATAGTTTAGCTGGCCCATTAAGTATCCAAGGTTCTTATGATAGGCTACAGCTAGAGATTCAGGTAAATCAGAAGGTGTAGCAGGCGTTGGAATTTGCTGTAATATATTGTTAAGTACGCGTAGGGAGAGATCAAGCTGGATACTTTCATTATTCATATTTTCAACAATTTCAGTTGATTTTGCCATAAGCTGTTGCTCATGATTAAAAAAATAAAAATTGAAGAAAATAGATATAATAATGGAAACAATACCCAGAAGAATCATAAATTTTGATATTTTGGTCAGTTTTAACATGATTTACACCTCTTTTTTTAACGCGGATACTATTTCAGAGTATACCTTTTCAGTTCCACTAGATTCTTTGGCCGTTGATAAATGTATACGATAGTGGTCAAGATTGTCATAAAAACCACGGACTTCTTGAACGAATGTAGATACAGTTAAACGCTCTTCAAAAAGTACCTGAGCATAGCCTTTTGATGCGAAGGCATTGGCGTTTAGAATTTGGTCGCCACGACTAGCACTTTTTGATAATGGAATAAGAAGACTTGGTAACTGTAAAAATGCAAACTCGTTAATAGCATTTGAGCCTGCGCGAGAAACCATAAAATCTGTAATAGCAAATAAATGTGGAAGTTCTTTACCAATATACTCATATTGAACATAACCTTCTTTATCCTCAAGAGTTAAGTCAAGGTTGCCAGATCCGCATAAGTGAATCACTTGGAAATCTTCAAGAAGTAATGGGAGGGCTTCACGCAAGATGCGGTTAATTTTTTGCGCACCAAGGCTTCCGCCCATAACCATTATAATAGGCTTATGCAAGTTCAGCTTTGTAAAAGCATAACCGATATGCTTATCTCCAGTTTTAAGGGATTGTCGAACAGGTGAGCCGGTAAAGACGCTTTTATTTTTAGGCAGATACGCTAAAGTTTCTTCAAATGTCGTCAGAATTTTTCTTGACAAAGGGGTAGCGAGTTTATTTGCAAGTCCTGGTGTCATATCGGATTCATGGGCAATCACAGGAATACGTAAAACCCAGGCAGCAGCAATGACAGGTACGCTTACAAATCCTCCTTTGCTAAATACTAAGTTCGGTCGATGTTTGGCTAAATGAAAAAGGGATTGAAAAAAACCAGCAACAATTCGAAAAGGGTCAGTAAAATTTTTAATGTCAAAGTAACGCCGAAGTTTGCCGCTGAATATTGAAATATATGGAATAGATTTTTCGCGAACCAATTTGTTTTCAATACCATTTTTAGAACCAATATATATAAGGTCAATGTTATCTTTTTGAAAATAGGGTAATAGAGCAAAGTGAGGAATGACATGTCCTGCTGTCCCACCGCCTGTTAAAATGATTTTTGCCATAGAACCTCCTAGAAAAATGTATAATATACATTATAGTATAGCATCTTATATAAGAAAACAAGAGGTTTTTGAAGAAAGAAAATAATTTTCTATCTTGTATTCATATAAAAAGGAATATATAATAAGAATAGAAAACCTTTTCTATTTAGAGTGGTGGTGAATATATGGAGAATAAAAGGTCGACAATTACAGATGTTGCAAAACTTGCTAATGTATCGATAACAACCGTATCAAGAGTCATCAATAAAAACTATCCAGTAAGTGAAAAAACCGCAAAACGGGTGAATAAAGCTATTGAAGAATTGGGGTTTCGACCGAATTTATTAGCCCGTAGTTTAATACAGGACAAAACACAAACCATTGGTGTTTTGACGCCTAGCATAGAAAACCTTTTCTTTTCAGAAGTCATTAAAGGAATTGACAATTTTATGGGAAGCAAAGAATATCGAAGTTTTTTATGTAATACCAAAGGACAACCGGATAATGAACGTGAGATGATCGATTCACTGTTGAATCGAAGTGTCGATGGAATAATTGTTATCAATCCACGTAATGAAAATATAAAAAGCGGTTACTACGAAGGGATATCCAAACGCATTCCCCTTGTGATTATTAATGGGTATCATGAAGGTATACAATGCCACTTTGTTCTTAATGATGATTATGCAGGCACAAAAGAAGCCTTGATGTACTTAAAAGATAAAGGGGCAAAGCGTATAGCTTTTATGCGCGGCAAAAAAAGCCATTCATACGATATAAAAGAAGCCTTATATAAATCCTTTTGTAAAAAAGAGATGGATTGTGAGCCGCAGGTGTTATTAATCGAAGAGGGCAATGGATTAGAGACAGTTAATCAAGCAAAAGAATGTGCCCTGCCTTTTTTTGAAAAACAGGAATTGTCCATGACAATGGATGCAATATTATGTTGTAATGATTTTATGGCAGTAGGTGTTCTAAATGCTGCACGCATCAATAAGGTGGTAATACCCGAGCAGCTAGCGATTGTTGGTTTTGATAACACAATTGTAAGTCAGATTACGGATCCCCCATTAACAACAGTTGACCATCATATGAGTCAATTGGGAATGACAGCGGCAAGGCAGATGATTCAGCTAATAGAAAATGAAAAACAAGATGAAGCGTTACCTTATACAAAAATAATGGTTGCTACGAATTTAGTCATCCGAAAAACGTAAAGGAGAAGAAAACATGCAAAAACACATTATGGAAAACGTAAAAAATGAATTTGTAAAACGGTATTCATCCGCTGGAGACATACGTACCTTTTTTACCCCAGGGCGTGTGAATATCATCGGTGAACACATTGATTATAATGGTGGATTTGTCTTTCCGTGTGCCCTTGATTTTGGGACATATGCTGTCGTAAGAGAACGAACGGATCGACAAGCTAGATTTGCAACAATGAATTTTGACCTTGAAGTTACCCTAGATTTAGATCAAATCGAATATGATGTGGCCCATGATTGGGTAAACTATCCCAAAGGGGTGATTAAGATGTATGAGGAACTGGGACCCAAAGTTCCAGGATTTGATGTCCTATATTATGGCGATATTCCCAACGGCTCAGGCTTAAGTTCATCGGCATCCCTTGAGGTGTTAACAGCAACATTTATTAATGCGTTAGCACAAGGAAACGTTGAGCCACTTGATTTAGTAAAAATAAGTCAAAAGGCAGAAAATGAATTTGTGGGAGTTAATTGTGGCATTATGGACCAATTTGCTGTAGGTATGGGAAAAAAAGATCATGCCATGCTATTGGATTGTAACACTTTAGAATACCAGCATGTACCGTTTAAACTTGATGGTGTAAAAATTGTTATTGGAAATACAAAGAAGCGACGCGGCTTGGCGGATTCCAAATACAATGAACGTCGCAGTGAATGTGAAGAAGCGCTTAAAGATTTACAAGAAGTCTTAGATATTTCCCACTTATGTGATATGGATGAAGAGACATTTGATCAGCATGCAGGACAAATAAAAAATCCAACGGCGCGCCGACGGGCTGAACATGCAGTATATGAAAATCAACGGGTACTTAAATGTGTTGAAGCATTAAAACACAATGATTTGAAAACAGCTGGGGAGTTACTCTATGCATCACACAACTCATTACGTGATTTGTATGAAGTCACAGGAGTAGAGTTAGATGCAATGGTGGAAGAAGCGACAAAAGTCTCTGGCGTCTTAGGATCACGCATGACCGGGGCAGGATTTGGTGGCTGTACGGTATCGTTAGTACAAGAAGAATATGTAGAAACCTTTATAAAAGAAGTTGGAGATAATTATAAAAAACGAATAAATTTGGAACCTGAGTTTTACGTGGCTAATGTAGGACAAGGTGCATACGAAGTGAAGGGAGTTTAACATGGCAATATTAGTATGTGGTGGCGCTGGATATATAGGAAGTCATACAGTCAGAGCCTTACAAGAACAGCAAATAGAAGTAGTAGTTTATGATAATTTATATAAAGGACATCGACAAGCAGTGGATGTGGAGATTCCTTTTTATCAAGGAGATCTTCGAGATAAAGAAGCATTGCGCAAAGTCTTTTTGGAAAACACAATTGAGGGTGTTATAGATTTTGCAGCAGATTCTTTGGTAGGGGAAAGTGTCACAGAACCACTAAAGTACTATAATAATAATGTATATGGGACTCTGTCTCTTCTTGAAGTAATGCAAGAGTTTCACGTTAAGCATATCGTTTTTTCATCGACAGCAGCAACCTATGGAGAACCAGAAATTATTCCGATTTCTGAAGAAGATAAAACAGAACCAACAAATCCTTATGGAGAGACAAAATTATCCGTTGAAAAAATGCTGAAATGGGCGGATGCGGCCTATGGGATGAAATATACCGTTTTACGCTATTTTAACGCAGCAGGGGCGCATGATAGCGGTCAGATTGGCGAGGATCATCAGCCTGAAAGCCATCTAATTCCTATTGTCTTGCAAGTAGCCCTTGGTCAGCGAGAATCGATTATGATGTTTGGCGATGATTATGATACACCCGATGGAACCTGTGTCAGAGACTATATTCATGTAATGGATTTGGCGCAAGCGCATATTTTGGCAATGCAAAAATTACAACAAGGCGGTCAAAGCGGAACTTATAACTTAGGAAGTGGCAACGGATTTTCTGTTAAGGAAATCGTAGAAATGGCACGTGAAGTGACAAAGCATCCGATTCCGGCTAAAATAGCTGAACGACGTCCGGGAGATCCAGCAACACTCATTGCTTCATCAGATAAGGCGCGTAAAGAACTGGGGTGGAATCCACAGTACGAAGATATCCGCATGATTATTTCCAGTGCTTGGAAGTGGCATCAGGCGCATCCAAATGGCTATGTGGCAGAAGATGTAGCAGGTGATGCAAAGATAAAAATAGATATGGAAGAACAGATTGGGCAACATATTGAAGCGTTGCTTTGCTATGGCGTCAAACGCAAGATGATGACCACACTAGATGAACCATTGGTTCGTAATCAATTATTAGCATTGTATGATTTAAAAAAACCAGTAGATATGGAGACAAAGACAAAGATATGGGAACAGTTCGTTGCTAAGTCTCCGCTAGATATTCTAGAGCCACTACTAGATGATGCCGTTATGAAGGGCATGATTGGCAATACAGTGACAGAGCGTGACTTAATGGATGCAAAAATCATGGGATTATTGATGCTAAGACCGTCAGAACTTCATGCGCGCTTTGAACAGATTGCAAGAGAAGAATCGATTCAAGCAGCGACAGATGATTATTATCAATTAAGTCAAGATTCAAACTATATACGGATGGACCGTATTCAAAAAAATGAATACTGGACAACATCCACTCCGGTTGGTGACTTGGAAATCACCATTAATCTGTCCAAGCCGGAAAAAGATCCAAAAGAGATTGCAAAAGCAAAGTCAATGCCTCAAGTTAATTACCCCAAATGTTTATTGTGTGTAGAAAATGTTGGGTTTGAAGGACATTTGAATCATCCGGGACGTGGCAACCACCGTGTACTACCTTTAACCTTAAATGGTGAACAGTGGTATTTTCAGTACTCACCTTACGTATATTATCAGGAACACTCTATTATATTCAAAGGACAGCATGATCCGATGCGCATTACGAAAAAAACATTTAAAGGCATTATTGGGTTTTTAGATGCAATGCCTCATTACTTTATTGGATCAAATGCAGACTTGCCTATTGTTGGTGGATCGATTTTAAGTCATGATCATTATCAAGGTGGACACCATACATTCCCTATGGAAGTGGCACCAGTGATAAAAACCTTTACAATTGCTAGTGCTCTAAATGTAAAAGTTGGGGTTGTCAAGTGGCCTTTATCCGTACTTAGATTAACATCAAAAGATTCAGAGGCATTAATTACGTTAGCAGATACAGTGCTAAAAGCGTGGAGAAATTATTCAGACGAAGCATGTGAGATTCATGCATACTCTACAATCAATAAAGAGCAAGTGCCACATAATACAATTACCCCCATTGGTCGGATCAATAATCAAGGAGAATATGAACTTGATTTAGTCCTTCGTAATAACCGAACAAATGATGCGCATCCGCTGGGGATTTTTCATCCACATAGCCACTTGCATCATATTAAAAAGGAAAACATTGGGCTGATTGAAGTTATGGGATTAGCCGTTTTACCTGCACGATTAAAAGAAGAATTGGTTGAAGTTGAAAAAGTATTATCAGGAAGCGTCTCAATGGATGCATTAGATAAGAACATGGAACAACATAAACCATGGATTAAGGAATTAATGCAGCTTTATGGAACAAAGTGCGAAGCGAGTGAAGCCCGTCGTATTGTTCGTGAGCATGTCGGTAAAAAGTTTGAGAAGGTACTAGAATGTGCAGGTGTCTACAAATTAGATGAACAGGGTCTAGAAGGAATAACACGGTTTGTTGAAAGTCTTAAATAGATAAAGCGAAGGTTTTTGTAGGAGAAGTCGTTGACTTCTCCTGTTTTTTGTATCACAATAAATGCGATGGAATCTAAGGAAGTCATCCATGTAGAGGTCGTCATGTAATGACAAGCAAATTTCTGATTGTGCTAAATGACTAAAAAAAGATGGAAAAATTAGTAATAAAGACGATGGACAAGGAAGTTGAAGGAATTATTACCTAAATCGACTTCCTTATCTTTACATTAATCATAATCTATGCTAATATGATATAGGAATGTTACAGAAATATTACAAACATGACTTAAGCATAATGACAACAATTGAATATACACGTATAACACGAAATAAATACTACTATGAAGCATGGAGGATAACATATGTACGGAGTCCCGAAATTTAGAGAGAACTTCTTTATGAAATATAAAAAAGAAGTTTTTTTATCGGTAGGTGCATTTTTAACGATTGCAACAGTTGTTCAATTTTCACCTAAACAAGATATGTTAAGTGTTCAAACCATTGATGAAAATGGTGTTACGATAGAGCAAGAAGCCCCGATTATTGGGTACCAAGTTGTTTATAATGGAAAAGAGTTAGGGGTTGTAGCTCAAGAAGAAGATATTGAAGCGTTGTTAGGCATTGCATATGATGGATTAGTCCAAGAGCTTGGCTATGATCCGGAAATTGTACCGGAACCTGCATTAATACCGGTTCGAGAAGGCATGCTGACATTAGATACCAAAACAATTGCCTTAGGCTTACAAGAAGAACTGTATAACAGTTTGGATGTCATCAAACAAAAAGGTTATGTAATGCGAATAGGAGATGACTTTACAGTTGTTCTAGAAAGTGAACAGGCAGTTAAAGAAGTATTGGAAAATGCGCAGCGTCATTTTATTAAGACCGATGTTGCATTAGAGATTGATTTAGACCTTAATGAATATAATTCGATGGTATTAACACCCAAAGTACTTATGAAAGACATGTCAAGTGAATCGATGGCATTAGTTACAGCTGGACAGGGCGAGACGGATGAACAGAGTGATGAGGCAGCTACACCTGAAAGCCAAGGCAAGATGGTGGCAGTAGAGTTCTCAGAAGATATCGCCGTCGTAGAAACGTATATTAATCCTAATGACATTGTAGATGTTGAAATGGCAACAGGGTTAATTACAAAAGAAAATGAAAAAGCAAAAATGTATTCTATTCAACCAGGAGATAGTCCTTCGGTTATTGCGAGTGCAAATGATATGAAGCTAAGTGAGCTTTATGCATTAAATCCAGGGTTAAAGGAAAAAGAGCGAAGCATCCAAATAGGGGATGAAGTCGTTGTTATGGTTCCTGAACCGGAGATTAAAGTTGAAACCAAAGTAGAAGTAATCTATACAGAGCCTATTGCACGTGATGTGGTCTATCAAAAAGATCCAGATGTGTACATTGGAAGTGAAAAGGTTATTGATAATGGTAGCGATGGTACAGTTGAGATTACGGCTTTAGTGACGCAAATCAACGGAACTGAAGATTCAAGAGAGATTATTGGAAAAAAGGTTATTAAAGAACCACAAGATAAAATTGTATCAAAAGGATCAAAACCATTTCCTGTAAAAGGAGCGACTGGAAGTTATATGTTCCCGGTATCTGGATATAGAATTTCTTCGCCATATGGACGACGTTGGGGTTCATTCCACCATGGAGTTGACTTAGCAGTATCCTATGGAACGGAGATCGTTGCGGCAGATGGCGGAACCGTTATTTTTGCAGGTTGGAAGAGTAGTACGTATGGATATTTTGTTGAGATTGACCATGGGGATGGTGTTACGACGAGATATGCACATGCAAGTAAGGTTACTGCAAAGGTTGGACAAGAAGTTGCGCAGGGTCAAAAAATTGCAGAAGTGGGCAGTACCGGACGAAGTACCGGACCACACGTCCACTTTGAGATTCGATTTGACGGGACGACAGCAAATCCAATCAACTATTTGGAGTAAACCACTTGGGCTAAGCAAATATCAATAAAAGGGATTAAACAAAAGCGTCGATATTCGACGCTTTTGTTTTGCACTATATGACGCGATAAACCCTCTTGTGGTTTGAGATGAAGTTTGATATGATATTAAAAGAATGGAGAGGAGACAATCGGATATGAGTGAAAAAATATTAGTTGTAGATGATGAACACGCAATTGTAGATATATTAAAGTTCAATCTTGAAAAAGAAGGGTATCATGTAGTAACTGCATATAATGGAGAAGAGGGATTAAGCGTCTTTAATGAAGAGGCGCCGGATTTATTGTTGCTGGATATTATGATGCCTGTTATGGATGGATTGACATTATGCAAGAAAATCCGTGAAAGTTCGAATGTCCCTATTATTATGCTAACAGCAAGGGCAGAAGAAGTGGATAAAATTCTTGGGTTGGAATTTGGTGCAGACGATTACATGACCAAGCCTTTTGGTGTGCGTGAACTCATAGCAAGAGTTAAAGCAAACCTTCGCCGAATAGGCATGAATTTGAAAATGGAAAAAGAAGAAAAGCACGATATACTCAAATTTGATGGTATGGTTATTGACATGACCCAGTATGAAGTCAATAAGAACGGACAAATTATTGAGTTAACGGTTCGTGAATATGAACTGCTTAAATTTTTGGCATCCCAAAAGCAACAGATTTTTTCAAGAGAACAGCTGTTAGAGCAAGTGTGGGGATATGAATATTATGGGGATGTAAGAACAGTGGATGTTACCGTTCGACGATTGCGTGAAAAAATCGAGGATGAACCGAGTAATCCAAGATTTATCATTACGAAGCGCGGTATCGGATATTACTTTAAAGACTAATAGTTAAGATGTGAAGTTAAATCTTAAATAGGTGGAAAACTTATGACGCGAAGTATTAAATGGCGCATGGTCAGTATTTTTGTCCTTTTAGTGGTCATCGTAATGATTATATCAGGAATGCTGATTGTCTATCAAACAAAAAATTATGAATATAATATTATTCGAGAAGAACTTGTAGCTACGGCGAACTCAGTATATTCTTCAGTCATCATTGATTTGCCTTCCAGTGAAATAGAAGGTCATATCATAGAGATGATTGAAGAGCAATCTGTATTACTTAAAGGCAGAGTCTATTTGCTGGATGAAAAAGGCGGAATTGTATATACCCAAGCGGTATCAACAGAAGAGCAACGTTTTAATACGGCACAGGTCATGGCAGCTCTTACCAACTCCCAGATTGAAGAACTGGACGAAGTACATCTGTCTAAAGATTCAACAACATACTTAGGCTATGCGCGTCCCATTATTAAGAACAATAATGTCATATATGTGATTTATGTTTTAGCATCAACGGCGCAGGTTCAAGATAAAGTATCAGCAATGGCAAGTGTTATTGCGCTGGCTGTTTTGATGGCTATTATTTTATCCGTTATTTTGGCGTTTTTATTTTCAGCATTTTTGACGAAACCCATTATAGCGTTGACAAAAAAAGCTAGAGAAATGTCAAAAGGGGAGTTAAAAAACCCGATTGAAGTGTATTCAGATGATGAGATTGGTGAACTGACAACGAACTTTAACCGGATGGCTTTTTCACTCAATGAGACGTTGGCACAAATCGCTAGTGAAAAAAACAAAATGGAAACAGTGATAACCCATATGACAGATGGGATTTTAGTGTTTGATAATTTTGGTATACTTATACATTATAATCCGGCTTCGATTCGAATGCTCAAAATAAAAAATGCATTATCCTTTAATGATATTTTTGGAACAAAACTTAAGATATCTTTTGAAAAAGTCTTAAGTGATGTTGAAACCAAACAAAGAAAACTAACAGTAACATTGGATGAAGCCTATTATAGTATTGACTTTGCCAAGTATATTGATACCGATGGGATTATTCAAGGGGTTATTTGTGTTATTCAAGATATTACAGAACATAAGAAGCTTGAAAAAATGCAAAAGGAATTTGTGGCAAATGTTAGCCATGAGCTAAGGACACCCCTTACAACGATTAAAAGCTATGCTGAGACGCTGTTAGAAGGTGCGCTTGAAGACTTAGAAGTAGCAGAACGTTTTCTTGGTGTTATCAATAAAGAAAGTGATCGAATGACGAATCTAGTTCAAGACTTGTTGGAGTTATCTAAACTGGATAGTCAAAAAACGAGCTTTAACCGTAGTGAAATCAATTTGGCTCATTTGCTCCAAACGATTGCCAAAAACTATGAGATACATGTAAAAAAGAAAAATCAACATTTGGATTGTCAGATTATGGAAGAGGATGCGCAGATATTAGGTGATGCGAATCGAATTGAACAAGTTATCAAAAATATTTTATCCAATGCAGTTAAATATAGTCCGGAAGGGGCAGATGTTCAAGTTCGATTAATTAATGATGGGGTTTATTATGTCATTGAGATACGCGATACAGGAATGGGAATTCCACAAGAAGATCTGGAACATATTTTTGATCGGTTCTATCGGGTAGATAAGGCTAGATCACGAGCTATGGGTGGTACCGGATTAGGATTGGCGATTGCAAAAGAGATTATGGAACTCCACAAAGGATGGATTAAGGTCGAATCGGAAGTCGAAAAAGGCACATGTTTTTACTTGTATTTTTTAATGCATAAAAAGGAAAATGACACGCAATAGTTACGTTGTTGTAACATGGCTGTAATATTGAGTTGGTATACTTATATTCAGTGGAAAATGCCAAATTTGAAGGAGGAAGCATCAATGAAAAAGTTTATAGGAATCATCATCTTATTTTCATTAATAAACCTTTTCAGCGGGGTGCTGTATGCTCAAGATGCGCACATTGATGATGGTCAATCGATGTTGGGCCTTTCAGATGAAGGACTTGCTATCTTGGCAGAACAATTTGAAACCGAATATTTAGCAACACAAAAAGCACGTCAAATTGAAGAACGGGCTGAAGGAGCAACACCAACACCTTATAATATTATTGGTAATTTAAAGCTTGATGTCGAGTTTGCGCGTATGCGTATGACAACGTTTTCGGATACAAAGACTTTTTTTGGTCAAGCGGATGCAGGAACCCAAGTAGGAATTACAGTTTTTAGCATTAATGCATTAGAAGAAGTTCAAGTGAATGGACAAAAGTCTATTGAAGTAGGTAAGTCCAAATTATTCAACGAATCTATTAATTTATCGAATATTGGTGATAATTATATACTTATTGTTTCTAGAGATGCACAAAAACAGAATGTGAAATATGGCGTATATAATATTGTACGTTTGGAAGAAGAAAAGAAAGTGGAACTTGAAAATGTCAAGATTGATTTTTTTGACAATACGCCAGAAGCTAGCAATACTTCATTTTTTGAACAGCTTAATCAAACACGTTAGTTGGAAGTTGCGGTAGAAGGGATGTTCTATGTTTAAAGTGTATTTTAAAAGTGTGTTACTTATTATATTAGTTTTTTTAAGCATATATCAAACGGCCATGTTATGGTTTGACTACCCGTCAAATCGTAACTTTTTTTATAGTTTGGTCAATGATGAACAAGCGGTTGTTAATGAAAGTAATGAGATGCATGATGATTTGTTTTTCCCGGAAAAAATATCTGTTTTTTATGGGGATGGAAGTAAAACCTATGGGGTTATGAGCTTATCGCAAAGTGACAGCTTGAATTTAGTTGATGATAGTATCAAAGTTGTTTTTGACTCCTTTGATATCGGTGTACTGGATAATAAGCAGATAGATATATCGGAACTTTGGGATCGCTCACATGTACTGATTGATTTGCCCTACTCCATTACCAGTGAATTATTAAAAAAAGAATTGAACATAAAAAGCAAGTGGATTGATGATACGTTTAGCTTTGAACGCATATATATCTTTCCGGAACAAGAAATTGATGCCTATCAAGCAGAACAAAGTATGTATAAAGGGATTCGAATTGTTTTTGCCGACCGAAAATTAACGCAGTTAAGGTCGGTCAACGTCCAAGATGAGCGGATGCAACTTTTAAATGATAGCTTGATTTTATATATTGATACACTTGAAGAAGAACAAAACCATATGTTTTTCTCGACAAAAGAGCAAGGATTAGATATTTTTGAGGAAGATGTATTGGTTCCGGTAAATGGACAAGCCTTTAACCTGCTGAGCAACCTGTATGGGGATATGTACTTTTACGAAGGTGATAAGCGGGATGATGAACAGCTCGAACGCTTTGTGAGTTACTTTTTTGTAAACCCAAAAAGCACATGGAAAACCAATAATGTCAATGAAGTACGTTTTGGTGATTTGGAGTCGGTTGTCCGTTACACCGATAGTGGACTGTTTGAGTATCAATTGAATTATGAAGTTGAAAATCCGGAGACAACATTATCTCGTAGTTTACGGGTAGCTAATGACTTTTTAACCAAAGATCGCTTGCTTAATCAGATCGAATATGCTTTGGATGATTTTGAGCGGCGAGGCAGTGAGATTGTGTTATATTATAATTATAAGTATAGAAATGTTCCTCTGATTTTTAATGATCTAAGTGCCTATTCTATGAAGCATCCCATGGAGATTGTCGTCTCGGGTAATACAGTGACAAAGTATCGTCGAATCATGTGGAAAAGCCAAGAAGTTGTGGTGCAGGGAAGCGCATTTGAAGTTCGCTTTCAAAAGCCGATTGATGATTTGTTGTTAATTGATGCGATTCAGCCATTAAAGTTATCGGATATGTACTTAGGTTATCGTATTGACAATGTAAGTGATGGTGCCTATTTGACTTGGATTCTTGAAAATGAAGAAGAGAGGTATTACGTTGAATTGGAATAAAGTTCTTAATGTGTTTATTATTATTTTTTTGGGGTTTAATTTATTATTATTTATGAACCAAAAAAATTATGAGAGTGAACGCTATGTGATGTCGGATAATCGAGTTCGCCAAATGGAAAGAGTATTAAATGAGCGAGGCATAGGTATATATACATATATTCCGGGGTATTATCCCCAGACGCAGCTGCGGTTGGAATCACCGACACTAGATAAAGATAACATTATTCAGCGTGTCTTAGGCGAAGTCTATGAGAGTCGACTGGATAATGATTATTTTGCAGAGCGTATCTTTAATGAAGATCAGGAACTCACATTTTATATGGGTGAACAAAAGGGAATGATGTATTATAAGCTTAAGGACGGCGCGAAAGCATATGCCCCGGAAGACCTCACAGATGCAAGCATACGTAAGGTTATCCTTCAATTTTCAGAAGATTTATTTGGTGAAGACACAAATATGCAACCTACATATTGGAAAGAAGTTGATGGTGAAGGTTACCGCATTGAGTTAAACGAAAGTTATAAAGGGAATTTGATTTTTCAAAGTTATATTAAGCTCTATATCACAATGAATGGAATCGAAGAAGCCCTGGCAATCCGCTATAAACCTATTGAATTTAGTGGGGATAAACAAAATGTCTATCCTTTTGATGAAGTCATCTATAATTTAATGTACTACTTGGAAGAAGAATATAGTGAGAGTCAGTTAGAACAAAGCGGACGACGAACAATCCGCTATATTGATGTAGGCTATTATGTTGTTGATGAAGGCGCGAGAAATCTTACCTTCAGAGCGGATCCGTATTACCGAGTCATATTTGAAGATGGTGATGTCTATTATATCAATGCATATTCCAATGTGATTTATAAACTTTGATGCTTCTTAATCTAAGGAAAATATTATTAGAAATCCATTAGAATTTACAAAGAATTAGTTATGTGATATAATCACCTTTGGAATAGGATATATAATAGTATAGATCAATGAGGTGTAGAATGGATCAGTTTATAATAAATGGTGGAAATGTATTAAATGGGAGAGTTGAGGTTAGCGGTGCTAAAAATGCTGCTTTGGGCATTATTGCGGCAGCGCTGTTAGCGGATGGAGTAAGCCGAATTCAAAATGTTCCTTATGTAGATGATATTCGTGTGCTTTTAGAAGCCATGAAGGACTTAGGCATTAAAATAAAAAATATTGATAATCATACAATTGAAATTGACAGTCGAAAAGTGGACAAATTTGTCGTAGACTATGAACATATAAAGAAAATCAGAGCATCCTATTATCTTCTTGGGTCTTTGCTTGGGCGATTTAATGAAGCGCAAGTAGCTATGCCGGGAGGGTGCAATATAGGGCAAAGACCTATTGATCAACACATCAAAGGATTTGAAGCGCTTGGTGCTCAAGTAGAAGTTGACCATGGAATGGTTAAAGCAAAAGCAGAGCATTTGACAGGTGCAAGTATTTATCTTGATGTGGTTAGCGTGGGAGCGACTATCAATATTATGTTGGCATCGGTTATGGCTAAAGGGATTACAACCATTGAAAACCCAGCCAAAGAACCCCATATTGTTGATGTTGCCAACTATTTAAATTCAATGGGCGCGGAAATTAAAGGTGCCGGAACAGACGTAATTAAAATTCATGGTGTTGAAAAGCTACATGGTTCAGAATATATGATTATTCCGGATCAAATTGAAGCAGGTACATATATGATAGCAGCGGCAATCACAGGTGGTGATGTTGTTGTTGGTAACTTAATTCCAAAACACATGGAAGCTATTTCAGCAAAGCTTTTAGAGATGGGTGTTGGTATTGAGGAACAAGGGGACTCGATTCGCGTATTTTCACGTGGTGAGTTAAAAGGTGTTAACATTAAGACATTGCCATACCCAGGTTTTCCGACAGATATGCAACCTCAAATGACGGCGTTGTTAACGGTTTCAAAGGGAACGAGTATTGTGTCCGAAAGTATTTTTGAAAATCGTTTTCAATATGTGGATGAATTAAATCGCATGGGTGTTAATGTTAAAGTTGAAGGCAATACGGCTATTGTCAGTGGCGTTGAAAAGTTAACAGGAACAGAAATAACTGCGTCGGATTTACGTGCAGGAGCTGCACTTATTTTAGCGGCTTTGGTGGCAGAAGGTGAGACTGTCATCAATCATGTGGATTATATTGACCGTGGATATGAATTTATAGAAGAAAAACTACAAGATATTGGAGCGAATATTGTTCGTAAATCAGAGGCACGGGATAAACGACAGTTTAAAGTGATGTAGTCACTATTAATGAGGGCTAAAATGGAAAATAAGCGGTATACATTTGAACAACTTTTAGAAATTATGGAACGGCTTCGAAGCGAAGATGGATGTCCATGGGACAAAGAACAGACACATCAGTCGTTAAAAAGTGATACAATAGAAGAAGCTTATGAATTGGTTGAAGCCATTAATAATAATGATGATAAAAATATGCAAGAAGAACTTGGCGATTTATTGTTGCACATTGCTTTTCATATTCAGATTGCAAAAGAAGAAAATCGTTTTGATGAAGACGATGTATTGTATGGCATCATTGAAAAAATGATCCGACGTCATCCCCATGTATTTGGTGATCAACATGCCAAAAATGCTGATGAAGTTTTGGTGCAGTGGGATGAAATTAAAAAAATCGAAAAAGAGCATACGACCACCACAGATGTTATGCGCTCTGTGGCAAAAGCTTTGCCTGCTTTAACAAGAGCGAGTAAGATTCAAAAGAAAGCAGCAAAGGTCGGATTTGATTTTGAAGATGAAATTCAAATGCTTGAAAAACTGGACGAAGAAGTTCAGGAAATGAAAGAAGCTGTTCAAAAAAAGAACATAGCATGTATAGAAGATGAAATTGGTGATTTGTTGTTCCAAATAGTGAATTTATCACGTTTTTTTGGGTTAAATGCTGAAAATACCTTGACAAATGCGACAGAAAAGTTTATAAATAGATTTGAGGGCATTGAAGAGCTTGCCATCAATCAACAGCGGGAGATGGCGACCCTGAGCCTTAACGAAATGAACGAACTTTGGGAAGTGGTTAAGAAGCAACAATCTTTTTAATGGTTTCTTGAAGCAAATTATTCTTACGAGGAGGAGCGACACATGAACAAATCAGAATTAGTGAGCGCTATGGCAGCAAAAACTGATCTTAGCAAGAAAGATGCTGAGAAAGCATTAAAAGCATTTATTGATGTAGTAACAGAGGAATTAAGTCAAGGTGGAAAAATTCAATTAGTTGGATTTGGAACTTATGACGTATCTGAAAGAGCAGCTAGAACTGGAAGAAACCCACAAACAGGGGAAGAAATGAAGATAGCTGCTTCAAAAGCACCAAGATTCAAAGCAGGAAAAGCTTTGAAAGATGCGGTTAATGCAAAATAATTTAATCGATTAAGATTCAAAAAATCTACACGATTAGTGTAGATTTTTTGTGTTTTATGTTACATAAGGTTGTCAAAGGAGGACGTATGCGTTTAGATAAATTTTTAAAAGTATCCCGATTAATCAAACGACGAACGGTGGCTAATGAGGCTTGTAATGCAGGACGGGTTGAGATCAATGGAAAAGTCGCAAAATCTGGAACGCCTGTAAATGTTGGCGATATAATAAAAATATCTTTTGGAAATAATACAGTCAACGTTCGTGTCGATGCTATAAAGGATACAACAAAAAAAGAAGATGCAGATTCAATGTTTACATATTTGAGTGAATAATTTATATAAGGACTACCATAAATTAAAAAATAATGCTATACTATAAGGGATAATATATTATAAAAAGGGTGGTGTACTTGTGAAAAGAAAAAAACATAAATCAATATATTTTTTAATGTTTGTATTAATGTTATTAAGTGGTATTGTTTTTTTTCAAATTTCAGAAGCGTATACAAAAACCCTCGAAAAAGAGCAAGAGCTAGAAGCATTAAATGCAGAGCTTGTCAGAGAGCTAGAACGTAAAGTCGAGCTTGAAGAGATGGAATTTTATATTCAGTCTGACGAGTTTATCATAAAGAAAGCGAGAAATGAATTTAATTTGATACAAGAAGGCGAGATCCTCTTTATCACAGAAGAATAGTAGATGCTTGTGACAGTGACTCGACTGAAAAGTTGGGTCATTTTTATTACGTTATAGGAAAGGAAAAACTATGTCACATGAACTGACCCGAAATTTTGAAAGCTTGGTGTGTCAAGAAAACTTGATTCAAACAGGGGATCGAATTGTAGTTGGGTTTTCGGGAGGCGCTGATTCAGTTGCATTACTGTATATGCTTGACATCTTTCGTAAAAAAAAGAACTACTTTGAGATTTTCCCCATATATATTCATCATGGACTGCGCGAAAGTGCGGATGAAGATGTATTGATTTGTGAACATCATTGTCAGATGTTGGGACTTTGTTTAAAAGTTCAACATGTCGACGTTACGACGTTTTGCAAAAATGCAGGCGTATCGCAAGAAGATGGAGCAAGAACATTACGGTATATGGCTTTGCACCGATATCTCCTTGAAGTTAATGCCAATAAGATAGCGATTGCACACCATAAAGATGACCAGGCAGAGACTATATTATATCGTTTTATGCGAGGAGCAGGTCTCTTAGGCTTAAAAGGGATGGAAAGCATAAGTAAAAATCAGTATCAGGACATACTGATTCGTCCGCTCATTAATGTCTCAAAAAAAGAAATCCTTAATTTTCTTGGAAAAAATGGTTTGCCCTATGCCAAAGATGAAACGAATGATCAGATGATATATCAGCGAAATCGAATCCGTCATCAGCTCATAACACAAATTAAAAATGATTATAATCCAAACATCGTGGATACATTACACCGAACAGCACGTGTATTTGCTGATGAGGAGCAGTATATGGAATTCGAAGCGACGAAGGTCTATCAGCGTGTGGCGTGTGCAAGGGAGTTGATTGGTGGAACGTATAAATGCAAAGAAAATGGACATGCACTTGTTATTGATGGAAAGATGCTTGTTCGAGAACATCCGGCAATTATTCGTCGTGTGCTTAGAAAAGCGGTAGAGAATGTTGTAGGAACAACGAAAAACTTAGAGTATATCCATGTAGAAAGAATTCATGATTTGATGAGCCAGCAATCAGGTAAGCAGGTTGAAGTATACAAAGGGCTAAAAGTCGTCAATGAATATCAAAGGCTGTTGTTCATATATGAAAAAACAGCAGAAACAGAAGAATTTTTTTACGAACTTGACACGATTCCAGATAAAGGGTATATTCAAAAGGCTGATTTATGGTATACTGTTGTGAACGAACTACCAACAAAGTATAAAGATTCTTTTAAAAATACAAAAAATCTATACACGAAGTGGTTCGATTATGATAAAATAAAAGCTAATTTAGTTTTACGTACGAGAAAACCGGGGGATGTAATCCATATCGATTCCAAGGGACATACAAAAAAAATAAAAAAATTTTTTATTGATGAAAAAATCCCATTATCGTTAAGAAATAAAATGCCGCTATTAGCTATGGGCAATCATATCTTATGGGTGCCTGGATACCGTGTGAATCCTGTTTATGAGGCGACAGAAAAATCATCCGAGATAATCCGAGTAGAACTAACTAAGGAGGACAATAATGGCTACGACAATTGACGTTCTGATTTCAGAAGAGGAACTCGTAAAAAGAACCAAAGATTTAGGGGAACAAATTTCAAAAGAATATGAAGGTAAAGAAATCAATATGATTTGTGTGCTCAAAGGTGGAGTTATGTTTATGACTGACTTGGCTAAAGAGCTTGTACCACCCATGACAATGGATTTTATGGCGATATCAAGTTATGGCAATGAGACAACAAGTACAGGGGTTGTAAAAATAGTTAAAGACTTAGATGATTCAATTGAAGGCAAAGACATACTTATTGTTGAAGACATCATTGATTCAGGAAGAACATTGAATTATTTGGTTCACGTACTAAACCAAAGAAAACCTAACAGTATTAAAATAGTGACATTGCTAGATAAGCCAGACCGACGCGTTGTTGACGTTGATGTTGAGTATGTCGGCTTTACAATTCCTGATGAGTTTGTTGTAGGATATGGATTAGACTACTGCCAACATTACCGTAATCTCCCTTATATTGGAAAGATTAGTGTGTTGGATGAGGAATAATCAAATCGAACTCAATTGGAAGGAGAAAAAGATATGAAGAAATATATGCGTGGATTTAGTTTTTACGCACTACTGATTCTCATTTTGCTATTTGCTCTTATTCTTACAAATCCGACAAACGAACAAATGGCAGATAATTATGGTGAATTAGAATTAATGAAGGATGTCGAAGCAGGGCGAGTGGTACGTGTTGAGATCACTCAAAATCAAGAGATTCCTACAGGTGTTCTTCGTGCTTATTTTCAAGATGGAAAAGAAGAAAGCTTTTATGTTCCAAATACAACCGTAATGGGAACAAAAATTGCTGAAACCGGACAAGAAATTCCGATTCATTATTCGGATGTACAGCGTCCAAGCTTTTTGATGAGTATTTTACCATCAATCATTATACTGATTGCCGTTGTGTTTTTGTTGATGTTTATCATGAACCAGGCACAAGGTGGTGGTGGAGGATCCAAAGTAATGTCTTTTGGAAAATCTAAGGCAAAAATGGTTGTGGATGAAAACAAAAAGGTTACATTCCAAAATGTAGCCGGATTAGAAGAAGAAAAAGAAGAACTTGAAGAAGTGGTTGAGTTTTTAAAAAGCCCTAAGAAGTTTGTAGAATTAGGTGCAAGAATTCCAAAGGGGGTTGTTCTAGTTGGACCTCCGGGAACAGGAAAAACTTTGTTGGCAAAAGCTGTGTCCGGAGAAGCCGGAGTACCGTTTTTTAGTATTTCAGGTTCTGATTTTGTCGAAATGTTTGTTGGGGTCGGAGCTTCACGAGTTCGTGACTTGTTTGAACAGGCAAAAAAGAATGCGCCATGTATTGTGTTTATCGATGAGATTGATGCAGTAGGTCGTAAGCGTGGAGCTGGACTTGGTGGTGGACATGATGAACGTGAGCAGACACTGAACCAATTGTTGGTTGAGATGGATGGATTTGGCATTAATGAAGGTGTCATTGTTATTGCAGCTACAAACCGTGTTGATATTCTTGACCCGGCGCTTTTACGTCCAGGTCGATTTGATAGAAAAGTATATGTTGGACGTCCGGATGTTAAAGGCCGTGAAGAAATTCTAAAAGTACATGCTAAAGGTAAGCCTTTGTCAGACAATATCAACTTACTTGAAGTGGCTCAGACAACAGCTGGGTTTACTGGAGCTGACTTAGAGAACTTGGTTAACGAAGCGGCAATCTATGCTGCGCGTGAAAACAAAAAAGTTATTGAGCAAGAGCATATGCGACAAGCATTTATTAAAGTTGGAATCGGAACAGAAAAACGTTCCAGAGTTATTAGTGAAAAAGAAAAGAGAATTACAGCATATCATGAAGCGGGACACGCAATTATTCATCATGTGCTCGAAGAAATTGACTCCGTACATAGTATCTCAATTATACCAACAGGATTTGCAGGTGGGTATACAATGCCTCTACCTAAAGCGGATCAGATGTATTTGACTAAGAAGAAAATGGAGCAAGAAATTGTTGCACTTCTAGGCGGTCGAGCAGCTGAACAATTAGTATTAGATGATGTGACCACAGGTGCATCTAATGATATTGAGCGTGCAACAGGTATTGCAAGAAATATGGTGGTTCGATATGGAATGTCTGACGTACTGGGACCGATTCAGTACGGAGGAGACAACGATGAAGTGTTCATCGGACGTGACTGGGGACATACCAGAAACTATGGTGAAAATATCGCGGGCATTATTGATGGTGAAATCAAAAGAATCGTTGGTGACTCTTTTGAAGAAGCGAAGAGACTTCTTGAAGAACATATGGAAGTATTGCACCGTACAGCAAAGCTACTTATGGAAAAAGAAAAAATTGATGGCGAACAATTTGAAAAATTGTTTGATGTATTAGAGGAGCCAGAAATAGCACCGGAAATTTCACCTGTATAAAATAATATGAAAAAATGACAAATGGATAACCCTTAGACATGTGCTAAGGGTTGTTTTATTAAGGAGGTAATTATGAAAAAAATAATGTTCATTTCAGATATTCACGGATCGGCAACCTGTGTAGAAAAAGCCATCAAAGCTTATAAAAAGGAAAAGCCGGATGTTTTGATTATTCTTGGAGATATACTTTATCATGGTCCTAGAAATCCCCTTCCAGAAGGATATGATCCTAAGGGTGTTATTAAGCAGCTTAATGAGTTACAAGACGATATTATAGCGGTTCGAGGTAACTGTGATGCAGAAGTGGATCAAATGGTGCTGGACTTTGATATTATGCAAGGTGAAGCGAGATTGTGGATAGACGCAACCCAAATATTTGCAACCCATGGACATCTCTATGCAAATCAGCCTCCACAAAACTTAAAATGTGGCAGTGTTTTTATTCAAGGACATACCCATGTTCCGATAGTAAAAAAAACAGAGCAAAGCGTGTGGCATGTTAATCCGGGATCAATTACGTTACCCAAAGAAGGACATCCAAAAACATATGCTATCTTTGAAGACAAAAAAATAACAGTCAAAACCATAGAAGGCGACTGTTATATTGAACAAGATCTTAGAGTGTAGGCGGTTCGCTGTGGGTATCCTTATATGCCTTCATTCCTTTAGAAAGTAACAGAGAGCTTGGCAGATAGAAGGTTAAAAAAGGCAACAATGAAGAAATCCAAGGACTCAGATGAACCATAGGTGTAAAAATTAAGATCAATGCGGTGATTTCGGTGAGAAGGATACCAATAGTCATGGAGTATAAAACCATCTTATATATACCGACATTTGTTAAGGTGATGATTTGATTCATACTTCGCATCATGATCCCGAGTAAAAACAAAAACAAACTCTTAAACATCGTTCCGATTATGATAAAGATAATGCTAAAGAGGATGACCAAGGGAACCAAAAATGAAGATAACGTTTCCATATATGCAATCAGGTCCATCTTGTTAAAGTCTAGTCCGGTTAAAAGTGAAAGATCATAACGTACAGGAGAGTTACCGATAGTCGATATGTATATGGATTCTGGTTGGAGTAAATAACCGGCTTCATAACCGGCCAAATCATTAATTGTTTTTGTATTGGTCGGGTCAACAATAAAGACATAATAGTCATCAAAATCATAGACAATCGGATCATCGCGATCAATCGAGAAACGTCCATTGGAAAAAGAAAAATCAGGGAAAGAATCAGATTTTGCTACAGTAATGGCTTCTTTTAATTGATTGTTGCTTAGGATTCCTTGAATCAACCCTGATACTGAACCGACAATACCGATAATCAAAAAAATGTAAATGAATGCTTTGGATAGTTTTTCTGAAGTGACGGTCACGTAAAATTCAGAAGAATGTATCGAACGTAGAATTCGATCAAAAAAATGCTTTAGTTTCATAGTATACCTCCGTATGTTTCAAACTCTTTACTATTGTATCCTTGTTTATAAAAACTTACAAGTAATTTTTAGACCATAACATTGTGCATCTTTAAAAGATAACGTATAATATATATCATGGTTTACAACTATAGCATAAATAAATATAAAATCAAGAATGGAGTACCAATGAAAATATATAATATAACTGCCCCATGCATGTTTGGGTTGGAAGCAATTGTAAAAAAAGAAGTCAAGGATTTAGGCTATGAAATCGTAGGCGTTACAGATGGGCGTGTTACCTTTCAAGCAGATGCAAGGGGGATTTGCCGTAGTAATATTAACTTGCGTGTAGCCGAGCGGATTTTAATTGAAGTTGATGACTTTAAAGCAACAACATTTGAACAGCTTTTTGATAAAATTAAAGGGATTGCTTGGGAAGACTATATTCCAAAGGACGGCAAGTTTTGGGTAAAAAAAGCGAACTCAATTAAATCGAAGCTTTTTAGTGCAAGAGATATTCAGTCTATTGTAAAAAAAGCAATCGTAGAGCGCCTAAAAGAAGCTTATAATACGGATGTAATTGAAGAAACGGGAGCCTCATACCCTATTCGTATTTTTATCAAAAAGGACATGGTTAATGTGACCTTAGATACATCAGGCGATGGATTGCATAAACGCGGCTATCGTAAGATGATTGCCAAAGCACCAATACGTGAAACTCTAGGAGCGGCCTTAGTGCTATTGTCTCCATGGAATAAAGACCGTATATTAGTAGATCCGTTTTGTGGGACAGGTACGATTCCTATTGAGGCGGCAATGATTGGAGCAAATATTGCTCCGGGCCTTAACAGAGAATTCGAGGCAGAAGAGTGGACAAATATTATTCCTAAAAAATATTGGATGGATGCAGTGAATGAGGCAAATGACGCAATTGATCATAATGTGCAGCTAAATATACAAGGGTTTGATATTGACTATAAAGTCGTTAATGTTGCAAGAGATTGTGCCCAAAATGCATATGTAGAAGACTACATCCATTTTCAAGATCGCCCTGTAAGCGAATTTAAGACAAAAAAACATTATGGTGTTATTGTGACCAACCCTCCATATGGTGAACGTCTAGAAGATGCCTCTACAGTGGCAACATTATATAAGCAAATGGGAAATGTTTTTGAGCCTTTGACGGACTGGAGTATTTTTATCATTACATCTTTTGAAGAGTTCGAGCGCCATTACGGGAAAAAGGCGACTAAAAACCGTAAACTGTATAACGGAATGTTAAAATCATATATCTATCAATACCTTGGTCCCAGACCACCACACTAAGCGAGGAGAATAAAAGTGAAGAGAAGAATTTCAAGTTTGATGATTGCAATCATGCTGATCACCATAATGTATATGCCGATTGACGCCATAGAGGCAGGTCCTGTCATTGAGTATAATGGTAAATTGATTTCGTTTAATGACAATTATGGCTACCCATTTATTGATGAAAACAATCGGACGCAAGTGCCATTTAGACGGACATTAGAAGCGATAGGCGCAAGTGTAAGCTGGAATGCAAAAAAGCAAATGGCTTCAGCCGTCAAAGACGGAGTGCGGGTGGATGTTCCTATTGGAGCGATGTACATTTATAAAAACGGTGAAAAAATATTAAATGATACGCAATCGCGTATTATTGATGATCGTACCTATCTTCCGATCCGTGTGGTTTTGGAAGCTTTTGGCAGCACAGTGACTTGGAATGCTTCGGAACAAAAAGTTGTCATTACTTATGAAGAAGAGACCAATTTATTTACACGAATACCGGCAAAATATGATTTGCGCAATCATGGTAAAGTAACGCCTATAAGAAACCAGTTTGACACAGGTGCATGCTGGGCATTTGCCTCTCTTGGCGCTCTCGAATCAGCGCTATTGCCCAAAGAGACATGGGATTTTTCAGAGGACCATTTAAGTCTTGGGCACGGCTATAACCTAAGTCAGGCAAAAGGTGGAAATTACATGATTGCCTTAAGTTATTTGACACGCTGGTCAGGACCGGTACTAGAAAAAGATGACCCGTTCAACGATAAAAAAACGAATGCACAAGCCCCAGTTATTAAGCACCTTCAAGAAGCGCAGTTTATACCTTCAAAAGACTATGCGGGAATAAAAGTGGCCATCATGGGGCATGCAGGGGTACAAAGTTCAATGCATGTATCGGACTTAACGTTTACTGCAAATACAGATTATTATAACCCGACAACAGCGAGTTATTATTATAATGGGAACAAAACAATCAATCATGACGTCGTATTAATTGGATGGGATGACAATTACCCAAAAGAGAACTTCAATATTGAACCAAGACGCAATGGAGCTTTTTTAGCTAAAAATAGTTATGGAACAGCCTTTGGAAAAGAAGGATATTTTTATATTTCCTATGAAGATATTCAGATTGGCACACAAAACATTGTCTATACACGTATTGATAATGTAGATAATTATGACAAAATATATCAGGCGGATTGGCTTGGTTTTGTTGGACAAATCGGATATGGTGAGGAGACGGCATATTTTTCTAATGTTTATGAGACACAAGGGCCAGAAGAACTTAGAGCTGTCAGTTTTTATGCGACAGATGAGACTTCAACCTATGAAATATATGTGGTCGATAACTATGAAAATACAGAAAGCTTTTTTGATATGCGATTAATAAAACGAGGCAGTAAAACATATGGAGGATACTATACAGTGGATTTTGAGACACCAATTCCTGTGAATGGAAGGTATGCGGTTATTGTTAAAATAACGACGCCAAACAGCGAGTATCCGGTAGCGGCTGAGTTTAAAAAAGAAAATTCTTGGATAAGCACAGTGAACCTTAAAGATGGAGACGGCTATATGAGTTATGATGGACTCAAATGGGATGACGTGGAAGAAACGTTAAATGCCAATGTTAGTTTAAAAGCATTTACCAATATTTTGTAAAAAGGAGGAGATACTATGGAAAAACAAACTTGGGTTATTCAAGGGTCAAAAAATCAAAAGATATTTTTGAGACGATATAAAAACAAAAGCGAAGAACAAGTAAAAGGGATTGTACATATTTTACACGGTATGGCAGAGTATGGGGCAAGATACGGGCACTTTGCGCAGTTTTTGGTTGAACATGGTTATACCGTTTATGTCCATGATCATCGTAAACATGGGAAAAGCCTTCAAAGAAATGAACGCGTAGGTATCTTCACCAATGATACATGGGAAGACATGATTGAAGATATTCATCATGTGCAAAAATTCATTAAATCTAACGAACCAGAGACGGCTCATATTATGTTGGGACACTCAATGGGATCAGTACTGTTACGCTATTATCTGACAGTTTATGGCGAAGAAGTGGACCGAGCAATTATTATGGGAACTGTGCACTCACATTTATTGGAAAATAAAGCCGGAGCCGTTTTAAGTGCAGCATGCGAAGCGGTTGCGCCCTCTATACGCAATAAAGCTTTAGATTATTTGTTTGTTGGAAGAATGAACAAAACCTTTGAGCCTGCCGCTACAGAATTTGATTGGTTGTCACGTGATAAAAAAGTGGTGGACTGGTACATCAACAGTCCATTATGCGGTTACCAATATTCACCACGGTTTTACAAAGAATTTGCCAAAGGCTTGGATTATGTCTCAAATGAAGAGAATATCATAAAAACGCCACACATTCCTATTGCATTGATTTCGGGTGACATGGACCCTGTTGGACAGTTTATGGAAGGTGTTACGAGTGTTTATAATATGTATAAACGCTTAGGTTATGATGTGGATTTAAAAAGTGTTGCAAATGCACGTCACGAAATTCTCAATGAAATAAATAAAGAAGAAATATATGAGCTTGTATTGAACTTAATAGAAGGGAAGCAGGATGAAAAAAGGTGACCTCGTTATTTTTGCCCTCATCATTATAGGCATTATTAGTGTGTATACATATAATGGGCGTCAAGGTGAAGATGATGTGCTAATCGTAGAAGTACGTATTGACGGCGAAGTGGTGGATCGTTTTCACCTAGAAGATGAGGTCGATAAAGAATATCATACGGAATATGGATTTAACCATTTACATATTCATGATGGCAGTGCTAGCATTGTTGCTGCAGACTGTCGTGACCAAATTTGTGTGAACACAAAAGATGCAACAACGGCTAGAGAGGCTCTTGTATGCGTTCCGAACCGATTCACAGTAGAAATTATCGGCGAAGGAGGGGATATTGATGTCATCTCACAATAAGGCCAGAAAAATTGTTTATATGGGGCTACTTATTAGCTTAGCTATGGCACTAAGCTATTTTGAGCGCTTCATTCCATTGCCATATAATGTTCCGGGCATGAAGCTAGGACTCGCCAATATAATTACAGTAACCTGTGTAGTGTACTTCAAAAAAAGTGAAGTGTTCTTGATTGTGATTAGTCGTATTTTATTAACGGCACTCATTATCGGAAGCATGATGAGCTTTTTTTATAGTTTAGCAGGTGGTGTGTTAAGTAGCTTAGGCATGGTGTTTGTCTATCACTTTTTTAAAAAATATGTAAGTACCATTGGAATTAGTGTTCTTGGAGGCGTATTGCATAATGTAGGTCAATTGCTTGTGCTTAGCGTTATTACAGGACGAACAACCATCGCATTATATTATGCGCCAATATTAATGGTTGCAGGGATTCTTACGGGGATTTTTGTAGGAATCACATCGATGTATTTCATCAAGCATGTAAAAGTTATTTTTAGATTTAACAGTTGACCTTAAGGAGAACATTTCTATGAAATATCGAATTATAGGAGTGCTCGTAATGCTTATTGTTATGAGTACTCAAGTTATATATGTGGACGCAGGGGACTATGCAGAAAATTTGTTTCTTGAATTTGACGGACAGATTTACAAATACCGTAATCGTCTAGTTACATTATCCATTGATGGAACACGCTTAGAGACAGGAGATATGCCGGCGATATTGTTTAACGATATTGCTTCTTCCACTTCTCACACATTAGTGCCGGTTCGAGAAGTATTTGAGAGCCGAGCGATTGGTGGTGAAGTGAAGTGGGATACAAAGACACAAGAAATACGTATAACATATGAAGATACAACGGTCGAATTAAAGATTGATTCAAATATTGCCACGGTAAACGGTGAAGAAATTCCGCTGGACATGCCGGCAAAACTTATTCGTGATCGAAGCAAGGACAATGCCAAGACAATGATTCCACTTCGATTTGTATCTGAAAATCTGGGCTTTAATGTGGAGTGGGATCCCGAGACTTACACAGCACTGATTAGCACATTTGCGACAAAAGCACCAAATGACGGTGTTGATGATGGGCAGATAGACAGCGAAGGTGTGCTTGATGAGGATGAGACCATTGACGAGGAGTTAACACCTTCAAAACCTAATGATTTAGGTGAAGAGAGTGTAGACCGTATTGATGGGAATAATGCAAAACGGCCATTACCGACAGACCTGTCAAATAATCCTGTCGTCTTTAAAGGTGACGAGGATGGGCAATCGGTAGAGACCATCAAAAGAGAAAAACACCCACTAGCATATATTAAAGATGTTGATTTTGACATGGATGCGTTGTATTTTACCATCAATGTTGATGGGAAAATTACAGATATACAAGATTATATGTGGGAAGGCAAATATATACTCGAAGTGGAAAATGCAGACTTTAACCGTTCGAGTATGAACATAGATTATCAGCGTAATCCCATTGCTGATGAAATTCGTATGGGACGACATACAGATGAAGATGGTACAGATTATGGAAAAATTGTTTTTGATTTAAAAGAATCAGGATATCAATTTTTTGTAAGCTTGAACACGGAGCGAAATCAGATATATGTAAAACCGATGAATAGCTCCATTGCCAATATTACGCTAGGGCAAAATGAAAAGGGCGATTTTATTGAAATTGGTGGAGTTAATGCGCGAGGTGTTCAAGCTTTTCGTTTAAGCAATCCATCAAGAATTGTCTTTGATATTCCAAATACTGTAACACCTTTTGGATATCAAGAGGCTGATGCCGAGGGACAATATGTTACCAACATTCGAACGTCACAGTTTGATGCGACAACAACACGGATTGTTTTGGATGTTGATGGACAGCCGGACTATGAGGTTGTAGAACTAGATGGCCAGACGACACGTGTGCAGATTATGGAGCCGGAATATGAACACATTGCTTATGATCGCACAGATGATGTTCCAACGGTTATCATTGAAAAAGATATAGAAGAAGTTGATGGGGTAAAATATACCGATCGATACCAAGACCGAGAATATATCATAACTATACCTGGGGACTATCGCTCCCACTTTGGTAGTGGATTAGTCAAAGTCAATGACGGTATTATTGATAATATTAGTGTGAAATTAAACGCGTCCGGAGATACAGAAGTGACCATTAAAACAGCGACTATTTATGAGTTTAGAGTTCAAGAAGATGAAAAAGGTATTGCCATTAAAGCGTATAAGCCGACAGAACTCTATGAAAAAGTCATCGTCATCGACGCAGGACATGGTGGTAATGATCCGGGAGCACTAGCAGCTGGAGGTCAATATCATGAGAAGGACATTAATCTTGGTGTTACATTAGAACTAAAAAAACTCCTTGATCAACACCCAGATATCAAAGTTTATTATACGCGACTTTCAGACGTTCGCCCTTCACTTGAGCAACGATGCGTATTAGCCAATGAAGTTGAAGCTGATTTCTTTTTAAGTATTCATTCGAACACATTTAAGCAATCCTCATACCGAGGTACGGAGACGTTGTATTTACCTGGAGGCGATACACCGGGATTAAATGCTTTTGAACTGGCTGAGGTGGTTCAACGCACTTTCACAGCAAATACGCTTTTCCCGGATTACAAAATTAAGCAACGGGATAATCTTTATGTCCTCAATGGAACCGATATGCCAGCAGTTATTTTAGAAATGGGCTATATGAGTAACCCAGAAGACTTGAAAATACTGACGGACCAAAGTTATTATGATGAAATTGCGAAAGGGATTGAACTATCGATTCTAGAAACCTTCCGCCTTTATCCAACGGGAAGAAAGTAAGAAGATATGAAAAACAAAGATAAAATACTTGACTTGCTAATGAATGCAAGCACATATATATCAGGGGAAAAGATGAGTCAGCTCATCGGAATTAGTCGTACAGCGATATGGAAAAATATCAAACGGCTAAAGGAGGAAGGCTATCAGATTGATTCTGTAAGCAATAAAGGGTATCGACTTATCAAAGAACCGAATTTGCTTTCAAAAAGTCAATTGCTACACGCCCTTAGAGCCTATGGATTTACTTATGTTCAGCTTGATGAGGCCCTGGATTCGACAAACCTTGAGGCAAAACGTAAGGCAGAGCAAGTAGCAGGGAATGGATGCTTTGTAGCTAGAGAACAGACAGCCGGACGCGGACGCCGAGGAAGAGCATGGCAATCACCAAAAGATAGCGGATGCTATGTAAGTTTATTGTTGCGTCTTGAGATTATGCCTTCTGAAGCATCCATGGTTACACTTATTGCCGGACTGGCGCTTGCTAAGACACTTAATCGTTTGTATGATGTGCATGCAAGGATAAAATGGCCCAATGATCTTGTGATTCAAGGAAAAAAAGTAGCTGGAATATTAACGGAAATGAGTGCAGAGATTGATGCAATCAACTACTTAGTTGTTGGTGTTGGGATGAATGTATCTCAGGAGAGTTTTCCGCCAGAACTTCAAGAAAAAGCAACATCGTTGATATTGGCTTGTACGTCTAAAAAGTTTACATTTGATCGATTTGAGTATATTCAGTTATTTGCTTCAGAATTTATGGGAGCGATGGATATGTTTTTAAAAACAAAAGACTTAGCATTTATGCAAGAAGAATATGAACAGCTTTGCCTTAATGTAAAAGGCGATATTCGTATTGAAGGGCAATCCCATTCTTTTACAGGAATAGGAAAAGGGATTACAAAGTATGGTGAATTGTTAGTATTAAATACTCAAGGAGAGACGATAAAAGTCAATTCAGGCGAAGTATCAGTTCGAGGAATTTATGGGTATGTATAGAAAGGTTATATAACAATGGAAGAATATTTTATGGACAATACGCAGTATGATCAGGGTGTTATTTTAGCTGTATCCAATAGCTATGACAAATTATATTATTTTAACGAAGATTTTGATGCGTTGCCTGAAGCCATTCAAAAAGAAATTCAAATTATGATGGTTATGCATACAGAAGAAGTGGGCGGTATGCTCATTATGGGATTTGACGTTGACGGACAATTGTTTATCAAATCAAAGGTTAAAGATTTTGATGGGTATCACGATGAGATTGGTTCCCATTTAAAAATCAAACAGTATCTCATTGAAAAAGAAGAACTGTTTGATGCACTTCAAGAATTTTACAATTGTTTTTTTTAAGAATTTTGTTATAATAATTAAGTACTTTATTAATATGTCTTGTATCCATGTATGGAACGAGAACAGGAGGAAATTATGAATATTCGATCAGAAACAAGGAGACTCACTTTTTTAGGTGTTATGTTAGCCGTTACATTTATTTTGTCGGTGACACCCATAGGGTTTGTTCCCCTAGGAAGTGTTAGTGCAACAATTGTTCATGTGCCAACCATTATCACAGGTATTGTCTTAGGTCCTTTATACGGCTTAGTAATGGGAACCTTTATGGGCATCATATCACTTTTTAATGCGTTGACTCGGCCAGTAACAGCGTTAGACCCGCTATTTATTAATCCATTGGTGAGTGTATTACCAAGGATGGCCATAGGTGTTGTCGCTTACTACACCTATAGCTTAACAAAAAAAATTGCAGGGTCCAAAAAAGTCGGACAAACAATTAGTGCGGCTGTAGGCGGCATTTTTGGAAGTATGACCAATACTATCTTAGTACTTTCTATGCTCTACATTATTTATGTCAAAGATTTGATGCAGATGTATGGAATTGATACAACAGGTGGCATTCGCGCAATGCTTTTTACCATTATCACGACAAATGCAGTGTTAGAGGCGATTGTTGCAGGTGTAATCACAACAGCGATTGTGGTGACATATTTTGCGGTCAATAAATCGAACTTGATTAAAAAATAAAGGAAGTACCTGTAAAGTATAATTAGAATAAGGAGAGTCATCTGACTCTCCTTATTCTAAGAAAAAAATAGAAAGAAGTGATAGCATGTTGTTAGTCATTGATGTTGGAAATACCAACATTACATTTGGAGTATTTAAAGAAGAGGAACTCGTTGCGCGTTTTCGTATGCGAACACAGTCAGAAAAGACATCCGATGAGTATGGAGTCTTTATTGTGACGGTACTTAAAGAATTTAAAATCTATGCCCGTGAGGTCAAAGATGTTATTATATCGTCAGTTGTCCCTGATATTATGTATTCATTTACCAATGGTATACGCAAGTATTTGAACAAAGAGCCTATGATTGTGGGACCGGGGATAAAAACAGGTATATCCATTCATACGGACAACCCATCTGAAGTCGGTTCGGATCGAATCGTGGATGCCGTTGCAGGGTATAAAGAGTATGGTGGACCAATTATTATTATTGATTTTGGGACAGCAACGACCTATGATGTTGTGACAGAAAAAGGTGTGTTTGAAGCAGCAATAACGTCGCCGGGTATTCGTATTATTGCAGATTCATTATGGAAAAAGACGGCCAAGCTTCCTGAAGTGGAAATTAAAAAACCGTCCAGTATTCTTGCAAAAAATACGATTACAAGTATGCAGGCAGGATTAGTTTATGGCTATATTGGACAAGTAAAATACATCATTGAACAAATCCAAAAAGAGATGAATATGGAGATGAAAGTCGTGGCAACGGGAGGCCTTGGACGCATCATCATTGATTCTATGGATGATGACTTGATATATGATAGTGAATTAACCTTAAAAGGATTAAAGTATATATATGAAAAGAATGCTAAAAAGTAGGAGAATCCATGAAAATCGGAAACATTGAGTTAAAAAAAGGTCTGTTGTTAGGACCAATGGCTGGCGTAACGGATCGCGTATATCGCCAATTATGTCAAGAACAAGGGTGTGAATTAACCTTTACGGAGATGGTCAGCGCCAAAGCAATTAGCTATGGCAATCAAAAATCAAAACTTATCTTAGAAATAGGTCAAGACGAAGAACAAGTAGGGGTACAGCTTTTTGGCAATGATCCTTATATTCTCAGTGAGATGGCTAAAAGGATTGACCATGATGGTATTTATTGTTTTGATGTCAATATGGGCTGTCCGGTACCAAAAGTTGTAAACAACGGTGAAGGATCAGCACTGATGAAAGACCCTAAAAAAATTGGTGCTATTGTTAAGGCGCTGGTTAATGCAGTAGATAAACCGATAAGCATAAAAATTCGTTCTGGGTTTTCGCCAGAACAGATTAATGCAGTGGAAGTCTGTAAAATTGCTGAGGCAGAAGGTGCCTCTATGGTAACGATTCATGGACGAACCAGAGAACAATATTATAGTGGTACAGCTAATTGGGATATTATTGCCCAAGCTAAGGCAAGTGTCTCGATTCCTATTATCGGTAATGGAGATGTTGTTGATGGGGATTCGCTAAAAGCGATGCTAGAACATACAAAATGTGATGGTGTGATGGTTGGTCGTGCGGCGATGGGAAACCCATGGATTTTTGCCGAACTAAGTGCTGCAATCGATGGGAGCACATATATACCTCCAACGATTGATGCTGTCATTCAAATGATTCAGCGACACAGTCAAATGTTGATTGAATATAAAGGGGAATACATTGCTATGCGAGAGATGCGTAAGCATGTTGCGTGGTATACCAAAGGGTTAAAAAATGCAACGAAAATTCGAGCAGGTATTAATCGGGTTGAAAGCATAGCAGATGTTCATGAGATTTTAGAACAGCTCAAAAACGCCTAAAGCTGTTTTTATATAAGGGTTTGACAAGGAGAGTAGATTAAGTTATAATACTACGAATATATCATATTGTAGCTGGTGCGCATGCGCACCCCTATAAGAAAGACGAGGTGTAGTAAAAATGCCAGACAAGAAAAATATTCTGACGTATAATGGGTTAAAAGCTTTAGAAGACGAGTTACAACACTTAAAACTTGTAAAGCGAAAAGAAATTGCAGAAAAAATTAAAGAAGCAAGAGCGCAAGGCGATTTATCCGAAAATGCCGAATACGACTCTGCAAAAGATGAACAAGGTGAGATTGAAGCACGTATTGTTGAATTGGAGAAGATATTAAAAAATGCCGAAGTAATTGATGAAGACGAAGTTGACTTGAGTATGGTAAGTATTGGTTGCAAGGTTCGCTTGTATGACCTTGAATTTGAAGAAGAACTTGACTATGCCATTGTCGGCTCAACCGAAGCGGATCCTTTAAAAGGTAAGATTTCCAATGAATCGCCAGTAGGGGCAAAATTACTTGGGGCAAAAGAAGGCGACATCGTAGAGATTGACTTAAAAACAGGTGGAACAGTAAAGTTTAAAGTATTAGAGATACATAGATAAATAAAATAAAAAGGAGTGCATAAAGTGTCTGAAAACAATAGTATGAATCCAGAAGGTCAAGAGTTAAATGAACTGCTTCAAATTCGTAGAACCAAACTTGAGGAACTTCAAAATAAAGGGAAAGATCCTTTTGAGATTACTCAATTTGAAGTAACACATAAAAGTGAAGACATACTTGAGAAGTTTGATGAGTATGAAGGTGCACAAGTCAAGGTAGCAGGTCGTATTATGACGAAGCGACTCATGGGAAAAGCATCTTTTTGCCATATTCAAGACCGGGATGGACAGATTCAGTGTTATGTTCGTAAAGATACCATTGGTGAACAAGACTATGAAGAATTCAAGCACTATGACTTAGGTGATATTGTTGGAATTGTTGGTGATGTTTTCAAAACCCAAAAAGGAGAGATTTCGGTAAAAGCTAAGAAGGTTGTATTATTGTCTAAGAGTCTTCAGATTTTACCGGAGAAGTTCCATGGGCTAAAAGACACGGATACGCGCTATCGACAAAGATACATTGATTTAATTGTGAATCCGGATGTAAAGAGTGCATTTACAAAACGATCACAAATTATCAAGGAAATTCGAAAATTTTTAGACACAAGAGAGTACTTAGAAGTTGAGACACCGGTTCTTACCGCTATCCCTGGTGGTGCTGCGGCAAAACCTTTTAATACGCATCATAATGCGCTGGATTTACCGATGCACTTAAGAATATCTCTTGAGTTGCCGTTAAAGCGATTGATTGTTGGTGGGTTTGAACGTGTATATGAAATTGGACGGGTGTTTAGAAATGAAGGATTATCTGTACGACACAATCCTGAGTTTACATTGCTTGAATTATATGAAGCGTACACGGACTATCATGGTATGATGGATTTAACAGAAAGCTTGATTCGTACTGTGGCGCAAAATGTATTAAATGCTACGACAGTAACGTATGACGATGTCGATATTGATCTAGGAAAACCATTTGAACGCTTAACAATGGTTGATGCAGTGAAAAAATATGCGAACATTGACTTTGATACGATAACAACGGATGAACAAGCACATGCATTAGCAAAAGAGCATCATGTTGAGGTGGAAAAGCATTTCAAAAAAGGTGAGATACTTAACGCATTTTTTGAAGAATTTGTAGAAGAACATTTGGTACAACCTACATTTATTATGGACCACCCAGTGGAAATATCTCCACTTGCAAAACGTAAACCGAACAATCCGGAGTATACGGAACGTTTTGAATTGTTTATTACAAAACGTGAATTTGCAAATGCCTTTTCAGAGCTAAACGATCCGATTGATCAACGCAAGCGCTTTGAATATCAGGAACTACTTCGCGAAGCAGGAGACGAAGAAGCCAATCAGATTGATGAAGACTTTTTATTGGCTCTTGAATATGGTATGCCACCGACAGGAGGCTTGGGAATCGGTATTGACCGTCTGGTCATGCTATTAACTAATTCCTATTCAATTCGTGATGTTTTGTTGTTCCCTACAATGAAACCAATCGAAAAATAACAAAATATCAATACACATAATGTATAAAACCATGAAAGCATATGTATTTCATGGTTTTTTTTAGGTTTTATGATAAAATATATAAAAAAGCTTGACCTTCTATGAGGTGTAACCCTTATATTATAAGTGGAGGTGGATAAAATGATGGAAAACAAAATAAATATTAATCAAGTTGAAAAGATGACCAATGTGTCTAAACGTAATCTTCGCTTTTATGAAAAAGAAGGATTGCTTTCACCGGAGCGAAATGAAAAAAATGGCTATAGAGTATATGGAGAAAAGGATATTTGGACCATTAAAGTCATTAAAATGTTTCGGATGTTGGATATGCCTTTAGACGAAATTAAAGATGTACTTGAAAATGAGCAGACATTGGAACAAGCTTTATCCAATCAAAAGCTACGTCTTGAAGAAAAGGCGAATGCATTGCAGGCGGCTATACAATTTTGTGATCAACTAAAGGGACGAAGTAAAGAGATTCAGACGCTTAACGTAGATCAGTGCCTAGAAGAGATGGAAGATAGAAGTAAATTTGGATTTTTTACTTCTTGGGTTCATGATTACAAGCAATTACGCGAGCTCAACAAAGAGCGAGATTTTACCTTTATGCCAAACGTAGCTATAACAAATGCCCGTGGTTTTTCCGATGCCTTGTTTGAGTATGCGCAAAAAGAAAATGTGGATATTGTTATCACCAAGGAATCAATGTACCCCGAATTTACCCTAAATGGTGTGGAGTACACAGCCGAACGCTATTATAATAGTGTCCGTGGAATACCTATTGCACATGTACACTGCTACACCAAAGACCGGGAGGTCCAATCTGAGGATATTCCAAAAGGACGGAAAAAATTTTTATGGCTCTTGCATAAATATTGGTTAGTTCCTGCATTGATTTTTATTGATATCATATTGATTTGGAAGGTGTTTTTGCCAATGGAACCCGCCATTGAAGAGTGGGTTATTCCAGTAAGCCTTATCGCCATGCAAGGTGCAGGACTCTACCGAATGTATTTGTTCCACTACAATGAAAAGATCTATTAATGCTAAAAAACATGAATAGGTACATAAGCCAAATGATATATTTACCCCTCGATGCAAATCGATATATCATTTGGCTTTTTTTCTGTCATCAAATTGTAATGTTATTGGTAGGGCTTTTTCTTGTATAAGAGAAGAAATATGATATAATGGTAATGATGCAAAACGCTAAGAAAAGAGGTAGTTCCATGGTTAATGAAAAGAAAATTATACTAATGACAAAGCTAGCCTCCTATGAGAAGAACCAAGGAAAGAAAGATTTAGAGATTACGCAACGCTTGAAGAATGATTATATTTCTTATAATGGATTTGTAACTTGCGTTCTTGTAACGATTGCACTCATCATCATTTTAGGGGCAGATTTTGCAGTAGCATTTTTGGGAAATATGGCAACTTTTACGGATTTTGATTTTGTCGGAGTCGGTATCAACTATTTAGCAATATGGGTATTTACGATGGTGGTCTATGCATTCGTTAGTGGAAGAATCTACCGCAATGAATATAACGATGCATACATGCGCGTCAAAGAATATGAAAAAGAATTGAAAGCTTTAGAACAGTTTTCAAAAAGCAAGTAGTCGGGAGGAGCACGATGACACGTTTACTAGAAATTAAAGCTATTATGGTAGCTTTATATAAGAGATTTGATTTTATCGTTAATTTGGTTGGAAAATTTATTGTTGCACTGATTATATTAATGCGTTTAAACGCATTTTTGGCATATTCACCTGCATTGTCAAAGATTACCATTAATATTGCATTGGCATTGATGGCGGCTTTTTTACCTGGAAGCTGGTTTTTATTACTATTGATTTTTGTAGTCGCTATTCAATTATTTAGTGCGTCGATGGAAGTGATGTTGATTGTTACATTACTTATGATTGCGGTTTACTTGCTCTTTGGTCGCTTACAACCAAAGTATAGCTATTTTATTATTATTGTACCATTATTAGCCAGTATCAATATGGTATATATTGTGCCTTTATTTGCAGGATTGTTCTTTGGACCGGGAACGTTGATTCCTATTGCTGTTGGACTGGGTGTCTATCAGTTCACAAAATATATTCCGGGACTTATGGATTTAAGAGTAGATGGTGCAACATTGTTTGAAAGTCCAGATATTATTTTAGATATGTATGGCTATTTGTCCAATGTATTATTAAATGACAAAGGGTTACTTTTAATGATTTTTGCATTTTCAGCAGTTATTGTGGTTATGTATTTTGTAAAAAAATTACAGATAGATTATATCTGGTATATCACAATTGGTGTAGGCGCATTAACATATATTATTATCTATAGTATTGGTAATGTAGTTTTAAACACACAGCTTGGACTTGTGTGGCCAATCCTTGGAACGATACTATCAGCAGGACTTGTTGGGGTTATGCAATTCTTCAAGTTTAGCTTGGATTATAAAAGTGCTGAAAGTCTTCAGTTTGAAGATGATGATTACTATTATTATGTAAAGACTATTCCAAAGGTCAAAGCCGTAAGAACACACAAAGAAATTAAACGATTATAAGAAGTGATTTAAGATTGATTGAGGTGGCGCAATGACGTCGATAAAAGATTTACTTGAAGCAATTTATGAATTTATGTATCAATTACCGACCATCAAAGTCAAAGACTTGATTGAAGTTTTCATCATCGCATTTGTTATCTATGAACTGATGCTTTGGGTACGAGGGACACGTGCATGGACATTGTTCAAAGGCATTATTGTCTTAGGGATGGTATCGGCAATTGCAACAATATTTGAGCTTAATACGATTTTATGGATTTTCAGCAAAACTATAAATGTAGGTATTATAGCTCTGATTATCGTGTTTCAACCTGAATTGCGGCGTGCCCTTGAACAGCTTGGGCGTAAAAACTTTTTAAACTCAATCATTTCATTTGATGATAATAGAGATAAAGAAGGCGGGCTTGATGAGACAATTATTTCAGAGATTGTAAAAGCAGTCTTTGAAATGTCGAGTGCGAAAACAGGAGCCCTCATTGTTATTGAACAAAAAGAGCGGTTGGATGAATATGAAAAAACAGGGATAAAAATCGGCGCTTATGTGACAAAACAAATTCTTATGAATATTTTTGAACATAATACACCGCTACATGATGGAGCGGTTATTATTCGTGGTAATCGAATTGAGGCGGCAACATGCTACTTGCCACTATCAGATAACAAGTCCTTAAGCAAAGAATTAGGGACGAGACATAGAGCAGGGTTAGGGATATCTGAAGTTTCAGACGCTATTGTTATTATTGTGTCTGAGGAAAACGGAAAAGTATCTGCTGCTCTTGGTGGAAATCTTGTACGTGGAGTTGAAGCAGAATATTTAAAAAACAAACTATTACATCTATACCTAAATTCAACAGAGAAAAAAGCCTTTAAATTGTGGAAGGGGTGGCCTAAAGTTGGTAGAAAAGATAACGAATAACTTAGGGTGGAAGCTGCTTTCAATCATTCTTGCATTTTTAATTTGGCTCATTGTGGTTAACTATGAAGATCCGTTGACAACACGAGTCATTGGTGATATATCTGTGGAAAAGATTAATGAAGAAGCCATAACATCTGAAATGAAAGCAATTGAATATAGAGAAGGCGAGACAATATCGGTTCGTGTTCGAGGAAAGCGTTCTGTAGTAGATCGGATGACGAGTCGTGATGTTCATGCCTATGCAGATTTAGAAAAAAAATCTATAACGGGAGCGATAGACATCCAAATAGAAGTTCCAGATGGTGTTACAGTGATTGATAAAATGCCAAGTGTGATGATGGTTGACTTAGAGAATATCATCACGGTACAAAAGGAAATTCAATACTATATGGAAGGAGAGCCAAGTGAGAATTACGTATACTTGGATCCGGTTATCTCCCCGAATAACATTGAAATACAAGGACCGGAATCTAAGATTGGTCTCATTAAAAGCGTGCTTGTACCGGTCAACATAGAAGGGGTTGTACGTGATGTGACACTATATAGTACCCCTCAGATTATTGATGATAACAATAATATCATTCGAGGTTTAAGTAAGAGTATAACACAAGTACAAATTCAAGTTCCGATTGATAAAGTGAAATCAATTGATATATTAACGGATTTAAATAATTTGGCTGCGGAAGGATATGAAGTTGTTGACATATCTTTGAGTCAGGACAAGCTTAGAGTGCGTGGCGATGAAAACGATATTGATGCAATCAAGAACATAACGATAGCAGATATTGGAATGACACAATTGACACAGACAACAACAGTTACAGCTAATGTTGCGGATTTATTGCCTTTAGGTATTTATATTCATAACGACATTCAAAGTGTTGAGGTTGTAATCCAAGTTGAACCGATATTAGAAAAAACAGTTGAGATTAATTCGGGCGACATAACGCTTAGACGACTTCCTGAGGATATGCAATTTGCCTATGTAGAAGAAACAACAGGGTATGCGGTGACATTTAGAGGATTACAGTCTCAACTTGAAAATGTGACGATAGACCGTATTTCTCCAAGCCTTAATGTAGATAACCTAGAAGAAGGGGTGCATGAGGTAGAGTTAAATATCTTCATTCCTTCTAACGTTGAATTGGTTTCTGAACGTCCAAGCATATTAATTGAGTTAACACGAAGCATAACAGAAGCTCCGATTATTGACGAAGAGTCGGAGGAACAACTAGAGTAGATAAGGTGAACAATAATAGACATCAAATCTTTTGAAAGTGTATGTGTACCATTACAGAAGTGGTATATACCATAGGAGATTTGATGTTCTTTTTTTGTCTAAATAAATTGCAGTTTAGCTGGTACATGATATAATTAAACCTGTGAAAAAAATGAAAGGAGAACGTAGATGGGGATATTATTTGGAACCGATGGCGTTAGAGGTGTTGCGAACAAAGAGCTCACAGTAGATTTAGCATATAGATTAGGACAGGCAGGTGCCTACGTATTAACGAAGGAGAAGAGCCATAAGCCAACAATTCTTATTGGAAGAGATACACGATTAAGCGGCGAGATGTTAACAGCGGCGATGATTGCAGGGATTTGCTCGGTTGGAGCCAATGCGATATCCATTGGAGTAGTGCCGACTCCGGCAGTAGCATATTTGACACGAGAATATGAGGCAGATGCAGGTGTTGTTATTTCTGCATCCCATAATCCGGTGGAATATAATGGAATCAAGTTTTTTAATAGTGCAGGATATAAGCTATCAGATGCCCTTGAAGAAGAGATCGAAGCGATTATCAATAATAACTGTGAAGGCATTGAATTACCCATAGGTACAGGGATAGGGCGTGTGCAATATCGGTTTGAAAGTATTTATGATTATATTCGCTATGCAAAACGACAAGTAAATCATCGGTTTGACGGTCTGAAGGTCGTCATAGATTGTGCTAATGGCGCATCCTATGTTTCAGCACCTGAAGCTCTTAGAGAGCTAGGAGCTGAGGTTGTGATTATCCATAATGAGCCAGATGGAACGAATATCAATAAAGCATGTGGATCAACACATATGGAAGACTTGAAGGCATATGTTATCCAAGTCGGAGCTGATATTGGATTTGCATTTGATGGAGATGCAGATAGATGCTTGGCTGTTGATGAGCATGGACGATTAGTTGATGGTGATCAACTCATGGCTATTTGTGGAAATTATATGAAAAATAAAGGAACATTAAAAAAAGACACCATTGTCGGAACAGTTATGAGTAACCTAGGCTTTACCCTTATGGGACAAGAGCAAGGCATAAATATTGTTCAGACTCAAGTCGGGGATCGCTATGTATTAGAGCGAATGTTAGAAGAAGATTATAACATTGGCGGAGAACAGTCAGGACATATCATCTTCTTGGATGAAAACACCACAGGTGATGGCTTGTTAACGGCGCTACATGTTCTTGAGGTCGTTAAAGATACAGGGAAAAAACTGTCTGAATTAGCATCCATTATGAATGTGTTACCTCAAGTACTTGTTAATGCCAAAGTAACGACAGAAAAAAAATATGCATATCAAAACAACCCTGCCATTGTAGAAGCTATTGAACAACTTGAAGAAAAATTTGCAGGAGAAGGTCGTGTGTTAATACGTCCATCAGGAACGGAGCCGTTAGTGCGTGTAATGATTGAAGGCAAGAACAAAGCTGAACTTCAGCGCGATGCAAATGCACTGGCAACTTTAATTGAAGAATTGTTAAGTTAGGAGCCTATTATGTGTGGAATTGTTGGATATATCGGAGATAAAAAAGCCATGCCTTTTCTAGTCGACGGACTAAAAGCATTAGAATATCGAGGCTATGATTCGGCAGGGGTGGCTGTTTTTGATGAAACCATTGAACTTGTTAAAACAAAAGGGCGACTAAAAGATTTAGAAATCTGTCTAGAAGCACAACCGTTGTCAGGAACCATGGGAATTGGACATACACGGTGGGCAACACATGGGGAACCATCTTATGACAATGCACATCCCCATATGAATACGGCAACAGATATTGCAGTTGTTCATAATGGAATCATTGAAAACTATTTAGAAATCAAACATGAACTTCAGAAGAAGGGCTATATGTTTGCTTCAGAGACCGATACAGAAGTTATCGTTCATCTAATCGAAGATACCTTAAAGCAAGAAGTGCATGAAGACTTTTTCTCGGTAGTTATGGCTGCGACAAAAAACTTAAAAGGCTCTTATGGGTTAGGGGTCATTTCACATCAAAACCCTGACCAGATTATTGCAGTTCGAAAAGACAGTCCGTTAGTAATCGGACTAGGAGAGCAAGAAAACTTCTTGGCATCGGATATTCCTGCACTTTTAAAATATACGCGGAATGTGTATTTTTTGGAAGATGGCGAAGCGGCTATTTTAACCAAGGATTCAGTAAAAATATTTGATGAAAGCAAATGTGAATTGAAAAAAGAAGTTTTTACGGTAACCTGGGATATTGATGCAGCAGAAAAAAGTGGCTATGATCATTTTATGCTAAAAGAGATTTTTGAGCAGCCAAAAGTGATTAAAGATACGTTAAATGGTCGATTGTCTCATGAATCTGTCGAGGTTGTTCTAGATCAGATTAAAATCGACGAAGAATTCCTAGCTAAAGTGAATAAGATATACATTGTTGCTTGTGGTACGGCGTATTATGCAGGCATAATTGGAAAAGAGCTAATTGAAAAAATAGCACGTGTTCCGGTGGTAGCAGAAGTGGCATCGGAATTTAGATATAAAGATCCGATTCTTGATGAAAATACGTTGATGATTGTTGTGTCCCAGTCGGGAGAGACAGCAGATACTTTAGCGGCACTTCGAATGGCAAAACAGGCGGGAGCTAGAGTTATGGCCATTGTCAATGTTGTTGGGTCAACAATATCACGAGAAGCGCATGATGTATTATATACAAGTGCCGGACCGGAGATTGCGGTAGCTTCGACAAAAGCATATTCTTCTCAACTGATTGCCATGTATCTATTATGCATGCGCATGGGAAGGATATTAGGAAAGGTAAGTGATCAGGAGTTTAATGAATTTAAAGCGGCTCTTCTTAGGCTACCTGACCAGGTTCAAAACATTTTGGACCGAAGTGATGAAGTCAAAGCATTAGCACAAAAGCATAAAAGTATGAAGAATATATTTTACATTGGTAGAGGTCTAGATTATGCAGCTTCTCTGGAAGGCGCATTAAAAATTAAAGAAATTGCCTATTTACATGCAGAAAGCTATCAAGCAGGAGAACTCAAACATGGTCCGATTGCATTAATTGAAAAAGGATCTGTCCTGATGGGACTTTTGGGACAAGAAGAGTTGATGGAAAAAACAATTAGTAATATTAAAGAGGTCAAAGCGCGAGGAGCAGATGTTATTGCTATTGCCCTTGAAGGCAATACAATGGCTGAACACGTTGCAGATGATGTGTTTATGGTTCCTAAGACCCATTGGATGCTAACTACATTACTTGTTAACATCCCTCAACAACTTTTTGCATACTATATCTCATGTGGATTAGGACATGATGTTGATAAACCGAGAAACCTTGCAAAATCAGTAACAGTTGAATAGAAGAAGGCAAAGACCAAGGAAGTTATATAGATCTCCTTGGTCTTTTTTATTGGATTCTAACAATACACTAATTTTGAGATTATAGAAGATGAATAAAATCCAAATATTATAGCGCACCCATTATTAGCAAAAGGACTGCCGTTAATAATAGAAGGTGTAACAGATACAGACATTCGATAATATATGTTATAATGTATATAGCGAATGTATTGTAAGAAAAGAGGTAAATTATGTCAAAATTCTATGATGAGATTGCAAAGTATTATGATAATATTTTTCCGTTACAACAGGCAAAGTTAACATTGCTGGAAGAACAAGTGCCATATACACCTTCAACCATATTAGATGTGGCCTGTGCGACAGGAAGTTATGCTATGGAACTTGAAAAAAGAGGGCATAACGTATCGGCTATTGACCTTGATCAGACAATGATTGAGATGCTTAAGCAAAGAGAGAGCAATATAGATGCGCATGTTATGAATATGCTTGATATTAAAACCCTGCATACGAACTTTGATTTCATCTATTGTTTAGGCAATTCCATTGTACATTTAGATAACCATCAAGAGGTTGAAACCTTTTTTAGGCAGTGTTATGAAATATTAAAACCCAAGGGACGCTTATTATTTCAGATTATCAATTATGACCGTATTTTAGATCAAAAGATTGAAGGATTACCAACACTATATGATGAAGCATTGGGGTTGTCCTTTGAAAGAAAATATAGTTATCTGCACACTGAGCATAAAATTGCCTTTCAGTCTGTATTAAAGGTAGAAGGACAGACATTTGATAATTGTGTAAATCTTTTACCTATTCGATATGAAGAACTATTAAGTGCACTAAAACAGGTTGGTTTTCATACGATAGAGGCATATGGAGATTTTTTAAAAACCCCATTGGACGTTGAACAATCGATTCCTTGTGTAATACTTGCCAAAAAGTAGATATACCATTATTTAGAGCATAGGCATACTCGAAACAAAAAAACATTGGAGAATTTATATTACTGTCAACCATTTTTGAGAA
>DGAD01000008.1 GCA_002382805.1 Clostridiales bacterium UBA4039
TCCCCAAGGTACGTTGATAGCACCTTGAATGTGTCCTTCGTTATAAGCGTCGGCACCGCGAATATCAAGAATAACCATATCATCACCTGCGATGACTTTATCAACAAAATCTTTTTGACCTATTTTATAAATGTGCTCAGGCATATTGACAAAATAATTGTCGATTAGAGTATTCAAATCTGCCACTTCACCTGTTGATTCGTCATCGCTTGATGTAGTATCATCAGAGGATTCACTGACGCCTTTTCCATCGGTTAAATCCATAGAATATACTTGTGTATCCTTATTATTACATGCTGACAACCCAATAATCATACTTACAATGAGTAAGAGTGTCATTATTTTTTTTGCGTTTTGCATAAACTATCCTCCATTACTATTAAATTATTACGAACCGTCGGCAGCAGAAGGTGTGACCACTTCATCAGACTGTTCTTGCATTGGAACATCTTTAGTTGACCATTCAAGCCATGCTCCGTCATAAACGATAACATTTTCATATCCTGCTTCTTCTAAAAGGAGCGCTGTTTGAGCAGCTCGAACAGAAGTCTTACAAAAGATGATGATAGTATCATCACGATTTAAGCCTAAGTCTGAGTAATCGTTGTAGGTATCTCTTGCAGATTTGAATGTTCCATCTGTATAAATGTTGTTCGTATGTGGATAAAGAATACTTGTTGGAATTGTTCCTTCTGCATATTCTGCATTTGAGCGTACATCAAGTATTTTTGCCTGTTCGATTCCTTCAACCACTTCTAACACTTCATCTGTTGTTGCTATCATTGAAGCATTCATATCTTTAGCAGTATATTGCACAGGTTCAATTTCTGGAATGTTCATGGATAGTTCAAGTCCTTCTTTAACGATGGCAACTTCGCCGCCATTGACCACCTTAACATTTTCATGACCATATACTTTCATAACCCACCATATACGAGCGGCATATATTCCGTCTTTGTTATCATAAATATAAACCTCTGAATCCGGTGTAATACCTTTGCTACCTAAAACTGCTTCAACTTGTTCTTTTGGCGCTATAATTCCAGGAACAGGTTCAGAAATACTTACTTCGGCAGAGGTTAAGTTAATTGCTCCTGCCAAATGACCCTTTGCATAATCTTCTTCGCTTCGAGCGTCTATTACAACGACATCGTCTTTTGAAAGTAATGGACCTAACTGGCTTGCTTCAATGATGTGTGGACTTTCATTGTAGGTTGTCGTGTTACAACCAACGATTGTTAATAAAACAACAAACACAAGCGCAAGTATAGCCCCTTTCTTTATCATTATGTTCATAGTGAAACCTCCTAAATACGTGAAAGATTGTTAAATTTTGCGCAAATCTGGGAATTATACGCGACACATTTCACTTACTCTTTATTATAGAGCATATTTTTGAATTTAGTCATAAGTATTTTTAATACACTATCCAAGAACCAAATATCAACCTAGACAGAAAACGAAATAATAAAAACATGTTATAATGAGGAATAAAGTTTTGGAGGATCACAAGATGAAACGAAAATTATTTTTAAGTATATTATTATGTGCATATATTTTTATCCATATTAAAACACTGCTTACATTTCCACTAATGCATTCGGATGAGGCTTGGCTTGGAGGGCTTTCGCTAGAGTACCTTATTCAAAAGTCTCCTTTTGTAACCGAACCCTTCTTTGACCTTTTTCCAAGAAGCCCACATTTACTCAAACTTTTTTTTCATGGAATTCAAGCTATATTTATTGCTCTCTTTGGCTATGGTCTATTTCCGCTTCGCTTAATCAGTCTTATATTTGGACTTATTGGATTATATATTTTTTATCGTATATTGATACAAGTAAAACTTCGTCCCGATTTTGCCTTATTAGGCGTCTTACTTCTTGCAACCAATATTCAATTTATCTATGCAACACATTTTGCTCGTCAAGAAATCATTTTATTTACGCTACTTGTTTTTAGTTATTACCTTGTTGTAGAAAATAGTAAAACCACTATTTTAGCTTCAGGGCTTATCATTGGCCTTGGTGTTGGATTTCATCCCAATGCGTTTATCCTCTCCTTAATGATTGGAACATGTATTTTACTTAATGTTATTCATGGAAAACTATCTTTTAAACTACTACTGTTCTGGGGAAGCATTGTTGGAGTGGTCGCATTGATTTTTCCTTTGACGACACTAGCGATAAATCCATCTTTTGTTCAGGACTATTACGCCTATGGAAAAACGTTGTCCGTTGACGCCCCGTTTTTACAACGGTTTGCGAATATGGTTGCATTTTATCAAAAAATATTTTGGCAAATATCTGGAACCTATTATTTGCCCAATGTTCGCCCGGTTTTTTATAGTTTGTTTTTTCTATTTATTTCTAGCTTTTTTACAAAGTCATATCAAAAGTTATATTGGCGCCATGCTTTTGGAATGCTTATAGCATTTAATGCTGGCGTATTCATCATAGGACGATACAATACTACATCTATTGTTTTTATAATATTTCCATGGTGTCTGATGGTGGCACTTGAAGTCACCACCCTTGTTAAAAAAATACCGCTATTAAAAAGGTATCGTTTTTGGAGTGCATTCGTATGTGTATGTGTACTTAGCATAAGTTCCTTACTGCCTCTATATAAGGATATAAACGCTATGTCCTATGCAAATTACGCAGTATATGAACAGCAAATAAAAGAACATTTGGCTACAGAGGGCGCTATTCTTGGAAATTTAAGTAGTGGGTTTATTTTTGCCGGACGGGATTTTTATGATATTAGAAATCTTGCCTATTTAGATAAAAATATGCTTGGCAAGTATATTGCCAAGCATAATATTCAAACGATTATATATTACGAAGAATATGATTATATTCATCGCAATGCTATGTGGGAGATTCTATATGGATCAGATGATCACTACTATGACCAAATGCAGGAATTTTTGAGTCAATACGGAACAAACGTCTATGCGTTTGAAGCGCCTTATTATGGCACACGCATTATTCGTTATATGGGAGATTATCCATGGAAAATATATATCTATCACATTCAGGACATGCCTACATATTGAATTTTGGCAAAAGATAGCCTTCAATGAGCAAACCGATAAGCATGACAAAAATAATGCCAGCATACATTCCCGGCGTATCCATAAATGATCTGCGTTCATACATATACCAACCCAATCCGCCAATTTGGCTGATGGCTCCAAAGATCATTTCTGAGCTAATCAACCCTCTCCATCCTCTAGACCATCCGATGTGAACGCCGGTTTTAATGTGCTCTGTAGATAAAGGTAATAAGACATAGCGTAGCAATTGCCACTGACTGGCACCATTATTTGAAGCCACTTCAATATACTCTTTGGGAATGTTTTTAAATCCATTTTTTGTACTAAGGTAAAATGACCAAACAACATTATGAATAATGACTAGGCAAATCCCTTCGACCCCAACACCTGCAAATAAAAGAACAATGGGTAAAATGACAACACCAGGTAGAGGGTGAAGCATGGTAGCCAATAGTTCAAAAAGAGCTTGTAAAGGCGATGAAAAATAATCCAAGCAAGCCATTAAAAGGCCAATAAGACATCCAATACTTAAGCCGATAAGGACAATCGTTAAGGAATGAAGCCCTTGAATTAATAACGTTCCATCCTTTATACCAAGAACTAATCGGATAAGAACCGTTGAAAATTTTGGAAACACTAAAGGATGTACCCATTCAAAGTAGCCAATGATTTCCCACAAGATGGCAAGGAGTATTAGCCATAAAATTTTTTTGCGATTTTTTATTTTTCTTTCCATATGACCTCTTCTGCTTCCCACTGTTTATTTAAATACTCTTGAGCATACATAAACTCAATAAAGCGCGTTACGCCCTTGATGTTTGTTGTATAAACCATCTGTTCGTCGTATAGATAGGAACGCAAGGTTTCCCGGTCGATTTCATAGGCTTGACTTAAAATATCTAATGTTTCTTCGGGAGAATCATATAAAAAGTTTATTGAATCTTCTAATGCGCGCACAAAGGCGTCATATTGCTTTGTATTCTCATAAAAACTTTCTCTACATACGCCCACAATAAAGGTAAAAGGCTCGCCCATTCCTTCGCCGCCGCTTGCAAGTAGATGTGCATCTTGTTCTTTAAGCTCTTTAAATAAATAAGGCGGTGCTGTATAGTGTGCAACGACGGTATCGTCAACAAGTAAAGCCTGATAGCCATCAGGATGATTCATGGAGATGAGTTGATGATCGAAGATGTTGCTTTGCCCTAATTTTTTTTCAGCCTCCATACTCAAAAGAATATGTTGAATGCTCCCTGGCTGAGGCAATGCTATTTTGCCGGCATCAACTAAATCTTCAAGCGACTTAATTGAAGGGTCATTTGTTATTAAACCTAAAGGGCTTTCAGATAATCCGCTCATCATCTTCCACTCCATACCTTGATCAAGACCAATCAAAAAAGGTGGAATCCCCATAAACCCAACATCTAACCCATCAGCTAACATGGCTTCACGTATGGCGGTTGTATTGCCCAGCTGTACCCATTCGACATTTACTGAATCCTCTAGATGGGCATCTAAAAAATTTTTTTCCTGCATGATTTGCAGAGGTGCATAGGCAATGCCATATTGTTTGGCAATGACAAGGGTATTATCCTCTTGTTTTGTACAACTTGAACTTATCAGTACCATTAATATAAGGATAAATATTAAAAAGATAGAATGTAATAATGCGCTTTTTTTATAGTGGACTATGAATGACATGGTTTTCCCCCTTTGCATCAGTTATTTTTAATAGTTGATAAAAACGTGTCAATGTTTGGTGCACTTTAGCTGAACTTGTTCCAATGATAACGGCATATCCCGCTCGTTGTGTAGCATTTTCAATGGACTTGATTGTATCACCAATCTCAACATGATAGCCGACATCAATAACGCCGGGAATAGCCTTTAATTGATGGATATCTGTAAGCCCTACGATGGTTGTTGGTTTGACAAAAAATAATTGCACCGATACATGATATGGATTTTTCCTAACATCATATGTATTTAATATCTCTTGTGGATATTGTTGCCCAAGTGCAAGTGCAATTTGAGCTTTAACAATATCAAATCCTGTAACCTTTGGTATGAAAACCGCTTCATGCGCCCCACCGATTCGGCAAGCAATTTCATTGACTTTGATTCCTTCTTCTCCGAGCAAATATTGAAAATATATAGGACCATTTTCTATATTAAAGGTATGAACAATTTGATGAGTAAGCTTGTGGATTGCATCGCCATATCTAGAGCTATGCTTTGATGGAAACCTATGGGCCAAACATACACCAAGTTGACGTTTAGATGAAAAGGTTATGCGATCGGTAACGGTAAGCAATGTGCACTGACCATTAACAACCCAACCACTCACAGTAATCTCATCATGTGGGTAGTACGTCTCAACTAAGATTTCTTTTTGCCGACTATGTATAATCACAGATGGATAGTGGTCTATAACTTCTTGAACTGTCTCCAGATAAAAAATCCCCCGCTGTCCTTGAGAATCAACCGGTTTTACAACTACTGGATATGTCAATGTCCTTAGGTCGTGTTCATTGACGCCTTTTTCATAGATAATATAATGTGCTGTCGGAATGTGGTGCTTTACAAACATTTTTTTCATGGCAATCTTATTGGTAACCTTTAGCGCTGTCTCGCATGTCAAGGCAGCTGGAAGTGCAAGGGCTTTTGATGCAAGCATTGTACTTAGGACAGGTTGATCTGTGCCTAAAGTCATTATACCCTGAACCTGATGTTGGGCTGCGCATTCTATAACTTTTTGACTATCAAATGTAGAATCATAGCATTGACCATCGCTATATTGGTGACCAATAGCATGGGTGAGATAATCAAGGGTAATCACTTGATGGCCCATCGCTTTTGCTTTTAGAATCCCCGGAAGTTGTGCATTAGATGCACCTAATATAAGTAGCTTCATTCAAAAATCTCCTTAATAATATATTGGCAATCCTGTTTTGATTTATAAGAAAACTTATTGAACCGAGTATAGTTAAAGATGACTTGAAGCATCAGTTGTACAAGTTTTTTTGTACTGTAGCGTGTATACATATTATGCTCACCGGGATTTACAGGATGGTTTTTAATATGAATGTTCATCTGCAAAATACGTGCAGATATGTAGACGTTTGGCACACAATCTTTAATAATATACTCTACAACAAAACGACGCATACCTCGGTAACTAGTTAGACAAAGGTTCCTAGGTTTTCCTAAAAAACGGTAAAAAAACCATTCTTTAAACCTCGTTCCCCAAAAACGCATCGGCTTTTGATTGGGCCTAGATATATAGCCATAAACTACGTCACACCCTGCGTCCAAATGTTTTTTCAGTTCAAAAATAGACTTTGGATCGTATTTTAAATCATCATCATAGGTGAAGATATAGTCATACTTTGCATAACGTAATCCAGCTAAGGTTGCATTTTGCTGACCAACATTTTCAGCTAGAATGAGACTGTGTATTTGAGCATATTGCTTTGAATATTTTTTTAAGACCTCTGTTGTATGATCTTGACTTGCATCATTAACAACAATAATCTCATAATCAAACGCATCGGATGTCCTTTGTGTATTCATGATGCACATAAGTTCATCTAATGTATGGGATATATGCTTTGCATGATTGTAGGTAGGAATTACAATCGAAATCATTGGACCCCTCCCCAAAAATAATCACAACATAGTTGTATTTTTTGGATAGATGCCCTATCCAAATCCGGATAAATCGGTAATCGAATAAGTCGTTCACCTAAAGTTTGTTCTTCATTTGATGTGAATGTTGAGATTGCCACATGCTGGTTAGCCATATGACTGTTCGATAAAGGAACAAAATGACTTCTTACATCAATATCATAAAGCATCATATGACTTTTAAAGGCTCGGGCATCTGCCACATCTTCAAACAAAAGATAAAAAGTATGCCCATTGGTCTTCGTTGTAGCATCCTCTTGACTAAAGGATACATGTGCATATCTTTTTTCTTCAAAATACTGTTGATAGCGAGCAAAGATTTCACGGTTTTTCTTTACAATAATATGGCTTTGCTCTAACTGACCATATAAAAGTGCCATAAGCAACTCCGATGGCGAATAACTCGAACCAAGATCTGTCCATTCATAAAAAGCAACATGGCCTTGCAGGAACTCATCTCGATTTGTTCCCTTATGGCGAAAACGTTTAGCATAGGCATAACGTTCATGATCTTTTACAAATAGGGCGCCTCCTTCACCGCATACAACATCTTTGGTTCCATGAAAGCTATAGCAGATATAATCACCAAAATTCTTAGGTTCACGTTGTGTTGGATTTAAAAAACATTGTGCACTATCTTCAATTACTTGTAGTTGATGGCGCCTTGCAATCTCCATAATAGCTCCCATATCGGCTAGAAAACCGCCATAATGAATGACCAAAATAGCTTTTGTGTGCGCGGTTATTTTTTCTTCAATACGAGCAGGATCTAACGTTAAATGTCGGTGTTCAACTTCTGAAAATACAATTTTGCCTCCGGCTAATAGCACTGCATTGGCAGCAGACGGAAAATTATATGAAGGCATGATAACTTCATCGGTTGATGATAGATTCAAGCACTGACAAGCACACTCGAGGGCATGAGTTCCTGAAGTCATTAACAATAAATTATCGAAACCCAGTTTGCTTTTTAACCAAGATTGACATTTTTTTGTATATTCTCCATCTCCCTCTGTTCGTCCGCTATCTATTACGTCCATTATATATTTTTTACTGTGTGCTAAAGCATATGGCTTATGAAATCTTATCATTTGAAACCTTCCCTTGACTTTTTTTGTCGATAAAGTTATTGTAATTATAAAGCAGAATGTTACATAATTCAATTTGAGATATTAAAGGAGACAAGTACATGTATAAGGTTGATTGTTTTGGTGATTTTTGTCCTGTCCCACTTATAAAAGCTGAAAAAACATTTGAAAAACTCGCCGTTGGCGAGTCCTTTATGCTATGCACAGATCATAGTTGCGTTGTTGAATCCGTACATGAATATTTTGAAAATCGTCAACATAAAATCATTGTGGATGAAGTACTTAACGGTGTCTGGGAAATTACAATTATGCGAACCCACTAACAATAAACTAACAAAAACTCTTTCGCCCAATTTCAATAAGATATTCGCGTGATAAGCGTGCTGATTGTGATAAATCTTTTGGCTTTTTGGAGAGCATGTAGATATCATAGTCTAAACTCAAGTCCTTGACCTCAATAAGCTTGATGGATTTTTCATATAGTTCGTGCTTAACCGATTCATATGGGACAAATGCCATTCCATATCCGTTAAGTACAGAAGACTTTACGGCGGTAAGTGAATCCGAGTTAAAGATAATATTTAAGTGGTGCATGGTTTTACTTCTAGAGAGCAATGCTTTTTCTAAATGATCGCATGTCTTGCTGTGCATCGTACACATAATAAGCTCCACGTTTAATAATTCGTTAAGATCAATGGTGTCTTTGACCGGATAATCTTCTTTGGCAATCAATACGACTTTCTCTTGTCCCATCTTATGGTAGGAAAAAGCATCAATATCATCTATTTCTTCAATTGGAACATCAATAAAACCAAAATTAATCATATCATCTTTTAAGTCTTGAATAATCTCATGGCTATTTTTGGCTTCCAACTCATAATTATATTCTGGAAATTTCTTTTTGATACGATACATCATACATGGTAGTGAGTATGCGGATAAAGACAATGTTCCGCTAATAATTAATTTGTTATGGTCAGAATCATAGTCATTAAGTTCTACAATCATCTTATCAAAGCTTTTAATGAGCGTATTCGCATATTTTAAAACAATTTCACCGGTCGGTGTCAAAGACACGCCTCGATTACTTCGATGAAGTAACTGATGACCCAAATCCTCTTCAAGCTTTTGAATCATTTGACTCAATGCAGATTGAGACATATGGGTCTTTAAAGCTGCTTTGGAAATACTTTTTTCATGGACAACGGTTAAAAAATAGCGTAAAGCATCAATTTGCATAATTCACCTCTTAATTTTATTCATTTTGTCAATTTTGTCAACCTTGTCGTTATTATATCACAACAAATCAAATAATAGAACACTGTCATAAGTAATACTTATACTGCATAAGAAAGCGCATTGAGCACGATAGCAGATAATATGATAATATATTAACGGGAATTATATTACGACTAAAATCACTGAATCACTAATAATAAGACACAAGTTTGTTAATTTATTATTAATATTAAAGTGAAATATTTTTTAAGGAGTGAATTGACATGAGTGATACCGGAACAACATCTTCTATCAGAAGAAGTTCCTCAAGAGCTGGTTCAAGACGACGCAAGCCGAAAAAAAGTCAATTGCATTTTTCGATACTTGCAATCGTTGCGGTTACCGTTCTAGCACTATTTCTCTATCAAAGAGGTAATAGTACTGCCTGGTTCTTAATTACCGGATTAGCGTTTGGATATATTCTTCAACGTTCACGCTTTTGCTTTACTGCATCGATGCGAGATCCGTATTTAACCGGTGGAACTTCTCTTACACGGGCAGTCTTAGCTGCATTTGCAATGACGACCATTGGATTTACCGCAATTAAATATGGTTATTTTGCAAAAGGTCTCCCTATCCCCGGCATGGGATATGTGGTCCCTATTAGTTTTGCAACCATCATTGGTGCATTTATGTTTGGCGTCGGTATGGTTATTGCTGGTGGATGTGCATCTGGAACGCTAATGCGTGTGGGGGAAGGATTTTTTATGCAAGTACTTTCCATGATCTTTTTCATTGTCGGCTCTTTATGGGGTGCACATGATTTTGGATGGTGGAAATATCATGTAATTTCAAAAGGAAAAGCAATCTTTTTACCGGATATCTTTGGCTGGTTTGGTGCTGTAGTTGTCCAATTACTGATTATTCTTCTGCTCTATATGGCAGCAGAAAAATATCAAAAAATTCGAGCAGAAAAATAAAAATCAATGTAAATTATTTAAAATCTTAAGGAGGATTATATCATGAATGAAGTAGTAATCGATTGTTTAGGAGAAGCGTGTCCAGTACCTTTAGTAAAGGCTCAAAACAAATTAAAAGAATTAGCTGTTGGTGACATTTTAATCGTTCAAATTGACCATAGCTGTGCAATGAAGAATGTACCTGAATGGGCACGTGAAGACGGACACAACGTAGAAGTTGAAGAAGTTGACGACGGTGAATGGGAAGTAATTATTGAAAAAGTAAAATAATTAGACGTACACAGTCTATTAGGAGGTCTAATAGTGAGTCAATTTAAAGAAGCAATGTTAAAAGTGACAGAAAATGATGTATATAAACGTTGGCTTAAAACAGCATGGCCTTATTTAACAGGCGCGATTTTACTATCGCTGTTTCAGATTGTCACCCTTGCCACTACATCCAATCCATGGGGAGTCTCCGGTGTCTTTGCCAATTGGGGCGCTTGGATTTATGAAGGGCTTGGTGGAAGTGTTGACAAATGGTACTACTTTTCAAGTGAAGGTGCTCAAGCAACATTGAACAACGGTTTTTTAAACCACCCAGGGACTTGGAGAAATATAGGTATTATTTTAGGTGCTTTAATCGCTGTTTTATTAGCTTCTCAGTTTAAAATCAAAAAAATCAAATCGAAAAAACAAGTAGTTGCTGCCATTTTAGGTGGTACTATGATGGGATATGGCGCACGTATAGCCTTTGGATGTAATATTGGGGCTCTTTTTAGTGGTATTGCCTCCCTCTCTTTATCTGGATGGGTCTTTGGAATCGCAATGTTCTTTGGCGCCATGGTCGGCAGTAAATTGCTTGTAAAGTTTTTCATGTAGAAATCGGAGGAAATAATGGCAAGAGAAAAAAAGATTGAAAATTATGATGTGGTCGTTATCGGCGGCGGTGCTGCAGGACTAACAGCTGCCATCTATGCCGGTCGTGCCCGTCTAAAAACAATTCTTATTGAAAAAGCACTTGTTGGTGGTCTTGCAACCTATACCAACGAAGTTGAAAACTATCCTGGTTTTCCCAATAAGCCTAAAGGTGAAGATATAACCAACCTCATGAAAGAACAAGCTAAAAATATGGGGGTTACATTTAAACTGACCGATGTAAAATCCGTTGATTTAAAAGGTGAAGAAAAAGTCGTAGAAACCTTTAGAAATAAATACATTGCAAAAACGGTTGTTTTAGCAACAGGTGGTCGTCCTCGAATTACCAAAGCTGAAAATGAAGAAAAATACCTCTTTGATAAAGGGATTTCCTTTTGTGCAACCTGTGATGCGGCAGCAAATACCGACAAAACGGTTGTTGTTATTGGTAGTGGTGACGCAGCAATTGAAGAAGGTATGTTCTTAACAAAATTTGCAAAAAAAGTCATCGTCTCTGTACTGCATAACGAAGGCAAGATGGATTGTAATGAAATCGCTAAAGAAGCTGCACTAAAAAATCCCAAAATGGAGTTTATATGGAACTCCACTGTCAAGCGCTTTGAAGGCGAAGGACATCTTGACACAGTTGTGCTGCGAGACCTTCGCACCGACGAAGAAATTCCAGTTACCTGTGACAACTGTTTTGAGTTCATTGGATATGTTCCGAATACGGAAATATTTAAAGACCAAATCAAGTTAACTGGTGCCGGATATATTATGACCAATGAAAAAATGGAAACAAATATTGAAGGAGTATTTGCCTGCGGTGATGTACGTGACAAGTGGTTAAAACAAGTTGCTACTGCTGTTGGTGATGGCGCTATTGCTGGATTTGCGGCTGAAAAATATATTGCAGAAAGTGAAACTTTCCATGAAGTGATTATGCAAAAAGATAAACCTGGCCTAACCTTTATCTATAATGCAGTCGATGCTGAAAGCCGTGAATTTCTTATTGAAATCGAAAAAATTGAAAACCATTTTAAAGATCGAATTATTGTTAACCGCATAGATATCTACAAATCCAGTGGGATTGCCGATCGTTTAAATGTGAGTGAATTTCCAGCAGTCATATTAACGGTAGATGGAAAAGTTAAAGAACGTTTTATCGGACACCTTGACAGCGAACATATTAATAAGCAGCTAGATAGTATTTGCAGTGAATGTAAATAATTTATCTAACCTCCATAAAAAAATGAGCAACCACATAACGTATGTTACGTGGTTGCTCTATTTTTATAAGATATTTTGCCTACTTAATATCGCATGATTGCTCCTGCTTCTATCATATCACTAGTATGAAGTTCAAATACTTCTCCACCATTTTTAAGGGTATGGTATACTGCAAAGTCATAAACATCTTCATCCATTTGTTGATGTTCAAAATGAATATTGACTTCAGTATCGGTAATGTTTATATTACCCCAACGCATTTTTTTCTTAGGAATAAAAAGCTGATCTACTTGTTTATAAAAGGATGCGACAGCTATTTCTTTCAGTTCCGTTAATATTTTTTCAGTGCCTTGATAGGCATTAAATTTTTGATAGGCTTTTTGCATACGCTCTTGTTTATATGGACTTAAGATACTATTGATATGTTTATGTACATAATCATCTGAAAATTCATCCGGGTTTCCCTCGATAAATTTATCTAATAAATGTTGGTGTGTATTAGCCTCTTTATAAATTGGAAATAAATATTGTACTCCCATAAAGATGACTGGAATCGGATTGTCTTGAACAAATGGCTTCATCGCTTGATCGATTTTTCTGAAAAACTGAAAAAGGTTTGCACGTTCATGTTCATCAATTCCTCCATGTCCATGAATGCCTTTGCTTCCTCCATTGCGCTGAAGATGACGTTCAGGTGTATCATAGCCAAGCTCATCCCAAATATTTTGTGGAAAATCTTTAGGTGTAATATCTTCAATCTCATAAAGGGTCCATTGTAAAAGTTTTACACCTTTTTGACTGACACCAACAACATAGGCTTGATCTATTGAATGCATCATTTGCACCAAAGGCTTTATATAAAATCGATGATTAATCATCATTACCTCATCCACTTCAATGGGAAGCTGATAATAGAAAAAAGCATCTGGAGATATAAAAATAGCCAATGCTTCACTTTGATGTTTCCAAAATGGAATATCATCGACAAAAGCTTTTGCCGGCTTGAGTAGCGTATCAATAACTTCTAATTTATATTTTTTTTGTTTTAACTCGTGAGTAATGTTTTCCAGCATATTTTTTAAGCGAATACGCCCTTGTTGGGCTTCGTTTCCCACTTCTTGTGTCGGTACGAAAATGGATATACATAATTCGCTTTCATGATTGAGTAGAATTGCTAAGTCATTTTTTAGAAATTTTCTCATCCAACATACCTCCCGTATACGAAAAAAATTATATGATACACTTTCTATTATAACATAGATAAAAAAAAGATGCCGCATTTTCATGCGTGCATCATTTATTTTAAAACTGTTTTGATTCGGTCATATCCTGATAAACTAATCAATGTATTGTACTTTAACTGGTTTTGAGCGAGATAAACCATCTCTGTTTCTGCATTGACATTATTACCGTCTTTACGATAACTAAGTGAAGGTTGATCCGTAATCGTTGGAAAGTCTATTTTGTCAAGTTCTCGTGAACTGGTTTTATTGTTGCGAAGTGCACGTTTTAAAGACCGTTCAAAAGAAATATCTTTTCGCTTATAATTAGGTGTATCAACATTGGCAATATTTTCGCTTATAAGTTTGTTCCGTTGCCATGTTCCATCTAAAGCCTTATGAACAATATTTTTACTTTGGCTATTAAACATATTTTCTATCACATTATCACCTCCATCACATAAAACTAATATTCTAAATAAGTTTAGCATATTTTGGGATATTTTACAATATGACGAAAACACTATTTATGTTAAAATAAAAGAAAACTTTTGAAAGGAGATCTTCATGTCACTTAACCTTGCCTTTTTTATCTTACTTGTGCTTATATCTATATATTTGTTTATAATAGAAGTATTTACAGTTATTTTTATGCTTACAGGTTTGTCCCATACCCGTTCGGTTTTTCAAGTGATTTCATTATTAACCAACTCTGGATTTACAACAAACGAAAGTGAAGTCATTGTAACCTCTAGGCGCCGTAGAAAGCTAGCCATTATTGTTATGATTATTGGGAATCTACTTAACGTGTCTGTCATTTCCACATTGGTTAACATTACAATTACCATATACCGAGATCCAACATTTAACTATGCTCAAGCGTTTGTCGGGTTGTGTATTTTTGTATTGATTATTATTATGCATCGACGCGTTCCCTTTATTCGTACACATTTAAATACATTAATAAAAAATATTGCTAATCGCTGGATGTATTCTAAAAAATCCAACCCACTGTTAGTACTCGACAATTTTCATGGATATGGCATTGTTGAAGTCAAGATTATTGAAGTTCCAAGCATTTTAGCCGATAAAACAATTTTTGAATCACGTATCAGCAATAATTTTGGAATTCGTGTACTGTTTATTAAACGCGGGGATACATATATTGGCGACATCGACGATGAGCAGATTATCCTTCCCCTTGATCGGGTCATTATGTTTGGTCCCATCCATCATATCACCCATTTATTTACACCAGATTAATTATGAACGCGGACGATAGATAAGGTTATCTATCGTCTTTTTCCAAGCTCTTTAAAAATCTCATCCCATGTGGCGCCTTTTTCGACAATCAAAACGGTTAAGTGATACAACAAATCACTGATTTCATAAATGATTTCGTCACAGCCTTCATTTTTGGCACCGATTATAACTTCTGCCGTTTCTTCTCCAACTTTTTTAAGAATTTTGTCGATACCTTTATCAAAAAGATAGTTGGTATACGAGCCCTCTTTAGGATTATTCTTGCGGTCTAGAACCACTTGATATACTTCTTCAAGAACTCTTGCTGTCGTAATTTCTTGTGCTTGCATATCGTCTGCCGTCATAATTTCTCTATAAAAACATGAAAAATTCCCGGTATGGCATGCTGCCCCTTCTTGGCGAACCTTAAGAATTAAGGTATCGCTATCGCAATCAATTAAGATGGATTGGACATGTTGGATATGGCCACTTGTTTCACCTTTAAACCAAAGGGTTTGACGACTACGGCTATAATAATGCGCCTTCTTTGTAGACATAGTTTGATTAAAGGCCTCTTCATTCATATATGCAAGCATAAGAACTTCATTGGTTACATAGTCTTGGGTTACAACAGGGATAAGCCCTTGTTCATTCGTCTTAAAATTTGAAAAATTCATGATATCTCCTCCTAGAAAATGTCTTTACTTCATACGCATAGGAATCCCTTCATTTTTAAGATATTCCTTTAAATCCCTAATTTCAATTTCTTTAAAGTGAAACAGTGAAGCGGCAAGAACCGCATCAGCTTTTCCTTCAAGAATAGCTGACTTAAAATGTTCCATTGTTCCTGCTCCGCCACTTGCAATAACAGGAATATTAACGGCCTCACTTACTTTGCATGTTAGCGCATTGTCATATCCTGCCTTTGTACCATCTTGATCCATACTTGTTAGTAATATTTCACCGGCACCACGATTAGCAACCTCTATGGCCCATTCAATTGCGTCTAATGTCCGGTTTTGTCGTCCACCGTGTGAATAGACATCCCAGCTTTTACGTTGTGTGTTATATTTGGCATCTATAGCCACAACAACACATTGGGAGCCAAAGCGCTTGGCTGCTTCATTAATCAAATCCGGACGTGCAATTGCCGCTGAATTAACAGAGACTTTATCTGCTCCCGCAAGAAGTATTTCACGGAAATCCTCAAGGGTTCTTATGCCCCCACCAACCGTCAGGGGTATAAAAATTTCCTGAGCGGTTTTTCGCACAATATCAAGTAGTGTACCTCTTTGTTCATGCGAGGCAGTAATATCTAAAAAAACCACTTCATCTGCAAGGCTTTGATTATATGCTTTTGCAACTTCTACAGGATCACCGGCATCAATTAAATCGACAAACTGCACACCTTTGACCACACGCCCTTTATCTACATCTAGACATGGAATAATTCGCTTGGACAGCATCTACTCACCTCTTTCAAAAAGTGTAATTGCTTCATCTAATGCAATAGCATTCAAATATAAGGCTTTGCCGATAATCGTTCCCTCTACACCAATGGCCTGTGTTTGTTCTAAGTCTTCTATCTTTGACACGCCCCCTGAAGCAATAATGTCCATTCCCGTTTCTTTAATGAGCGCTTGAGTTTGTTGAATATTCGGTCCCATCATGGTTCCATCTTTACTGATATCGGTATAGATGATAACATTTACGCCCATGGATTTCATGGTTTTTGCAAAATTAATAGCATCAATATTACTGATGGTTTCCCAACCATGGGTAGCAACCTTACCATTTTTGGCATCAATGCCAACGGCAATATGACTTGAGCCAAAGCGCTGAATTGCCTGCTTTACAAAGTCGGGATTTTGTATAGCCATTGTTCCGATAATAACCCGTTCAATACCCATATCAAGACGCATCTGAATATCTTCTAAGGTTCTTACCCCACCACCGGTTTGAATCGGGACATCAACGACATCGATGATTTTTTGAATGGCATCTTGGTTAATCCATTGCCCATCAAGTGCTCCGTCCAAATCAACAACATGTATGTAGCTTGCACCTAGCTCTTTCCACTTAAGAGCCACTTCATAAGGATGTTCGCTATAGACGGTTTCTTGATCAAACTGCCCTTGATATAAGCGCACACACTTTCCGTTTTTTATATCTATTGCTGGATATAGTTGCATATTAACCTCCATTTATTGTGTTGATAGGTTGATAAAATTTTGTAAAATCTGAAGTCCGACCTCACCGCTTTTTTCAGGATGAAATTGAAGAGCATATATGTTTTCATATTGGGCAGCGACTTGAATCTCTTTGCCATAGACTGTCGTTGCACTGACAATATCTTGATCTGTCTCCAGATGATAGGAATGTACAAAATAGACATAGGCTTCATCTGATAATCCTTCAAAGAGGGGGGATCTTTTCTTGATCGTTAATTGATTCCATCCCATATGGGGAACTTTTAAAGGAACATCTAACGGGATTATTTTTCCTGGTAACAACCCAAGTCCTTGATGATGACCAAACTCTTGTGAAGAGTCAAATAGAAGCTGCATTCCTAGACAAATGCCTAAAATTGGAGTGTTTGACATATTGGCATTTACTAAAAGCTGATCAAACTTTTTTTGTCGAATGCGCGTAATAGCATCCTTAAATGCACCGACTCCCGGTAAAATAAGTTGGTCTGCTTGACTTAGCCGATTATAATCATCACTAATAAAGCAGTTGCCACCTAAAAATTCAATTGCATTTGCAACATTTTTCAAGTTGCCCATACCATAATCAATAATTCCAATGGTCATTGTCATCCTCCTAGTCAAAAAGTCCTTTGGTTGAATGTGCCCCCTGAATGCGAGGATCAATTGTTTTGGCTTCATCAAGTGCTTTGCCAAAAGCTTTAAAAATACCTTCTGCAATATGGTGATTATTCTTACCATATCGAACCTCAATATGACAATTCATTTTTAGATGGCTTGATAATGCGCGGAAAAATTCTTCCACCATTTCTGTTTCCATATCCCCAAGTCGGTCCGTTGTAAACGGCGCATCAAATTTTAAGAAGGCGCGTCCCGACAAATCGATGCTACAATATACCAGTGTCTCATCCATAGGCACCCCAGAAAATCCATAGCGCTTGATTCCATCTTTTGTTCCCAACGCTTCAGCTAAACAAGAGCCAAGGACAATTCCTGTATCTTCAATTGTATGATGTGAGTCTATATGTGTATCTCCTTTGGCCTCAATAGTCAAATCAATAAAGCTTTGTTTTGCCAAGTGACTTAACATGTGATCAAAAAAGCCTATCCCTGTCTGAAGGTTATAGCATCCGCTTCCATCCAAGTTAGCCTCAACAAGGATCTGAGTCTCTGCTGATTGACGTGTAGTTTTTGCATAGCGTTGATTAGCCATTTTAAACCTCCCTTATCTTTTGCAAAATCTTTTGGTTCTCTTGTGGTGTGCCAATAGTAATACGAATACAACCAGCTAGATTTCCTGTAGGTGGATAATCCCGTATTAGAATGGAGTCCTTTTCAAGCATTTGTTGAATTCCATTGCGATTGACTCGAATTAAAAGAAAATTCGTATCACTGTCATATACTTTTTCAACAATAGCTAACGCTTCTAATGCCTGTTTCATCTTTTCGCGCTCTATTTTGATGGCCTCTACCTGTTCCATATAAAAGCTATGATGGTCTAACACAAAGATGGATGCTTCTTGAGAATAGTTGGATAAATTATACGGGGGCTTTCCAACATATAATGTATCTATCATATCTTTGCATGCAATGGCATAACCCGTACGTAATCCTGCAAGGCCATATGCTTTTGAAAATGATCGTAAAATAATCATATGCGGATATCGATCCAGTAAATCAAGCATGGTCTCACCAGAAAATTCGGCGTAGACTTCATCAATAATAACGGGACATTTTGCTTTTTCAAGTACTTGAATAATGGATTCACGCTTTAATAATCCACCAGTGGGATTATTGGGTGTACACAAAAAGACAAGCTTTGGTGCTTCAATCTCTATGGTCTCCAACAATCTGGGGATATCATATTCAAAAGTATCCATCAAAGGATATTCATAAACATAGGCATGATTTAACAAACCTGCGAGTTTATACATGCTAAATGAGGGCGTGGGAACTAAGATAGTTTCCCCTGGTTCAACAAAAACTTTGATGATGATATCAATAATTTGATCGGAACCTACACCACATAAAACATTCTCTGCCTCAATTTGAAACTCATTAAAATGCTTGGCAATACGTTTACGAAGCAAGAGAGCATCTGTATCTGGATATCGTGTTATATTGTCCTTGTTTTGCATCCATTGATACATATGGTCAATAAATGCCTGATGATGCGCATATGGGCTCTCATTGGCATCGACCTTTATCTCATAAGGTTTAATTGGCGAATGATAGGGCTGATAAAATTGTAAATCCTTACGCATGTATTTATTCATCTAAAAACCTCACTTTAATGGCATTGGCATGGGCAGTTAGGGCTTCATTTTCTGCAAAGGTAACAATATCTTCTTTTAATGTTGCAAGTGCCTCTTCATTGTAATATATGATGCTGCTCTTTTTGATAAAATCATCCACAGATAGGGGAGAAAAAAATCGTGCAGTTGCATTGGTCGGCAACACATGATTAGGACCTGCCATATAGTCTCCAAGGGGTTCAGGAGAATAATTCCCTAAAAAGATTGCGCCTGCATGGTTAATTTTGTTCATCACCATGACTGGTTCTTTTGTACATATCTCAAGATGCTCCGGGGCAATTTGGTCCGAAATGTGAATAGCATCTTCTAGAGAATCTACCAATATGATAGCCCCATAATTTTTAAGGGATTCTAACATAATCTGGATTCTTGATAGTGCCTTAGCCTGTTGTTCCAGTTCACGACTTACATCGTCTGCTAATTTCGCACTTGTGGTTACAAGGACAGAAGAAGCTAGAACATCATGTTCGGCTTGAGACAACATATCCGCCGCTACATATTTAGCCTTAGCTGTCTCATCAGCAATTATAAGAATCTCTGAGGGACCTGCAATCGAATCTATCCCCACCTGACCAAATACTTTTTTCTTGGCGAGCGCGACATATATATTGCCGGGACCCACAATCTTATCTACCTTTTGGATTGTTTGAGTCCCATAGGCTAAGGCGCCAATGGCTTGGGCACCGCCAACTTTAAGAATTTTTTTTATGCCACAGATGTCTGCTGCAACGAGTGTTGTCGGATTGATTTGTCCGTTTTTTAGCATAGGTGTCGTCATGGTAATATCAGCCACTCCTGCTACAAGTGCAGGAATAACATTCATCAAGACACTGGATGGATATACTGCTGTTCCACCAGGAACATAGACACCAACCCGTTCAATCGGTGAAATTTTTTGACCGAGCATTGTGCCAAAAGCATCTGTATCAAACCAGGAATATTTTTTTTGCTTCATATGATAACTATAGATTTTTTCATAGGCACGCTTGATGACACGAATAAGGTCGGTATCGACTTGCTTATATGCCTCTTTGATTTCGGCTTCTGAAACAAAAAGCGTCTCTTGGGTAAGTTTTACTTGATCAAACTGCTCGCTGTATTTCATTAAAGCAGCATTCCCTTTGTTTTTGACCGTATCTAAAATTTGACTTACACTTTGTTCATACTCTTCATAGGAAGTCTGTTCACGTGTTTTTAAAAAATCATCAATGATCAATTTTTTGTTGTTGCGTAAATCATATCTTTTCATTGGCTACTCCTCATCTATTGCAAGGTATCTCGCAATTGTGTAATCATCGCATTAATTCGCTCACTTTCCATTTTCATACTCACACGATTAACAATCATACGTGCTGATAATGGACAAATCGTCTCTAAAACAACAAGACCATTTTCCTTAAGTGTTGTACCTGTTTCAACAATATCGACAATAACTTCAGACAATCCAACAAGAGGTGCAAGCTCAATCGAACCATTGAGTTTAATGATTTCCACTTTTTGATTTTTTTTATTATAAAAATAATCTTTGGCAATATTAGGATATTTGGTTGCAACACGAATGGAGTTATTGTATTTAAGTTGTTCTTTCATCTTTTGTGGACCGGCAACCACCATATTGCACTTACCAAATCCAAGGTCAACCACTTCATAGAGATTACGTCGTTCTTCTAGAATCGTATCTTTTCCGACAACACCTATGTCAGCCGCACCATATTCAACATAGGTTGGTACGTCGCTTGCTTTTGCCAAAAAAAACTTTAATTTTAGTTCTTCATTTACAAAAATAAGTTTACGTGTATCCGTATACATCTCTTCACAGGTGATTCCTTGTTCTTCCAGTAATTTTAAAGCTTTCTTGGCTAAACGGCCCTTTGCAAGAGCAAATGTTAAGTAGCGCATTATAGGCCTCCTTTTGATAAGTCACTTAAGTTTATCGTATTGGTTTCATCCGTTGACAAATTAATGAGTTCAACTGTATCTGCAGCATTAATATACATAATCCCGCCAATATTTTTATTCTTTCCATATTCTTTAGCTATATCCAACGCTTGGTTTTTTGTATCCAGTTCCACGGTCATCCCCTGACGGCGAAGAACTTGAGCGAGCTCAATAGCTGTTTTTCTATAGGCTTTATTATATACAATCAACGTATTGGTGGATGGAACATCAATAGCTATCATTTGACGCATAATAGCGCTTAACAACTCGTCTATACGTATGGCAAATCCAACCGCCGGCATATCATAGGCAAAAGTGCTTAGTAGAGCATCGTATCGTCCACCATCAACAACACTTACACCTGTTCCATAGGTAAAACCCTTAAAAATAATCCCGGTATAGTATTGTAACTGTGAGACCATTCCTAAATCAAAAGATACATAAGAGCTTAATTTATATTCCTTAAGGATGTTATATACCTCTTTGATTCGCTCGATGGCTTCAAGGGCAGTAACGTTGGTCGTTAATTCCTTTGCCCGTGCTAATACTTCTTCTTGACCAAAAAGCTTTGGAAGCTCAAGCAACCCGTTTTTTGCAGCACTTTCTATTTTTAAATCTTCCAAAAGCTCTTCAAGTGCAATGTAATTTTTTGCGTCAATAAGGCTGCGTACTTCCTCTCGCAGTTCATCACTTAATCCTGCTTCAGCAGCTAAACCTTTAAAAAAACCTGCATGGCCTATATCAAGTTGAAATTCTTGTAAGCCTGTAGCGAGTAAAGCGTTAATGGCTAATGCAATGCTTTCGGCATCAGCATCGGCATTGCCAATACCAATACACTCAACTCCTGCTTGCGTATATTCTCTTAACTTTCCTTGATAGTTTTCATTATTGTAAAAAACATTCCCCAAATATGAAAAACGTTTGGGTGAACGTTCATGATTATAAAATGTGGCTGTATACCTAGCAATACTTGGCGTCACATCTGGTCGTAGCGACAAGATATCCCCTTCCCGATTAAAAAATTTATAGAGGTTTTTGCTATCTTGTGTCCCTCGTTCATAATGATAGATATCAAAATATTCAAACATCGGCGTTTGAACTTGTTCATATCCATATTGATTAAAGACATTGAGGATCTGTTGTTCAATATGTTGTTTTTTACGAGTATCTAATGGATGAATATCTCTTAGTCCTTCTACCGTGTGTAAAATTTGCTTGGTCATAACGTCACTCCTTAACTTTATCATGGCGCAGTGCTAATTTGCTAATTTATTAAACTTGTTATTTATTATATGGGATGAACAAGACCTTGTCAATTGTTTTCTCACATTTTTATGAATCATGAAGGTATTGATCTAGCGCATCGATATAGTGAACGATATATCCATCTTTATTATGGACTTCAATACACTCTTTAAATGCCTCAAAAGGTATGGATTTGGGTCCGCCGTTATTGGCAAGTGTGATTTTTTCAACAATGAATGAAAAAGGAACAAAATATATCTTTTCTTGAGAGCTAAAATAAATCAGAAAAAAAGACGTCCCCTCGTGTTTTTCAAAGTCTTTCATAAAATCAATTTGGTGATGATGAATGTTTTTTAACGGGAAGCGTTTAAGTTTTGTTTCTTTTGCATCAAAGCAAATAGGATAACCCTGTACAAGGCCAATATAATCAACCGTGGAGCGTTCTTCAAAAAAAGCCTTTTTGATATTTCCATGTGCCGGGTCCAGTTCTACCGGTTTAATGGGTGTTGGTATTTTTTGTATTAACCCCAGTTGGTGCTCGCGATATTTGGTGTTGGTCAAATTAATATATTCTTCCAAGGCACTTCCTCGAAGTCCTCGACTACGATAATAAGCCATCTTACTTGCCTTCTCTTTCTTTTAGTATTTGTTGTATGTTACGCTTAAAGCGCTTATTACCAATCCACCCTGCAGATGTTTGTCCGAATTTATTTTTAAAGGAACGATTGGATAGTTGCATGAGTTCATCAACAGATTGAATCGGTTCCACGAGCATAGGACGCCGATAGTCCTCTAAGGATATACCGTTAAGTGGACATACACGCTGACATGTGTCACAACCATAGACATAGCCATCTAATGTTAATGTCGGATCGATTTCGTCCAAAAAAGTGTCCCAATGCTTTGATTGGGTTAAATACGAAATACATCGATGGGAGGTTAGTTGTCCAAAGTTTACAATCGCCTGATTGGGACAGCTTTTAGCGCAGCGACCACAGGTCTGACAGTAAGGGTGAAAAAAACTACTGTAGTTTGAAGGACTTTGTAGCGGTGGAACCGTCGGAAGTTCCAGTGGTAAATCGGTGAGAATATAGCCGATATAAAACCGTGTTCCAAACTTTGGATGAATTAATAAACTGCTGCGTCCGATTTTCACTAATCCTGTTTGAAGTAGAATTGATTTATCATTTAGTGGTCCCATATCAGCATAAGTTTTCGTTTTTGCATTATAATTTGTTTGAAGATAGGCTTCTAAATGGCTACATTGTTCGAGTATTTGCGCATGATAATCTCTCGATATAGATGCCTTAGAGATTCGCACTTGGTCGTGGGTTAAGTTATCTTGTCTTGAGAACTCCATGGCATAAGGATAGATGATGACCAAAATAGTCTTTGCCCCTTGGACATAATGGGAAGGATCATAGACTTTAGATGATGTTGTCGAAAAGTCCGTATCCAGATAGCATTTGGATTCTGTTTTTCTTTGTTGAATAAAATTGGCATAACCAATGTTGGGTTCTGCGGTGCAAAACCCAAGATCAGCTATACCAATTGATTGTGCGTATGCTTGTATTTTTTTTATTTGTGTCATAAAGCCTCACCTTTTCCTAGAAATGCATTAAATATTTTGGGATAAGGAGCTATAAATTGTTGCTTATTCAAATAAGCGAGAGGTTCTTCGATATGTAAAAAAGTATAGGAACAACTATGCAAAAGTTGGTTTTGAACACCATATTTTTTATAAAAATATGTATTCTTATCTTCAATACCATACTTTAGATCACCAATGATCGGGTGATGAATACTCGATAGATGGTGGCGAATTTGATGGGTTTTACCCGTCATTAGTTGGACTTCAACTAACGTCCAATCTTCATCCGAATCATATGTCATCGGATGGATAATAGTATGGATATAATCTCCAGATACGTTAGAAACCATACGCACCTGGTTATCCCTACCTTTTTTTTGATATCCTTTTAGCTCAATGGTTGCATCAAGTCGCCCAAGCACAATCGCTCGGTAGCGCTTATCGACTTGGTGGGACTTAATGCTTTGATTTATATTACGTAGTGCCAATGCATTCTTACCAATCAGTATTAATCCCGTTGTATTGCGATCAAGACGATTACATACGCCGTATCGGTCCAACACATCTTGATAGACAATGTTGTTCTTTTTAGCATAAGCGCTATATTGATCTACAATGTTATCATCTTTACCATTAGGTTGTGATAAGATTGCCTTAGGTTTATTATACACTAAGATATGTTCATCTTCATAGATAATATTTTCCTGAAGTAACGGCAATTGATTTTTTATTGCTTCTGGTTCGGATGTATCACCTGCGCTAAACTTTTGAAAGGTTTCTTTTGAAAAATAAAATTGAATTTCGTCGTTAAGCGCACACCGTTCATCCCCTTTGATTTTTTTTCCGTTAAGCACAATATTCTTCTTGCGAAACATTTTAAAAACAAAAGATTTTTTGGCATTTTTTAAAACCTTAAAACAAATTTTATCGATACGTTCTCCTGCATATTGGTTTGTGATTTTTATTGATTCCATATGTGTTATCCAATCATTAATGTGCTTTGATGATTAATGCTTCAGCTATACGTTCCATTTTTTCCGAATCCATCTTTTGAGCCTGAGACTTAACATTTGTTTTTAATTGCTTATAGAGGCTATCAAAATCATTGTAGATTTTTACAGGCTCATGATGTCCTTTTGGACGAATAATACTTTCAATAATTTGCTTGGTATCTTTAGTATTTTTTTTCGGTGGGATAAGGATAAATACTCCGACGCAGGTAATAACAATGGCTTCACAAAAATATGTTGTCTTTCCACGGATGATGGGAAGTTCTCCAAGTACAAGAAATTGTGGACTCAGTTTTTCTAACAATATAAACTGTTCTTCCTCGAGTGGTTTATATCTTGAAAAACTGATAGCTTTTGCAAGATATTGAGCAAAGGGTAGAATAAGTAACGCACTGACAACCATGAATAATGGTTCAATTTCATAAAAGAGTGTTTTTCCAACACTAAACACAGCCAGGCAAAAAACTAACATAATAAACGTCCACTTATAATTGTGTCTTTTTATATATTGGGTATACCCATATTCTCCTCTTAAACGTTGCTTATTTTCCCGTGTGTCCAAATCCACCTTCACCTCGCACACTCTCTTCTAATTGGTTAGTTTCAACAAAAACACCATGAACAATGGGGTTAAAAACCATCTGCGCAATACGCTCTCCATGTTGAATGACAAACCCCTCACTTCCATGATTAATCATAATAATTTTAATTTCCCCACGATAATCCGCATCAATTGTACCTGGAGAATTGACCAAGGATATCCCATGTTTTAATGCAAGTCCACTTCTAGGACGTATTTGTGCTTCATAACCATCCGGAATAGCTATCTTTATTCCTGTTGGAACTAAGGTAATCTCTCCTGGTTCAAGTACTTTTTCCTTGTCTAGGCAAGCATATAAATCCATTCCTGCGGACTGCTCCGTTTGATATTGGGGTAATCCCAGTGTTTTTCCAGCTTCGGTCCGTTCGATAAATACATTGATTTTTTCCATGTGTTCTCCTTTGTATGTGTCTTAGCCTAATTTATCAATATCAATCTCATTAGGTGTCGCCAATGTAATACTTTCTTTATTTAGATTAAAGGTTTCATGTATCAGTCGATTTACATCGTCTAAGGATACATTATTAATCCCTTCAATTAGATCATCCATTGATTTGATGTGTTTTTTTAATAATGAACCTTTTCCATAATGAGACATTCGTGCTCCCATATTTTCCATACCAATAATAGTATTGCTTTTTAATTGTTCTTTTGTCTCTAATAGCTCCTGTGCAGTAATGCCTTCAGCTAGTAAAAGCTCCGTCTCTCCACGAATTGCTTCATATAAACGTGGGATTTGGGATGCACTAGTTGCAGCATAGGTCGTAAATAAACCGGTTTGATAGAAGGTTTCAATATAGCTATATATCGAGTATGCCAAACCTTGTTCTTCTCGAATGCTTTGAAACAAACGGCTATTTAATCCGCCACCGACAATTGCGCTCAAAATATTCATTCCATAGACATCCTCATGGAAATAATTAATTGATGGATAGCTGATGGCTAAATGCCCCTGTTCGATATCTTTTTTAAACGCTTTTTTTCCAGGAACATATACAATAGGTGCCACACGATGTGTTGGCTCTCCTGAGACAATATCCGAAAAAGCTTTTTCTATTTTTTGTGATGCTTGTTCAAAATCTATTTTACCGACAATGGATATGACAATATTATCCCCGACATAGCGAGATTGAATATAATCTTGCAGCATCGTAGGGTTCATGCTTTTTATCGTATCTTTTGTTCCGATGATATTATATCCAATGGCATGATCTGGCCAAACGGTTGAATGCATTTCATCTAAAACAATCTCTTCAGGACTGTCTTCATACATTGAATACTCTTCCAGAATAATTCCTTTTTCCTTTTCGATATCTTCTTCATAAAAATTCGAATGTTGAATCATATCGGATAAGATGTCAATGACTTCATCAAGATGTTCATCCAGTACATGCGCATAAAAACACACATATTCCTTTGAAGTATATGCGTTAATTCTTCCTCCGATGCGACTCATGGTATCCGCCAATTGTCTAGCTGTATAGTTTGGCGTTCCTTTAAAAAACATATGCTCGATAAAATGTGTAATTCCATTATTGATCAATGTTTCATCAACAGAGCCGACTTTAATATAGATTCCGATCGATACGGAACGGACAAATGGCACTTCTTCGCCAATAACACGTATATGGTTTGAAAGTTCTTTGTTGTATAGCAAGTATTTCCTCCTATAGCTAAACATAAATTTCAGGGAAAACACAAACAATGTCATGTTTTCCCTAAGATTAGCTATTTATTCAATGTTGTCTTTTATGCTTAATCTTCTAATAAAGCTTTTCTTGAAAGATTAATTCGTCCTTGACTATCAATTTCCATAACTTTGACAGAAATGACGTCTCCTACTTGAACGACATCTTCAACTTTGTTGACACGTTCTTTTGCAAGTTTACTAATATGTACAAGTCCATCTTTACCTGGAGCTAATTCGACAAAAGCACCAAAGTTTGTGATGCGAACAACCGTACCGTTATAGATTGCTCCCACTTCAATGTCTTTACCAATGGTTTCGATAATATTAAGGGCTTTTTGAACCATTTCATGATCTTCACCACAAATAAATACACGTCCGTCATCTTCAATATCAATTTTAACACCTGTTTCATCAATAATTCGGTTGATTGTTTTGCCGCGTGGTCCAACAACTTCTCCGATTTTTTCAGGATCAATTAATGTTTGAATGATTTTTGGTGCATACGGTGATAGTTCTTTTCTTGCTTCGCTGATACACACATTCATAACATCATCTAAGATAATCATACGAGATTTTTGTGTGTTGTAGATGGCTTTTTCTACGATTTCATTGGTAAGTCCTTGAACTTTCATGTCCAATTGGATTGCAGTAATACCATCTTTTGTTCCGGCTACTTTAAAGTCCATATCGCCAAAGAAATCTTCTAATCCTTGAATATCTGTTAACAATACAAAGTCATCATCTGTCTCACCGGTTACAAGACCACACGTGATTCCAGCTACTGGCTTTTTAATTGGAACACCTGCTGCCATTAAGGATAATGAGCTGGCACAAATACTCCCTTGTGATGTCGACCCATTGGAGCTTAAAACTTCAGACACTGTACGTATTGCATAGGGGAACTCTTCTTCTGATGGTAATACAGGAACCAATGCTCGCTCCGCCAAAGCTCCATGTCCAATCTCACGTCGACCTGGACCTCTTGATGGTCGGCATTCACCTACTGAATAGGATGGGAAATTATAATGATGCATATAACGCTTTCCAGTCACCAAATCATCAAGACCTTCAATACGTTGTGTATCGCCTAGCGCTCCTAAAGTGGTGATATTTAACACTTGTGTCTCACCACGTGAGAACAATCCACTACCATGAGTTCTTGGTAATATATCAATTTCTGCACTAAGTGCACGGATTTCGTCTAATGCTCGACCATCTGGACGTTTATGGTCTTTAAGAATCATTTTGCGTACAGTTTTCTTTTGATATTGGTATAAACCTTCATCAACAAGTGCCAACCAGTCTTCATTTTCGGCATAAGCTTCTTCTAAGCGCTCTTGAAATACACCCAGACGCTCTTGGCGTTGCTGCTTATCATCGGTAAATACCGCTGCTTCCATTTCTTCTGCTGGAATAAGCTCTTTCATTGATGCAAACATTGCTTCTGGGATACCGACAACTTCATATTGTTGTTTTGGTTTTCCTTCTTTTTCGACAATCGAATTAATAAATGCAACCAATTCTTTATTTAACTCATGTGCCTTAAAAATGGCTTCTATCATAAGCGCTTCAGGAATTTCATTTCCATCGGCTTCAATCATTGTGATTTTTTCGGCTGTTGAAAATACAATCAAATTCATGTCGCTTTTTTCGCGCTCTTCTGCGGTTGGATTAAAAACAAGCTCTCCATCAACCAAACCAACAATAGTCGCACCTGTAGGACCCATAAATGGAATATCTGATATTGCAAGTGCAATGGATGTTCCGTTCATAGCAACAAGTTCGGGTTGATTATCTTGATCAACACATAATACGGTATTAACAACCGCACAATCGTTTCTGTAATCTTTTGGGAATAATGGACGAATCGGTCGGTCAATTACACGTGACGTTAATATTGAATTTTCACTTGGACGTCCTTCACGTTTGATAAATCCTCCTGGAATTTTACCGATGGCATAAAACTTTTCTTCATAATCAACACTTAATGGGAAAAAATCAATTCCCGGTCTTGGTTTTTCAGAAGCAGTTGCTGTAGATAAAACAACGGTTTCTCCATAGGTAACAATACATGCTCCGTTTGCTAATCCTGCTACTTTGCCGATTTCAACACTAAGGGTTCTTCCGGCTAGTTCTGTTGAATATACTCTTGACATAAAATGTCTCCTTTCTTTATGCCCTGAGTTCTTAGTCTTTAGTGTCTATTCTCCACGTCTTTATTTGGAGAACAAAAACTAAAAACTAATAAAATAAAACTTCAGGGCGTGTTGTATTAATTATACTCGATATGCGACTATTTGTATAGGTTTGACCCAAAAAATATAGAGCGGAAAAAATCCGCTCTATAAAATTTACTTTCTAAGACCTAATCGAGCAATCAATTCACGGTATGCTTCAATATCTGTATCTTGTAAGTATCTTAATAAGTTTCTTCTGTGACCAACCATTTTAAGAAGACCACGTCTTGAATGATGATCTTTTTTATGCATTTTTAAATGCTCATTAAGTTCGTTGATACGTGTTGTTAATAATGCGATTTGAACTTCTGGAGAACCTGTATCGTTTGGTGTTCTACCATAGTCTTTCATGATTTGTTGTTTTGTTTCTTTGTTCATAATATGAACCTCCTTTTGTTTTATAACGCTATTGCCAAGAAATCGGACGGAGATTCCAAACCCCTAGCATTAGCTTAACTTCCAATTTAAAATAATAGCATACTTCCTCTTGCTTGTAAAGGAGAAAGCTTATTTCTTCTTATTTTTTTTCTTGTTCTTCTTGTCTTTTTTGTCTTTTTTCTTTTTAGCTTTTTTCTTTTTTGAGGGTTTGTCAAGATCTTTGGTTTCAAGTAATGGACAGTGACTACAATATTTTCCTTTTTTCTTCCATTTTCCGCAGCATTTAGCCATAGGCTTCATCCTTTCAAAGGTTGTAATATGCTCTGAGATCTTTTTCGTCTTCTTTCATTTGAGTGACAAGTTCTTCAAGTGAATCATACTTTTCCTCGGTGCGTAAAAACTTATGAAATTTTACAAGAATACGTTCGCCGTATATCTCTTGATCAAAATCGATAATGTATGTTTCCACTAATATTTCATAGATGTTTTCGTCAATTGTGGGTTTGGTTCCGACATAGGTCAACCCATAGTAGGTTTGTCCAAGGACATCAACCTCGGTTGCATAGATTCCATTGCGCGGAAGCTGTTTATGTCCATCCGGCTTAACGTTAGCTGTTGGATACCCTATCGTACGTCCGAGTTTAGCACCTTCAATCACAATGCCGGTTACAAAATATGGCCGTCCCATTAAGGTCTCGGCTAAGTCCATATCTGCTTCTTGTATCGCTTCCCGTATCCATGTACTGCTAATAATACGATTATTATATGAGATTTTTTTCATAGCGTGTAGACTATAGCCATACTCATGTGAATACTGTTCTAGCATTTCAATATTCCCTTTACGCATTTTTCCAAAAGCATAATCTTCACCAACGACGACTGCTTTGGCGCCTAAGTGTTCATGTAGAATACTTCGAATAAACTCTTCTGGCTCCATACCTGCAGTTTCTTTGGTAAAAGGAAACTGAATATAATAATCCATACCTTCATTTTCAGCCACATGTTGTTTTTCCATATCCGTATTGATAAGTGCAACTTCATGTTTTGATAACACATGGGTTGGATGTGGATAGAATGTAAAAAAAGCAGTTTTAAGCTGTTGCTCTTTTGCAATTTCTTTTGCTTTAGCTAAAAGTGTTAAATGTCCTTTATGCAAGCCGTCAAAATTTCCAAGGACAACAACGGTGTTTTTTAAAGTACTTTGTTGAATATCATTAATAAATTTCATCCCATACCTCACTAGTAAAACATTTTTTCAACTCTTAATATTGGAGTGTCATTCTGTTCATCTATAACATAAAGACCGACAAAACGTTCATTTGAATCATAAAGTCGATACCTTTTATTCTTGGTTATATCAATCGTGTTGAGTGCTACTTGTTGATTGACGAACACGTTTGAAAGTTTGTTTCCGTTATGAATGCACGCATCATATTCTGATGATACAATAAGCTTAGGGCATTCGTCAAATAAGGATTCAATGGAATAAAGCTTTGTCGTTAACTGTTGCTCAAGCATGGCTTGCTTAATCGCCTCTATATGTAATGCATCGTTAATGTTAAACTCGCCAACACGGGTTCTAATCAGCTCAGTCATACATGCTCCATAACCTAGTTTTTGTCCGAGGTCGTGGATTAACGTTCGAATATACGTTCCTTTTGAACATGTCACATCAAAACGATAGCAATGGTTCCCTAAGGAAGTAAACTGTTCAATCTGGAAGATGTGTACTAAACGAGGTTCACGTTCAACTTCAATTCCTTGTCGTGCCAATTCATATAAGCGTTTACCATCTTTTTTTATGGCAGAATACATCGGAGGTACTTGCATATACTCTCCTAAAAAAGTCATCAAAACTTCGTGTACTTTTGCATCATAAACAGATATCTCTCCATGATACTGATGAAGAACTGTTCCGCTTATATCTTGAGTGTCTGTTTCTATGCCTAGCTGTAGTGTTGCGCGATAGGTCTTATTCATATTTGTAAGTAAATCAACGACTTTTGTTGCTTTACCTACACAAATAGGTAAAACACCCGTCGCATCCGGATCAAGTGTTCCTGTGTGACCGATGCGACGAATATTTAAGATACGTCGTAGTTGTGCAACAACATCAAAAGAGGTCATGCCTTTATCTTTGTATACATTAAGAATTCCGTTCATATGCATCAACCAACTCTCTTGTAAATAACTTGACAATATCATTTAATTGTCCGTCTATTGAACATCCGGCGGCTTTCACATGTCCACCACCTTGATATTTTTGTGCAATTTCACACACATTAATGCTTGAATTCGAACGAAAGCTAATCTTATATTTATTATAATCTAATCCTAAAATAAAGCAACTAACCTTAGCGGTATCAACTTCAATAAGCTGATTTACAATCGACTCTGTATCACTTTTTTCAAGAGCATGTTCACACATCTGTTCATAGGAGATGTATGTTAAGACAATATGTCCTTGTTGTATAGCTTGAATATTAGAGAGTGCTATTTCAAGTGCCTTTAAAGATTTTAGGGTTTTGGTAAAATATAGCTTATTGATCAAAAATGTTTGATTGACACCACCATCAACTAGTTTAGCCGCTATAAGATGGGTTTCTTTACGGGTACAGTCATGTTTAAAAAGTCCTGTATCGTAGATAATCCCTGTGTACAGTGCTGTTGCTACGTTCAAATCTTGAATAGTGCCATTTTTTTCTAGATTAAGCATCATTCCGATGACTTCGCAAGTAGAACTTGCATCGACATCGACATGTTGATAATCACCAAAATGCGTGTTGCTGCTATGATGATCAATGTTAAACGTACATGTTGCTTTATTAAAAAGCTCAAGGAAAGGTTCAATTCGACTTAAGTCTCCTGAATCAACAACAATAAGTTGATATGGAGCATTAAGGAGACTTTCTTTGTTCTGCTGATATTCCTCTTGAGTGATAATATCAGCATAGCCCTTTAAAAAATCATAGCCTCGTGGCCTATTTTCAAGCACAACGCTTACACGATATCCTGTATGATCTAAGAGATGATACATTGCCAAAGCAGCTCCAATACAATCGCCATCAGGATGAATATGCCCTGTAATATAGACATGCTCATCCATTGACAAGTGCGTAGTTAAATCAACGTAGTTCATTTTATCACCTGCTCTTAGTCTTCATCGTGATGATTGACTTCATCAATTAATTTGCTCATCTTAACGCCATATTCAATTGAATGGTCAATGACAAAAATCAATTCTGGAGTATTCCTTAAGTTGACTTTTTGTGCCAACTGACGACGAATAAATCCAGCTGAATTTTTCAAGCCTTCCAAAGTCTCTTGATGTTTTGTTTCATCACCAAGCGTACTAAAATGCACTTTGCAAAACTTTAAATCAGGTGTAGTATCCACATGGACAATACTCGTTAGTGTGTCAACCCGCGGGTCTTTTAATCCGTTACGGATAATCGCACTGATTTCATGCTTAATTTCTTCATTGATTCGTATAATTCGGTTACTGTTTTTTTTCATAATTATCACCTTCTTAACTTCAAATCGTTATCTTGGTATTTCTTCCATGATAAAAGCTTCGATGACATCACCTGTTTTTATATCATTGTATTTTTCTAGCATGATACCACATTCATAGCCTGTCGCTACTTCTTTTGCATCATCTTTAAAACGTTTTAATGACGCTAGGGCACCTTCAAATAATACAATTCCATCACGTACAAGACGTACTTGACAGTTTCGTTGGATTTTCCCGTCCGTTACATATGAACCAGCTATTGTACCGACATTGGATACTTTAAAGGTATCACGAACTTCTGCATGTCCAATAACTTTTTCTTCATAAATCGGGTCAAGCATTCCCTTCATTGCAAGTTCAATGTCTTCAATTGCATTGTATATAACGCGGTATAGACGAACATCAATTTTTTCACGGTCTGCAGTAATTTTTGCATTGGACTCTGGTCGGACATTAAATCCTATTATGATGGCGTTGGATGCACTCGCTAACATTACATCCGATTCATTAATGGCACCTACTCCACCATGGATAATATTTATTATTACTTCCTCGTTTGAAAGCTTCATTAAACTTTGTTTTACGGCTTCAACAGAACCTTGAACATCCGCTTTTACAATTAATTTAAGTTCTTTCATTTCACCTTCATGAATTTGATGGAACAAATCATCTAAAGTTACTTTTTGAGGTGTGTTTTGTATCATTTTTTCACGAACATTTGATTGGAGACGCTCAGATAACTGTCGTGCTTCACGTTCGTTATTGGTTTGATAGAAAGCTTCTCCTGCAGAAGGAACTTCGCTAAGACCTAGAATCTCAACCGGAGTTGAAGGTCCTGCAGTTCGTACACGCTTACCTTGATCGTTAATCATCGCTCGTACTCTACCATGTGTTGTACCAGCTAAAATTGAATCACCAATTTTTAAGGTTCCGTTTTGTACCAAGACTGTGGCAACAGGTCCTCGTCCTTTATCAAGTTGAGCTTCTACAATCGTTCCACGAGCCGCACGTTTTGGATTAGCTTTGAGTTCACCTAATTCTGCAACGAGAAGAATCATCTCAAGAAGTTGATCAATTCCAGTATGCTGAATTGCAGATACATGAACACAAATTGTGTCTCCACCCCAATCTTCTGTTACAAGACCATATTCAATAAGCTCTTGTTTTACTCGATCCGGATTTGCGCCTTCTTTGTCAATTTTATTAATGGCAACAATAATTTGTACACCGGCTGCTTTTGCATGGTTAATCGCTTCAACCGTTTGTGGCATAACACCATCATCAGCTGCAACAACTAAAATAGCGATATCCGTAGCCATTGCACCACGTAGACGCATGGCTGTAAAAGCTTCATGTCCTGGTGTGTCTAAAAATGTAATCTTTTCATTATTTAATTCAACAGAATATGCACCGATATGTTGTGTAATACCACCATGCTCACCTTCGGTAACGCGTGCTTTTCGGATGGCATCTAGAAGAGAAGTCTTCCCATGGTCAACATGTCCCATAACGACAACAACCGGAGGACGTTTCACTAAATCTTTTTCGTCATCGATATCATCTTCAGCGAAAAATTCTTCAATAAAATCCTTCTCTTGTTCTTTTTCAATCAGAACTTCATACTCTAGTCCAATTTCAACGGCTAAATCAAAATTAATCTCTTGATTTGCAGTCGCCATAATTCCTTTTAACATAAGATATTTTACAATCTCTGATATGGGGCACTCGATTTTTTCAGCCAATGCTTTTACAGAAATTTCTTCGCCGATGTATATAACGTCTTCTTTTTCTTCAACTTCAACTTCTTTACGATGTTTTTTTGATGTCTTTTGTTTTTTGCTTGGCGCTTCATCGGCTGAGGTATTTTGTTTTACTTCTTTGTCTGTTGTTTTATTTATAGTTTGTGTGTTTTTTGTCGAAAGTTCTTTTTTAGGTTCTATATTTTGACCCACCTTATTCGATTCATTTTTTGTTTCTTCTTCATTATAATATTCGATAACAATTTTTTGATCTTCTTCTTTTATCGAACTCATATGATTTTTTACGGGTATATCAAAGTCTTTTAGCGTGTTGATAAGATCTTTTGAATCAATTCCCAGATCTTTTGCTATCTCGTGTACACGTCTTTTTGACATCCTTTCACCTCCATGTTTTTTCAATGCTCGTTGCAAATTGTTCATCTGTAACACAAATCGTCGCACGAAACTGCTTTCCGATTGCATGACCTAAATCCTCTTTATCAAATGCTATGATATAGGGAATTTGTCTATAGTTACACATATTCACAAATTTCTTTTTTGTATTATCTGATGCATTATCGGCAATAACAACCAGGTGAGCATGACCTGCTTTTATTGCTGTCTCAACAGAAAATTCTCCAGAAGAGATCTTTCCTGCTTTTTGACATAATCCAATCATATTTAAGGTCTTATTCAAGTTCATCTAGCGCCTCCTTTAGATTTTCACCAATTTTTTGAGGGATTTTACACTTAAATGAACGTTCCAGCCCTTTGTTTTTCAAAGATTTTTCTAAACATTCTTTTGACTTACAGATATATGCGCCTCGACCATTCGCTTTGCCGGAAACATCGATTAAAAAATCGCCCTCGGACGTTCGAACGACACGTAGCATCTCGCGCTTATCTTTTAACTCTTGACATCCTGTACATTTACGTAATGGCTTCTTCTTGGTCATAACTACTCCTCAAATAATGATTCATCAAATGGATTGATTTCTACTTCAACGTCTTGTCTGCTATTCGCACTCAAAAATAATATTTCCGGATTATCTAAATCTTCTTCTGTGATAAATCCGATTTCTTTTGCCTGCGTTTCACTTTTTATATCAATACGATATCCGGTCAACTTTGCAGCCAGACGAGCATTTTGACCTTCCTTACCGATGGCAAGGGATAATTGATAATCCGGGACGATGACTTTCGCGCTTTTTTCCGCCTTATTAACCGCAACTTGAACGACTTTAGAAGGACTAAGGGATGCGGCGATAAATTCAGCCATATTATCATTCCAAGGAATAATATCAATTTTTTCACCATTTAATTCATCAACAATTATACTGACTCTTGAACCATTATGTCCAACACATGAACCGACAGGATCGACTTCATCCTTTGTAGAATACACTGCAATTTTTGTTCGTGAACCTGCTTCTCTAGATATTGACTTGATTTCAACAGTTCCATCATGAACTTCCGGAACTTCGCTTTCAAAAAGGCGTTTGACTAAATCCGGATGAGTTCTTGATACATATATTTTAGGTCCTTTTGTCCCTGACTTTACTTCAATTACATAGACTTTAATTCGTTCATTAATTGAATAAGTCTCACCTGGAACTTGCTCTTTGTCAGCAAGGATTGCATCAATTTTCCCAAGATTTACGATAACACTGTCTTTGACGCTTCGTTGGATAATTCCAGTTACCACTTCTTTTTCTTTTTCTTGATAAGAATTTAATAACAAATCACGTTCAGCTTCACGAATTTTTTGCACGACAACTTGTTTTGCCTTTTGTGCCGCAATTCTTCCAAAATCCTTAGGTGTTACCTCAATTTGGACATGATCTTCGACATCAAGGTTTGCATCAATTTCTCTTGCCTCGGCTAAAGAAATTTGCAGTTCTTTATGTTCTACATTTTCGACGACTTCTTTTTCAGCAAGAACAATAACATTGCCCTTTTCTTTGTCAATAGTCACTTCAATATTCTGGGACGTTCCAAAATGATTCTTACAAGCTGTTAGCAAAGAGTTTTCAATAGCTTCCAGCAAAACCTCTTTGCTAATATTTTTTTCTTTTTCAATTTGTTCCAATGCTTGAATGAATTCAGCATTCATTGTTTTATCCTCCTTAAACCTACCTTAAAAGATGATTGCTAGGCGTATGATTGCAATATCTTTTCTTGGGAAAGCTTGTGCATTTCCTTCGATATCAATCGTTACTGTTTCGTCATCATAAGCTATGAGTTCACCTGAAAATTCTTTGTTCTTGTCGATCGCTTTATAAAGTTTGAGCTCTACCATATCTCCTAAATGCCTTTCAAAATCTTTGTCCTTTTTTAAAGGGCGATCTAGGCCTGGAGAACTCACCTCCAAAATATAAGGGTCTTTGATAGGATCTTTTACATCCAGCTTCTTTTCTAATGCTCGGCTAACGAGCTCACAGTCATTCACTGTGATACCTTCAGGTTTGTCAAGGTATACTCTCAAATACCATTGATTAGCTTCTTTGATATACTCAACATCTACACATTCGAATCCGTTTTCTTCTAGAATAGGCTCAAGAAGTTTATACGTTAACTTTTCGATTGAATCCTTCGATGCCATAGCAACACATCCTTTCCTTCTGCAAATAAAAGAGTGGACATATGTCCACTCCTTTCGCATTAATCACTTATCTGCTACATTATATCATAATTCATATGATATTACAAGTTTTCAAATTTCTTTTCGCGGTTCATTAGCTCAGAGACCGCAATCTTAGGATTGCTTTGCTCAAACAAGACTTCATTCACCTTTTCAATAATCGGCATATCCACATCGTATTTTTTGGCTAATCCTAATGCTGCTTTTGCTGAATACACCCCTTCTACAACCATCTTTACTTCTTCAAGTGCTTCATCAAGGGTTTTGCCTTGACCAATAAGAATTCCCGCCCGTCGATTTCGACTGTGCATGGAGGTGCAGGTAACAATCAAATCTCCGATCCCCGACAGACCATTAAAGGTCATTGGATCGGCGCCCATTTTTTCACCTAAGCGACTGATTTCAGAAATACCACGAGTCATGAGTGCTGCTTTTGTATTATCACCATAGCCCAAACCATCTGAAATACCTGCCGCTAGCGCAATGACATTTTTCAATGCGCCGCCAAGCTCTATTCCTAGTAAGTCAGAACTTCCATAAACACGAAAATTCTCATTCATGAAGGTATCTTGAACTTTTTTTACCACCGCATCGCTTTTTGATCCAACGACAACAGAGGTCGGAATCCCACGCGCAACCTCTTCTGCATGAGACGGTCCAGATAAAACAGCAACTTCAGTATGAGGAATTTCATCTAAAATAACGTCTTCTAATGTTTTGAAACTTATATCTTCAATACCTTTAGCAACGTTGACAATAGTTTGATCTGATGTTACAAATGGACACATTGCTTTTGCGGTCACACGTACAAAACTTGAGGGAACAGCCATCACCAAAATCTCTTGTCCTTTGATGGCTTCTTCTAGATTCGATGTATAACGTAGTGTCTCTGGCAAAACAATTCCTGGAAGTTTTGCTGTATTTTCGTTATTTTTTTGTATTGCTTGAACTTCTTCTTCAAATTTTGACCAAACGGTCACTGTATGTTGATTATCATCAAGCACCTTTGCTAAGGCACATCCCCAGCCTCCGGCACCGATTATACTTACGTTCATATTCTCACCTCATTATTCTTTACTTTTACTTCGTCCAATTTTATTTTCATTCCCATTAACTAAGCGTTTGATGTTGGCGCGATGCTGATAAATCGCTAGAAGCATGAGGGTCAAACTTACGCCGAGAACTTCTATATTCATTCCTTTAAACAAATAGAATAATACGGGCATCAGAATGGCCATCAACAAAGAACCTACAGATACATATCTTGTAATAAAGATAACTAAAGCCATCAACAACATCATGATCAGTCCGGCGCGATAATCAACAGCATAGATAAGCCCAAGGGTTGAAGCAATACCTTTACCCCCTTTGAATTTCAAAAACACCGGCCAATTATGACCAAGGATAACCCCTAAACCAGCATAAATAGCTATGGACATATCTCCGTTTGCCCATCGATAAATAATATAGTAAGCTACAATCGCTTTTAATAAATCACCGATAAAGGTTAATCCACCAAGTTTCCACCCCATAACGCGAATGGCATTTGTCGTACCTGAATTTTTACTTCCATACTCTCGAATATCAATATGTTCTTTAAAGCGACCAATTAAATAAGCAAAATTAATACAACCGATAAAATATCCAAGGATTACGGCAACTATTCGCAGCATATTACTTCTCCTTTCGTTCCCTTGCAATTAATCGAATTGGAGTTCCTTTAAAGCCAAAAGCTTCACGAATTTGGTTTTCAATATAGCGTGTATATGAAAAATGCATTAATTCCTTGTCATTGATAAACAGAATAAATGTTGGCGGTTTAATGGACACTTGTGTCATATAGTATATTTTAAGGCGCTTTCCTTTGTCAGAAGGTGGTTGATTCATTGCCATGGCATCATAAAGAATCTCATTCATAACCCCGGTTTGAACACGCATGGATTGATTTTGAATGACCATATCAATTGTCTCAAAGAGTTTATTAATACGAAGACCTGTCACTGCTGATATAAAAACAATCGGGGCATAGGTCATATACGCAAGGGTTGTTTGAATGGAATCTAAGAAACGATACATTGTCTTGTCATCTTTTTCAAGTGCATCCCATTTGTTTACAACAATAACGGCTCCTTTGCCTCGATCATGGGCAATTCCAGCTATTTTTGCATCTTGTTCTGTAATGCCTTCTGTTGCATCAATCATAATAAGTACTAAATCCGACTTTTCTACGCTAGCTACAGTTCGAACAATTGAATAGCGTTCCAAATCTTCTTTGATCTTATTTTTTCGACGAAGTCCCGCTGTATCAATAAGGCGATACTGTTTTTCATCGTAGGTAATCAAAGTATCTATGGCATCCCGTGTTGTTCCTGCGATATCACTGACAATCAATCGATTTTCGCCTAAGATTTTATTAATTAACGAAGATTTTCCCACATTGGGTTTTCCCACAATAGCGATGCTTGGGATCTCATCTTCTTCATCATCTTGCGCATTAGCATCAAGTATAAAGTGTTCTACAACTGCATCCAACATATCTCCAAGTCCTTGTGCATTGGATGCGGCAACCGGATGCGGTTCGCCTAAACCAAGATTATAAAACTCAAAAACATCATATTGATATTTTTTAAAGGAGTCTACTTTGTTGACACATAAAACAATAGGTTTGTTTGAGCGTCTAAGCATGTCAGCGACTTTTGCATCTGAATCAGTAAGTCCTGTCTGAACATCCACCATAAAGATAATTACATCGGCAGTTTCAATGGCAATCTCAGCTTGGATACGCATATGACTCAAAATCAAATCTTGACTATCAGGTTCTATTCCTCCGGTATCAATTAATGTAAAATCATAGTTTAACCATGATACATCCGCATATATACGGTCACGTGTTACACCTGGTGTATCTTTTACTATGGAAATATTCTCTCCTGCCAATCGGTTAAATAGCGTTGATTTCCCAACGTTTGGTCTACCAACCACGGCGACTATCGGTTTACTCATATTCAATCTCCTTACCCGTCATTGCATTAAATAATGTAGCACCATCAATACGTATGGGAACAACTTTTGTATTTAATGCTTCACTTAATTCTTCTAAAGTAATATCATCTAAAAAAATCTCTTCATCTGATTTTAACATATTATCAGGGATATATACACATTCACCTAAATCAAATGTAGCGCATTGTTTAATGATATCTTGTCCTGTTACAAGTCCAGACACCGTAATTCTAGGTCCAAAAAAATTGTTTTCAATGCCAAAAACTTGTGTTTGAGTTGTAATCGCCTCTATATCTCGAACCTGCATATTAAATTGTTCCATAACTGGCTGAAACAATTTTCCTGAGATCATACTGATTTTTTTATAACGATTGTTTTTTTCTGCATCAAAGCTATAGCCGTTGATTGCTTCTTGAAATTCATTTTTTAATAGACGTGTCATTCCTACGCCATTTTCATATTGCAGATATCCATCATACGTCTTTTCACTTGGAACATCTTGACCTGCCAAAAAATAAAACTCATCGGCAGCATGAATAAAATGTGAACCACTTTGTTCATAAAATTGACGTTGATACTTTTCAACCAGCTCAACCACTTGCTTGGCATCTTCAGACGTAAATGGCTCTAACTTTTCCAGATGGCCTCTATATTTGGACAAACCAACGGGGACAATGGATACACTCTGAAGATGTGGTGCATATTGATACATTTCACGGATGGAATAATCCAATTCCTCTTGATCATTGATTCCTTTGCACAGAACGATTTGACCATTCATGGTGATTCCGGCTGCATATAGCTGGTCCATATAATCAATAAGCTTGTCTGCAAACCGATTATGCAACATGGCTTTACGCAGCTCCATATTCATTGTATGAATCGAAATATTAATCGGAGAGAGTTTATATTCAATAATGCGTCGAAAATCTTTGTCTTTCATATTTGTCATGGTAATATAGTTACCTTGTAAAAACGACAGACGTGCATCATCATCTTTAAAATACATTGTCTCCCGCATACCCGGAGGCAATTGATCAATAAAACAAAAAACACATTTATTGTGACAGGATTTATAGTCATCCATCAGACCAGACTCAAATTCAATACCTAATGTATCATAGGCTTCTTTTTCGATAAATAATTCCCATTCTTCGTTTGTTGAGGATCGATACACAATAAGTTCTATTTCTTCATCGTTTTCAATATAACGATAATCAAGAACATCCTCTATTTCTTGACCATTGATTGAAATCAATTCATCACCTGGCATAAGTTCTAATTCCTCAGCAATGCTGTCTTTTTCAATGGATTTGATAATATGTTTGCTCATAGTACACCTCTTATCTTAGAGCGAATATTGCAACGTGACTTCCTCTTGATGCACCCATGCGTCGATGTGAGAAAAATAATTCATCATGGCAAGATGTACATAATGAACTCACTTCAATATTTGACGCCTTAACACCTGCTTCTTTAAACATCAATTGATTGGCTAATTTTAAATTCAGCATATATTTTTCCGAGTTCTTAGGTGTGGGAGACATAATCTTTGCTATTATATCATCATTAAAGGATAAATCAAACTCTTTTTTTACATCTTTGGATACTTCATAACAACATTGACCAATGGCAGGACCAATACCTATTAGCACTTCTTCTGGATTTGTCCCATAATGTTGTCGCATTTGATCCAAGGTTTTTAATCCAATCTTTTTTACGGTACCTCGCCATCCACTATGGCTTAGAGCGATGGCCTGATGTATCGGATCATAAAAAAATAAAGGAACACAGTCTGCATAAAATGTCGTAAGCCCAACCCCCGGCTTATCTGTTATCAGTCCATCGACGCCCTTTATCTGACTTTTTTTGGTGATTCCCATACCTAAATGACGTTCATCGACAGCCATAACTACATCTGAATGTATTTGATCAGATAAAACCAGTTGTTGTGTAGATAATCCTAGTGCTTTTGTGACACGACGGTAGTTTTCGATGACATTTTCTTCTGCATCACCTCGGTTAAACCCCATATTAAGGGAAGCAAAAGCTCCTTGACTTGCCCCCTCTAGTCGCGTTGTATATCCATGGGTTATATGTTTATGTTGTTTAAAAAGTTCAAATTCAATCAAGTTATTCATGATAATCAAATGCTCCTTTATGGTATTCCAATGTATCGCTAATCCAACAGGCAACGTCAAATCGAACAGGACAATCAAACCTTTGTGTGTTTTTAATATACCAAATGGCCGTTTGAATGATTTTACGTTGCTTACGATAATCAACCGCTTGAGAAGGGTGTCCATAATTTAGTGATGTTCGATATTTAACTTCAATAAAAACAAGATAGTTTTTATCTTGTGCAATAATATCGACTTCTCCACATTTACAGCGATAATTCATTTCAAGAATCTTCATGGAATGTTTTTTAATATAGTCGCTTGTTTTCTCTTCATAGATTGTCCCTAATTCACGTTTGTTCATTTTACACCATCTTATCTTTCAGTTTGTCTAAATCCGAAACAAAAATCATGATCTGTGCAACAATCTGATATAGTTCTTCCGGTATTTGGTCACCAAGGTCTAACCGACTTAATTCCTCAGCAAGTTCGGGGTCTTTATAAATAGGCACATCCGATTCAATCGCTTTTTCCAAAATGTTTTGCGCAACAATCCCCTTGCCGCTAGCAAGTATATTCGGTGCTTGATCGCCTGGAGTGTATCCAATGGCTGTTGCTTTTTTTCGTTGTTTCATTTTATCACGCCCTTACATCAAAAGTAAATCGCTTAGGCTCTGTTTTGGTTTTTTTGGGGTCAAAATATTCACGGATTTCCTGTACATCTGCATCGTGCAAACGTATTCCCAGCCCAACGATATTAAAGGATTGGTTAATCAGTTGTTTATACAGTTGCGTTGTGTTTTCTTGCAATAGCATCTCCGTATCTTGTCCATCAACATAAAATGTTATATCGACATTTTTCATGTGTTTTGCAATATAAATATCCATATGCCCAAGATTTCTAAAATCTAGCCGTAACAAAGCAGTGATTCTTTCATCTAAATTTTTCCGCGTTCCTTTTTTATTCATTATATAAAGTTGACTATTAACAAATTGTTGATTTAGCATAATCGGCAAATGAATGAATTGATAATTTTGCTGCAGCTGATTCATAACATCCATTCCCGTCTTTAATTGTTGTGCCTGTTTTAAGACCTTTTCACCAGAGCTGTTAAGCTCTTGTTGACTTGCCGTCTCAATCAAATCACTTAAACGTTCATACACTTTATTAAAATGCTTTGAAATACGTTCATGCTGTTCCAAATCTTTTCGACCAAGAAGGAGGCTTTGGTTTAACACCTGTTCTGTTAGACGTTGTGCTAATGTTTCCTTTATATGTTCTTTTTCTATAGGAAGTGCTTCAAAAAAATCTAGTAATCCTTGAAGCGTTTTTACATTCTTCAACTGAGTTAAAGCGTCAGAAAGCACGGTTTGGTCTTTGGCTGATAGTTGAGGAAGAACCTGTTGTCTAAGGGTCGTCTCAACCTGTTCAAGCTGTTGTGGATGAATGGGTTCATTTTGGTGAACCTCTTGTCCTTCTACAAGCGCTAAAGCGCTCTTAAGCATTAAGTGCGATGAAGGATTGTCTTGAACAAGTGCTTCCAAGAGCATAAAAACCTGGGGTTCTTTTATTGCCTGAGAAGTCATTTGACTAAAGGAAGCTAATGCTTTTGACATATTTTGTTGATCCGCTAGCAAAGAATCTATATGTTGTATGGATTCTTTAGAAATTATGACATCGTTTTTTTCCATAAAAATCAAGGTTTCTAATTTTGCTTCAGGAAACCGTTTGACAAATCGATGCATTTGCAGAACACTTTCTTTATTGACTGGCATACTGTTTTCTAATAACGCTTTCACAATATCCATATTTTCAGACGTTTGGTCAAGACCTGCATTAGAAAGAATTTGGGCGCTATTAAGTTCAAGCGTTTGCTCTTGAATGATTGGCTTTAAGGTCAATTGGTCCTGCGTAGACTCTTTCACTTCAAACAATAAATTGTCTCCAATTTTAAATGGCATTGCTTCTAACATTTTTGCACTCATCTGTTGACCGTTTAATAGTTGAATCGTTACTCTACTTTGTAGAATATCTAAAATCTTCCCTTCAAGTATCTGCCCTTTTTCAGGTAATATATATTTTCCTGTCATTGCCATTGCCTTTGATGTTTTTGCTGAAGTATTCGATTTATCCGATGGGTTTAATATATTTGAAATATCAATACGCAATAGATCACTCCTTAATGAACAAAATTTTTGATGAAGCTCTTTCGATGAATAGGGCATGGGCCTATGTTCTTCAATTGTTTAATATGCTCTGGTGAACCGTACCCTTTGTTACTCTTAAACCCATACTCTGGATAGAGTTCATCGTACGCAAGCATCAAACGATCTCGTGTCACTTTTGCTAAAATACTCGCCGCCGCAATCGATAAGCTTTTGGAATCCCCTTGAATTATTTTAGTCTGTGGAATAGAGACATCAGGGATGATAACCGCATCGTTAAGCAAATGATCCGGTGCGACCTGACACTGATTAATCGCATGTTGCATTGCTTTATAGGTTGCTTGCAAAATGTTGATTGAATCAATATCTTCTTCTGATACAACGCCGATTCCATACGCCGTTGCCCGCTGGATGATTTCTTCGTATAATGCATCTCTTTTTTGAAAAGTTAATTTTTTAGAATCATCTATATATAATATCGGATCTTTTGGATTTAAAATAACTACTGCCGCGACAACGGGTCCTGCTAAAGGACCACGACCTGCTTCATCAATCCCGCCAATACAATAGTCTAAAGGCAATTGACGTTCATATTGAAGCATGCACTCTACACGCGCCACTTCATCTATGTATGCCTGCTTATTTTTTTTGGCGCGGTTTACCAAATGAATAACACCCTTTCTTGTATCCTCTCGGTAAGTCTGAATAAACTGATCAAGTTCTTCTGTCGACGTTTTTGCTAAACTTTCTTTGATTGATGTAATGGATTTTGGCTTCAAAATATCTCCTTTATTTGACACGGTAATATGATCCTAGGACAACAACATTATATTCATTCATTACTTTAATAACAGCTGCCCTAACTTTTTCATTGCGCTGATAACACCCTTCTACATCAATAAAAAAGTTATAGTTTCCGAGTCCTTTTTTTGTTGGACGTGATATAATGGATACTAAGTTTATTTGTTCTTTGGCAAAGACATTCAAAATGTCTACAAGTAGACCCGGCCGATCTTGGTCGTCATGAATAACCAACAGTGTTTTCCATTCTTTATTTGGGTTGATTTCTTCATTATGGTGTGTTGCCAAAACAATAAATCGCGTCTCATTTTCAAGGGAATCTGCAACATCATCCAACTCTAACATAAACGATTGATCTTGGTGTAAAAAATGCATTGGAACAATTGCACCGTCTGTACGCATTCCTTCATTAAGTTTTTGGTAAGATGCAGAGTTACTTTGCGTTGTAATGATTTGATCTTCTCGAAAATTTTCCAAAAAATCCAGACATTGATTTTGCGTCTTAAATTGTGTAAAGACTCGGTCTACGTCAGATAGTTTTTCCGTATTCGCAATAAATCCAAAACGTATAGGAAGTACAATTTCATGAATAATTTTAAGTTTTGAATGTGTGAGTAAATCTAGGATAATTTGAACAAATCCATCCAGTGTATTTTCAATTGGAATAACTCCATATGTACATTCTGTTCCTATTGCATCTAATGTTTTACGCATTGAAGAGTAATAATTTAATTCACCGTTTAACCCTTGACAGTGCATATATTCTTTGGCCGCTTTTTCTGTATATGTACCCTTTGGCCCAAGGACTGCTATATTCATAGTTTACCTACTTTCATTAATGTTCTGCTTTGTTCTATTGTTTATTATACATTGAAATCTTTTATCATACAACGTATAATAGATAAGATGTTATTCGTTGTTTTGAAAGGATATGTCATGCAAATCATTCATAAAAAAATACATGAAACTGAGTATAAACCTATTTTAGAGCTCCCATCTTTTTTTGATAATAGCTGTTATATTGATATAGAAACCACCGGGTTTGATCGAAAGCGACATATGATTTACTTGGTCGGATTGATCTATAAGCTTGATGGAATATTTTATTTGGAGCAATACCTTTGTGATAAATCATCCGATGAATACGAACTTTTATATCGATTGAACGAAAAATTAAGCCAATATGACTATTTGGTTCACTTTAACGGGCAAAGTTTTGACCTACCTTTTATCCACGCACGACTTAAACTATACAATATACCAACTCAAATGGATGCATGTAAATCAATTGATTATTACCACGCTTTAAAGCCCTATAAGCATTTGCTAAAAACAGATAACCTAAAGCTTAAAACCCTTGAACGCCTTTTGGGATTTCAGCGGTCGGACCCTTTTGATGGCGGACAATTGATTGAACTATTTAATAGTTATGTCCAAGGGGACGTTCAGCTACGCCCAGCATTATTGTTACATAATGAACAAGACATGATTGGACTATATCTTTTAAATGCTTTTTATCCATTGTATGTATTGACATATACAAAGGAACTCCCCACAAAATGTGCAACAATAAACACAGATAAAATCATCCTTACAAAATCGTTGCCTGATAGTCACGGATACTATTTGTTTGAGCATTTTTCCCCTTATGGGAAGGTAAATGTAAATATGGATAGGATCGAATGTTCTCTTATGTTATATGAAGGGGTTTTAAAATATTTTTATTCAGATTATACCCAATATTATTATTTGCCTGTAGAAGATTATGCCATTCACAAATCAGTTGCTAATTATGTCAATCAGCAATACAAAAAGAAAGCTACCAAATCTACTGCTTACGTAAAGAAAAAAGACATCTACGTACGATGTCCTTTGAGCGAAAAAGAAATTATTCAATTACAAACAACGGAAAATCCTATAACTATTTTTCATATGGATTATGATGAAACACACACCTATATTCAAATAGATACGTTTAAAAAAATATATCCTCATGTGTTTACTCCGTTGTTAAAAGCTTTACTTTCTTAACGGTTGACTTCACCATCTTTTTTATAAAAAAATGTGTAGTCCGAAGAAAAATTATATCGATGGGATTGAATGATTTGTTCTGTACTACCGACAAATAATATCCCGTCTTTTTTTAACGACTGATTAAAGCGTGTATAAATCTTGTCTTTTGCCTCTTCCGTAAAATAAATCAAGACATTTCGACAAACAATCAAATCACATTGCTTTGGATAAGAATCTTTTAATAAGTCATGTTGTCTAAACTCAATGCAACGCTTTAAATTATCGTTTATTTTAAAGGATCGACCGACTTGGGTAAAATACTCTTTTTTAAATTCTTCAGGTACGCCGGCAATGGATTTTTCGTTATACAATCCGACTTTAGCTTTGGAAAGAATTTGTTGATCAATGTCAGTTGCAATAATCTTAATATTGCTTAACGGCATAAATTTACTCAAAACCATCGCTAGAGAATATGGCTCATCACCTGTTGAACATGCAGCAGACCATATTGTGATTTTTTTTCCGAAGCGTTCAAACAAATAAGGCAAAATTTGTTTTTCCAATACATCCCATTGCGTTTTATTTCGAAAAAACTCTGAAACATTGATGGTCATATAGGTAATAAATTCTTCATAAACCTCTTTATTTGATTTTAACGCAGCTACATAGTCGTCATATCCCTTAAACCCATTTTTTCGGATCAGCGAGTCGAGTCGACGCTTCATTTGCCTTTCTTTGTATGCATTTAAATCAATCGTTGAAAGCTTAAATACCGCTTCTTTAAATTGTTCATAGTCTTTTATCATTATTCCGCTCCTAATTCTAAAAAATATGCCACTATCTTGAGATAATGACATACTTAATATATATTTAATTCTATAAATTACTCTTCTGTATCTACTGCTTCTTCAGCTTCTACGACTTCTTCAGCACCATCTTCATCAACTTTTTCAAGTTCTTTAACAGACAAGCTGATTTTCTTTTCGTCTAAGTTTAAATCTGTTACTTTTGCAGTAACTTGCTCACCTACAGATAATACGTCTGAAGGTTTTTCAACATGCTTAACAGAGATTTGAGATACATGTAACAATGCATCAACACCTGTTTCAAGTTCAATAAATGCACCGAAATCTGTCATACGAGCCACACGACCAGTAACAACATTGCCTACAGCATATTTTTCTTCAGCATCATTCCAAGGATTTTCATCTTTGAATTTCATTGAAAGAGAAATTTTCTTTTTGTCTTTATTGATATCTAAGATACGTACTTTAACTTCGTCACCAACTTTAACAACATCTTTAGGTGATCGAATACGTCCCCATGATAATTCAGAAATGTGAACAAGACCATCAACGCCGCCTACATTAACAAAAGCGCCATAATCTGTAATGTTTTTAACAACACCGTCCATAACATCGCCTACTTGAATGGTTTCGAATATTTCATCCATTTTTAAGTTCTTTTCTTTTTCAATTAAGATACGTCGATTACCGATAATACGATTTTTCTTCAAGTTAAACTCAGTAATAACAAAAGATAGTTCTTCATTCTTAAATTGTTCAAGGTCTGATACATATTCATCGGACACAAGAGACGCAGGAATAAATACACGTACTTCTTTAATGATGACAACTAAGCCACCTTTAAGTACAAGATTCACCTTCGCTGTAACAACTTCTTTTGAATTAAATAGTTCTTCTACATAATTCAATCCTTCTTCTGCTTTAAGACGCTTGTACGTTAATAATACTTGTCCTTCTCCGTCATTAACTCTTAAAACTTTAGAGCGAATTTTTTGACCTACTTCAACTTCTTTTCGCAGATCGACTGTTGGAAAATTAGAAAATTCACTTTTAGGAATGATACCATCGGATTTATAACCGATGTTAACATAAATCTCATCAGCATTGACACCAATTATAGTACCCTCTACTATCTCTCCTCTATGAATTTGGATTATTGAATCTTCCAACATTTGTTCAAAATTTTGCATTTCTGACATTTGAAATGACCTCCTCGATTATGTTCTTCGGAGTTGAAGCTCCCGCTGTAATACCTATAATATCATTATCTTTGAAAACATTCAACTCTAATTCTTCTATAGTTTCAACGTAATATGTATCCTTACATTGACTCTTACAAATTTCATACAACTTTTGTGTATTTGAACTATTTTTGCCACCAATTACAATCATTTTTGTGACTTTTTCCGAAAGTTCTAAGGCTTCTCTTTGCCGCATAACAGTGGCTTGGCAAACAGTCTCGTTAATAATAACACGAATAGATTTTTTTTGCAATTTTTTTAATATAAGTTTATATTTTTCTACGTTAAACGTTGTCTGTGCGACAACTGTATATGTCTTGTTCTTATCCCATTGTATTTGGTCAATCTCATCCACGTCTTTGATGATAATAACCTCTCCTTTTGCCCATCCTGCAATGCCGATGACCTCTGGGTGATTTTTATCACCAATGATGAGGATTGCATCCCCTGAAAGACTGGCTTTTTCAACAATCCGATGGATTTTTTTTACGTATGGGCAGGTACTGTCAACAATGGTGAATCCCCGTTCTTGGATTTTCTTTATCGTTTCTTCCGATACACCGTGACTTCGGATTAATAGCTCTCCTGGCGGATACGTATCCAACTCGTCAAGAGTATGGATTATGGTGACGCCTTGATTATTAAAATGTTCTACAACCTGAGGGTTATGAATAACCGGGCCATATGAATATATATGTGTATTTTGCGATGTATGCGCATCAAGCATTTTTTCAAGATGTTGAACGGCTCGATTGACACCAAAGCAAAACCCTGCTGTTTTGGCAACAATAATTTCCATAGTTTACATTCCTAACTTTTTTGCTTGTTCATATATGGTATTAACAACTTCATTGATTCCCATATTCGACGTGTCAATAACAACTGCGTCCTGTGCTTGTTTAAGGGGTGCATACTCTCGATGCATATCCCTATAATCACGGGCTTCAATTTCTTGTTGGATTTGTTCTAAGTTGGGACTTTCGCCCTTTTCTTCAAGTTCTTTATATCGACGTAATGCACGAACGTCTACACTTGCCGTTAAAAAAATCTTAAGCGGCGCATCAGGCAGTACATGTGTACCTATATCACGTCCATCCATAACAACAGATTTTCGCTTTGCTAATTTTTGTTGTTCTTTGACTAAAAACAGTCTAACATATTTGTTCGTAGAAATAATAGAGGCAATATGTCCTATTTCTTGAGTACGAATTTTTGATGTTACATTTTCGTCTTGTAAAAAAATCTGTTGCATCCCATTTTCATACCCAATATTTACGTTGATTTTTTCGATATGCGTATCAATGAATTGATTGCGCTTTTCTTCATCATGTATATCTTCGCCCATATGTGTATATATATAGTATCCTATCGCTCGGTACATAGCCCCTGTATCTACATAAATGTAGGACAATTTTTTTGCAAGGGCTTTGGCAATAGTGCTTTTACCTGCGCCAGCCGGACCATCAATGGCGATATTTAAAGGTGTTGCAATATCCGGTCTTAGTTTAACCGCTTCCCCCAAATAGATATGTCGTACGCTGTTTTGCTCTATTTCACTGTTTACATGAAAAAGAACACGAATACATTGGCTTAAACTTCCTTCAACATACATTTCTTGACAACAAATCAATGAAGCTTCTGTCAACCCTAATTCTCTTGCAGCTACAGCAGGATATACTTGAGTCAAATCCTTTGTTGCTGTAAAAATAATTGAAACGATTTGGGAAGGGTCCAACTGATTTTGTTCTATAATTTGTTGCAGTAATTGTTTTGTACTTTCAAGAATTGCTTCTTTTGTATTTTCTTTTACTGTATTGGCACCACGAATGCTAATCATTTTTTTGTTCTTCCTTTCTAGTCGAGTGTACTCATGCCTGCTAAGGCACCTGTAGAAAATGCGATTTGCAGATTAAATCCTCCCGTTAACGCATCCAAATCTAAAACTTCACCTACAAAATATAAACCTTTGATATGCATTGACTCCATGGTATGAGGATTAATATCTTGAACATCAACTCCGCCTCGGGTAATGATGGCTTCATTAAACTTTCGAAACGCTCTAACATGTAGCGTAAAATTCTTCATCTGTTGACCAAGCATCATACGTTCTTCACGGGTAATTTGATCAATTGATTTCATAGGGTCAATCTGGCAACGTTTCAAAAGGACAGGAATCATTTTTTGGGGCAACAAGCCTTTTAAAACGTTTTGAATAGCTTTTTTTTGATGCGCATTAAAATCACGTAATATACGCTTGTCTAACTTTTCGTTATCCAGTCCAGGCTTTAAGTCAATAACGACTTCAACTGTTTTAAGCGCTATATTGCGCGCTATATAACTACTTGCAGATAAAACAAGTGGGCCGCTAACGCCAAAGTGGGTAAACAGCATTTCCCCAATTTCACTATAATATTCTCTTTGGCTATCTTTTGCTGTTAAACGCACATTTTTAAGTGATAACCCTTGCAATTCATAGATATCTTCTTCAACCGTCTCTATCGGAACAAGCCCTTGTAACAAAGGAACAATCTTATGTCCTAATGTTTTGGCAAAGGTATGTCCATCACCTGTTGATCCGGTCATACTGTAAGATACGCCGCCAGTAGCTATGATAACATGTTGAGCATTCAGTGTCTCTTTTGTAGACAATTTTACCCCTTCAATCTGGTTATGTGACGTCATAAGTTCTTGAACCGTGCTGTGAAGCATCACTTTGACACCTCTTTTTTGCATCGCATTTTCTAATGCTTTTATAACATCAGACGATTTATCACTTGCCGGAAAAACGCGCTGTCCACGTTCAACTTTTAAAGCTAATCCCTCTTCTTCCAAAAAAGACATGACCATAGCACTATCAAAAGAGTAAAAAGCACTATATAAAAACTTTGCATTACATGTTTGTTGCTTTAAGTGATATTCTACATCACTTGCGTTCGTTACATTACAACGTCCTTTTCCTGTGATATATAATTTTTTTCCGAGTTTTTCATTCTTTTCGATGAGCAAAACCGATTTTCCGGCATCACACGCCTTAATTGCCGCCATCATGCCAGCCGGTCCACCACCAACTACGATTGTATGATACATGTTTTTCTCCAAACTTTTATTGTTCTCGTCTTAGACTGTAATTTATATTAATGTCATCATCATTTTCATACACTTGATATTCGTTCCATATATTTTCTAATCGTTCCAAACTTTCCACAATTGTATCTTTTTTACGCATTGATAATGCTACAATGATAGCATTAATGACGCTTAACGGCGCAACTAAAGAATCCACAAACGAGACCATTTCACTTCGTGCCACTAAGCTAACATCTGAAAATTGAACCATAGGAGAAATAGGACTATCAGTAATGGTGATAACACTACTTTTTCTTGATTGTGCATATTCCATGGCTTTTAGCGTTCGCTTGGAGTATCGTGGAAAGCTAATGCCAATCATAACGTCTTCATCGGATATACGATGAATCTGTTCAAACATTTCACTGACACTATTGGTATGGATCAACTTTACATTATCAAACATAAGATTAAAATAGAAGCCTAAGAAGCCAGCTAATGACGCACTGCTTCGAACGCCAACGATATATATAGTCTTGGCGTCCATTATATAGTCGATTGCTTTATTAAATTGATCATTATCTATTTCTTCCAAAGTAACCTTTATCTTTTCCATATCTGCATGCAAAACATGTTTTAATATTTGGTCTTGATCTATACGATCTGAGGTTACATTGACACGCTGAATTGAAGTCAGTTTGTTTTTAACCAGCTCTTCCAATGCCCGCTGTAATTTTGGATATCCGTCATACCCCAATTCATTTGCAAAGCGTACCACTGTAGACTCACTGACACCAACAATAGTACCTAATTTTGCAGCAGTTAAAAAAACCGCTTTTTCATAATGGTTCGATATATAATCTGCAAGCAGCTTTTGACCTTTACTTAATTGGTTGTAATGGGACTTTATCCGTTTGATTAAATCATTTTGTCGTGACATAATTTCCTCCTGCACAATGCACGTTTTCCTTCAATTATATGAAAAATGAATGCTAGCTCCTTTCATCTTTCAATATTTTTCTATTATAGCCTACAAATTATGAATTTACAAGGCAATATTTTCAAAAAAATGAATACTTTTTTTTGGTTTACGTCAAAAATAGCACCTCATATGTGAGATGCTATTCGTAGACTATTGAATCCGCAATTTATACCGGATACGCCTTATGTTGTATACCTGGTTGTTTAGGGTCAATTTTCGACTGTTGCGCTTCACGATATTCAAAATATTCTTTGGCAACTTGTGGGAAAAGCGCATAGGATAAAACATCTTCATCTTGTTGCGCCCATCGCATCGTTTCTTTTCGCAATGGCTCTAGCTCTGGCGCAAGCAAATCTGCCGGTCTACACGTTATGGTTTCTTCATCACCGATAATTTTATTTTTTATCTCTGTAGAAATCTCCATAGGTGTTCTTCCGTACTCCCCGCGAACTAACGCTTTGGATTCTTTGGAAATCATCTTGTAACGTTCACCACCAAGGACATTAAGAACCGCTTGGGTTCCAACAATCTGACTCGAAGGCGTAACTAACGGCGGATAACCAAAATCTGAACGGACACGCGGTATTTCTTCCAAGACATCATAAAATTTATCGCTGGCCCCTTGCTCATTTAGCTGACTAACAAGATTAGACAACATACCACCTGGAACTTGGTATAACAACGTTTTTATGTTAACGCCAAGTATTTTAGAGCTTAACAAGCCACTTTCTAATGCGTTTTCACGAATCGGTCTAAAGTAATCTGCAATCTCTGCAAGAAGTGTTTCATCAAGCCCTGTGTCATAAGGTGTTCCCTTAAACGTTTCGACCATTACTTCCGTTGCGGGTTGTGCAGTTCCCATCGAAAAAGGACTCACTGCACAATCAATAATATCTGCTCCTGCTTCAACTGCTTTTAGGTAAGCCATACTCGCAACTCCTGAAGTATAGTGGGAATGTACTTGAAGTTCCAAATCCGTCACTTCTTTTATTTTTGTTACAAGCTTTGTTGCTTCATAGGGTACAAGTAATCCTGCCATATCTTTAATACAAATCGAATCTGCACCCATATCTTCAATACGCTTTGCCAATTCAGCATAATAGTCGATTGTATGAAAGTCAGATAACGTGTATGCAATGGCCACTTGTGCATGTCCACCTTCACGTTTGGTTGCATCAAGTGCTGTTTTAACATTTCGCATGTCATTAAGTGCATCAAAGATTCGAACAATATCAATACCATTTGCAATAGCTTTTTGGACAAAATATTCAACCACATCATCGGCATAATGACGATATCCTAATAAGTTTTGCCCCCGTAAAAGCATTTGCATTTTTGTGTTTTTAAAACCACCTCGTAGTAATCGTAAGCGTTCCCATGGATCTTCTTTTAAAAAACGAAGACATGAATCAAAGGTCGCTCCGCCCCACATTTCAACGGAATGATATCCAACACGATCTAATTTTTCAACAATAGGCAGCATATCTTCTGTACGCATACGTGTTGCAATTAGAGATTGATGGGCGTCGCGTAATATTGTATCTGTTATTTTAACAGGTTTTTTAATGAGTTCTGACATATTGACCTCCTTCTATAAGTCGTTTTTGTAACATTATAAGTATAAGGATAAGAATACACCTGCAGCAACTGCAGAGCCTATAACTCCTGCAACATTAGGGCCCATCGCATGCATAAGCAAAAAGTTCGAAGAGTTTTCTTTTTGTCCTACTTTTTGCACAACGCGCGCTGCCATTGGAACAGCAGACACACCGGCCGCACCAATCAATGGATTAATCTTTCCGCCAGATAATTTACACATAATCTTACCTAACAATACCCCTGACGCAGTCCCAAATGCAAAGGCCAAAAGACCTAAAATCAAGATAAAGAGTGTCGATGTGTTTAAAAAATCTGCAGCTCGAGTTGTTGCCCCTACTGTAATACCTAAGAAAATAGTAATCGTATACATTAGTGGTCCAGAGGCTACTTCTGCTAATTTTTCCGTCACCCCAGATACCTTAATCAAGTTTCCAAACATTAACATTCCAATAAGTGCTGTTGTTGAAGGTAAAATCAAAATAACGAGCAACGTAACAATAATAGGAAAGAGTATTTTTTCAAGCTGTGATACCGGTCGTAATTGCTGCATTTTGATCATTCGCTCTTCCTTCGTTGTCAACGCACGCATGATCGGCGGTTGTATAATGGGAACCAAGGACATGTATGAATATGCAGCCACTGCAATAGGTGCCAGCAAATGTGGCGCTAACTTAATCGCTGTATATATTGCTGTCGGTCCATCTGCACCTCCAATAATTGCAATGGATGCGGATTCGCCATTGTTAAATCCAAATGCCAACGCTCCAAAAAATGCTAAAAATATACCAAACTGCGCTGCTGCACCTAATAAGAAGCTTTTAGGGTTTGCTAATAATGGCGCAAAATCTGTCATAACACCCACACCCATAAAAATTAACGGCGGGAAAATTCCTAGTTTATTTCCATAATAAATATAATACAGTAGCCCACCAGGAATCTCTTTTGCGTGATCATAAAAATTCGCCCCGGTTTGGGATTCAAAGACAAGCGCAACTCGTGAAGCTACTTGTGTTAGACTTCCTTGAAATTCTTGGGTCACGCCCTCAAATGTCAATTGCGTAATAGGTCCATCCATAATCCCTGAAATAGGTAGATTAACTAAAAACATACCAAAAGCAATGGGCAATAAAAGTAATGGTTCAAATTCTTTTTTTATTGCTAAATACATAAGTATAAAAGCAATAATAATCATCAATAAGTTTCCAAGACTTCCGGAAAAAATATAGTTAAAATCAAACCCTCGATCCAAGTTCATATTTTGAACAAACCAATTTATTCCTGAAGAATCTATAAACCTTCCAAAAGCCTCGGCGAGTCTTTCTAACATGTTCATGAATAAATCCTCCCTATGCTTAGTTTAGAGAAGCGATTAAATCTCCTGCTTCTACTGCTTGGCCTGATGTCACATTAATACTTGCAACTGTTCCTGCACTCGGTGCAACAATTTCATTTTCCATTTTCATTGCTTCGAGCACAGCAACAACATCGCCCTCATTAACTGCATCACCAACAGCAACTTTAACAGAAACGATTTTTCCTTGCATCGGAGCTTCTAAAAGGGTGTCTCCATTACCGGTAGATGGGCTTGCTTGAGCAACAGGGTTTGCCGGCGCTACACTTTTTGTCGGTTGACTAACAGGAGCTATACTTGCTCCGCCGCTTAGTTCCTCAACATCCACCTCATATGTATTTCCATTTACTGTAACTTGAAATCTTCTCATGGTAGTTCCTCCTATCGACTATATTGATTTTTGGTCGTAATACGTCTAAATGATTTTACATGCAACTGATCCGTTGTTGTCTCTAATGAAGCAGCTATAGCTGCAGTAATAACAGCAACAAGTACTTCCTCCTCGTGTTTATCGGTAACTTCATGAGGTTTTTTTTCGACAACGGCTGTGATTTTTGATTGTTCGTGGGGATGAACAATTTCTCCACGCTTAATATATTTGAATAAGGTAATGATTAAGGAGATAAGGATTAAAATAGCAAATACCGTAGCCATACCGCTAATAAGTGCGATAAGACCTTCTTGTAAACGCTCTGATGTTGATGTTAAAAAAAATAAATTATTAAAAACCATGCTATCCTCGCTTTCCTTATATCGTACTATGTTTTCGTTCTATATGAGGTACCCGTTTAGTATATAGCATTTCTAGCGCTACTATAACACGCTTGCGTGTTGCGGCCGGTTCAATAATATCATCAATATATCCTCGACTTGCCGCAGCATAAGGAGAAGATTGCATATGTTCAAACTCTTCTTGTTTTGCATTTTTTTCTGTGCTTGTAAGCATTCCTTCTGCAATCTCATCGTTAAACATAATACGAACTGCACTCTTTGCTTCCATCATGCCTACCTGGGCACTTGGCCATGCAAGTACAACATCAGCCCCCACATGCTTTGAATTAAAGCTTACATATGCCGATCCATATCCACGATATAATATCAGATTGATTTTAGGAACACTCGCATGAATAAATGCATGGGTCATTTTTGCTGCCATTTTTGCTAATCCTTGACTTTCATCAGCACCTTTTGTAGCAAACCCTACAATATCTGTTAATGTAACCAGCGGAATATTAAATCCATCGCAAAAAGACACAAAGTTCGTTACTTTTGATAATCCTTGTGCACTTAGTCGACCATCACCATCTTGCGTTTGATTTCCAATAAACCCAATGGTCATTCCATTCATTTTTCCAAATGCAACGATCACTTCTGTTGCATAATTTTGTTTTACTTCAATAATATGATTGTGGTCACTAATAGAAAGGAGGGCTGCTCTGCAATCAACTCCTTGACTAGATACTATAGAATTAAGCTCAGGAGAAACTCGGTTCAAATCATCGGATACTTGTTCAAATGGCGCTTCTTCTGTATTGTTGGCCGGTAAGAATTCAACAAGTTGACGCATATCTTGAATTAAACCCTGTTCATCTTGGCAAATAAAATCAACTAAACCTGAAACCTCTAAATTATATTGTGCAGATCCAAAAGCTGTCGTATCTTTTGTATCATCATAGGTATTTGGACTATTGACAAACAATTGACCATTTTTATCCGTTATAAATGTAAAGTCACTTAATCCGGCAATGATTGCTGCTCCACCGCCACATGTTCCTACAACACCTGTTATTTGAGGAATGACGCCTGAAGCCATGGATTGCTTTATATAGATTTGCCCAATAGCATCTAAGGCATCAGTAGATTCTTGTAGCCTTAAGCCAGCGCTATCTAGAAGTCCAATGATAGGTGCTCCCATTTTTATAGCCAAGTCATATAGTGTGACTATTTTTTTTGCGTGCATTTCGCCAATGGCACCACCAACTAATGTGGCATCTTGACTATATGCATAAACCAATCGTCCATTAATGGTTCCGTAACCTGTAACTACGCCATCAGCAGGAACGGTTTTTACATTCAAATTAAAATCTGTTGCTCGTTGCTGTACAAATGCACCGACTTCAACGAAACTATTTTCATCAAAAAGCTGCTGCATACGTTCACGTGCAGTTTTTTTGTTCATCGCATGTAATTGATCAACCGCTTCTTGTCCGCCTTGAAGTTCGATGTGCTTTCTACGAGTATGTAAATCATTTAACTTCTCTTGGAAACTCATATTAACCCTCCATAGATTTATTTTAACAGTGCACTTTTCTCAAGCTTCATTCTACATAAGAAACTAACAAAAATCAAGTTAACTGTTAATAGTTTTTGTTACATTAATGGTGCGAAGACACGTAAAAAATCCTGTGCCAAACGCGACAAAACATTTCCTTTGTAATCATCCTCCTTAATTAACCTTGACTTGTCAAGTGTTTTCATAAAATCATTATATATATCATGAATAGCAGAATTATCAAAGAGCACTACGCCACATTCAAAGTGCAGGTATAGACTACGAAAATCTAGATTCGTTGTTCCAACCGTAGCAATGCTATTATCTGAGACAAACGTCTTTCCATGATTGAATCCATTCGTATATTCATATATTTTTACGCCAGCTTTAATAAGCTCACGATAATATGAACGTGTTGTTACATGTACAATCCACTTATCATATTTATCCGGTGTGATAATGCGTACATCAATTCCGCTTTTTGCTGCAAGGCACAAAGCCGATACCATACTATCATCAATAATTAAATACGGAGTATTGATATACACATATTCCTTTGCATTATTGATAATTTGTAAGTATACATGTTCTCCTACATTTTCATCATCTAACGGACTATCTGAATACGGTTGTACCAACCCATCCGTCTCTATGTTACATGGCTGATTTTTCCATGGATAAAACGCTTCATAATCTTCTTCCACATTGGAAGCCAAATACCACATTTCCAAAAAAATCAACGTAAAACTCCATGCGCCATGTCCATCTAATTGAATAGCCGCATCTTTCCAATGTCCATATTTTTCAATATGATTGATATATTCATCTGCAAGATTTACGCCGCCGGTAAAGGCAACTTTTCCGTCAATTACTAAAATTTTTCTATGGTCCCGATTATTTTGTGTTGCTGATAAAATAGGATTAAATCGGTTAAACGCAATGCACTTTATTCCAAAAGCTTCCAATTGTTCAGGGTAATCCTTCGGTAATAAAAAAAGACATCCGACATCATCATAGATTAATCGTACATCAATTCCTTGCGCCGCCTTTTCTTTAAGGATTTCTAATATACTATCCCACATCAGTCCAGACTCTATTATAAAATACTCTAAAAAAATGTATTTTTCTGCTTTTTTCAATTCATCGAGCATAGCCTTGAACTTAGCTTCTCCTGACGGAAGATATTGTGTCTTTGTATGATTGTATATCGGAAAACCTGCAAAATTTTGCAAATAATTTACTTGCGGCAGATATTTTTTTTGAATAACATCTTTGGCCTTATATAAGTTTCCCGTAAGTAAGTATAAAGGTTCAGTAATATATTTATAATGATTAATACGTTTGTTATACTTCATCCGTGACATTTGGAATTTAAATAACACATAAAATAATCCTCCAAAAATCGGAAAAAGTAAAATCTGAAAAACCCAAGTCAGCTTATAAGCACCTTTTGTGCGATTGGCAATGATTTTTACAGCTACAATAACACTCACCGTTGTCATTAAACCGTTAAATATCCATGAGTTTTTACTTCGATATAACAATAGCACCACAATAACGGCTATTTGAAGAAGTAGTAAAAAAGTAACTGCCACGCGACGCCTAAATAAAACTCTAAACCATTTTTTTTTCATGCCAACCACCTCGTAACTAGTATACACTAATCATCCAAAAATTCAAATGATTATTCAAATTCTTAAGAACATTTTACCAAGGCACTTCTGTATTATAACTCATTGTCAGTTGTCTGACAACACCTTTTGTAAATTAAATATTGTTTCGGTGCTCTTTCACTACGATTGACATATTGCATTTTTAAAACTTCAAATTCTTTTGCCGGCAATTGTTGCAATAGTCGCTCAATTTCACAATCTTCATACGCCCCTTCTTCGTGTCCCGGATAGGTTACCAAGGAGATAACACCATGGGGCTTGATGAGCTGAAGACTTTTTTTGACTGCACGTAGTGAAGATTGCATTTGGGTAGTCACCTGTTTATCTGCACCGGGTAAATACCCAAAATTAAACATGATACAAGCAATCCGATTGGCTTTGGCTGCACTTTTAATCTGCATAAAATCAATATTTTCATGGGATAGATGCATCAAGTAAATCCCCGAATGCAAAACAAGCTGCTCATCGGCTATATCATCAACGATAATGACCGAGTGGTCAAGTTCTTCATGAATTCGCAAACAGGTCGCTTCTAACGCCTTTTTTTGAATATCAAAGCCAATAACAGTCCCTTGGGAGCCAACATGCTTTGCAAGAAAAAGGGTATCATTTCCATTGCCACTTGTGCCATCAATGACTACATCTCCTTCCTGTATATAAGGGGCAAGCATTTGATGGACACGGTCTGTAATACGAATGTCAAACATACGTCCTCCTTATAAACCGGCTAGTTTCTTTATATATGCGACCTCATCGGCTGTTAATCTTCTTGATTTTCCAAGGCGTAATCCTTGCAAGGTCAATTCTCCAATAGCGATTCTCTTTAAGGTAACAACCTCGCATCCGATAAACTCGAACATATTACGTACTTGTCGATTTTTCCCTTCACTGATAACGACTTCATATGTTCCGGTATTTTCTTCTTCATCTAACCGACGCAAACGAATTTCACAGGGAGCTATAGAATAAACACCAATATCGCCACCTTTTCTAAGTTGACTTAACTTTTCTTTTGTCGGAATTGGTTTTACTTTGATCACATATTTTTTTGTAACTTCATGTTTAGGATGTGTTAAGCGATATGTCACATCTCCATCATTGGTTAGCAAAAGAATCCCTGATGTATTTTGATCAAGTCGTCCAATCGGATACAAACGCTCCTGGTCCGGAACCAGGTCCATAATTGTTTTTCTGTTTTTCTCATCACTAACCGTACTGACGTATCCACGAGGCTTGTTTAACATATAGTATGCATTTTCCTCCATCATGAAAATACGTTTTCCACGTACATGAACCGTGTCTCTTTTTTCGTCAATCTTTACGCCCATTTCTTTGACGACATGTCCATTGACTTTAACTTTGCCTTCTTCAATTAATTTTTCGCTTTGTCGTCTTGACGCCACTCCGGCCATAGCCATAAATTTTTGTAATCGCATCATTCTTCTTCACCTTCTTCGTCATTAAAACGACTTTCTTTTTTCTGTTCATCAAGATGATCATGAAAACTCATCTGTAGCTCTTGTTCTACTTCACCACGTATTTTTTTTAGCTGCTGCTCATCAATATCCGGTAACTCTTCGACAGAAGCCAGTCCAAAACCACGTAAAAAAGCCTCCGTTGTTCCAAATAAAATCGGACGTCCGGGACTGTCCAAACGGCCCTTTTCTTCAATCAATCCATATTCGATGAGTTTATTAACCGCGTGGTCTGTTTTTACGCCGCGTATTTTTTCAATATGCATTTTTGTCAACGGTTGTTTGTACGCAATAATTGACAGTGTCTCAATCAAAACTTCTGTCAATTCATGTTTGACAACCTTATTCGTTGCTTTTTTTATGTATTCATAATATTCTTTTTTTGTGCACAACTGAAATGCGCCTTCTAATTCAATCAAGCGAATCCCACGATGCTTATTTTGGTAAGCGTCCATCATTTGATGAAGAATTTTTTTTGTTGTTTCTTCATCCAATTCAATCACCGTAGCAATTTTATCTAAAGAGACGGCTTCACCTAACGTAAATAAAATAGCTTCGATGATTGCTTCATATTCATATATTTCCATAACTATCCCTTCTAGATAAATTCAATATCAATATCATGAAAAACGTTAACTTGAACTACTTTAATCTTACTAACTTTCATGAGTTCAAGAACAGCCAAAAAAGTGGCAATTACTTCAGATTTTGTTATTTGTTGAGTAAGTAATTGACGAAAACTTAACTTTGGCATGAGCTTTTTCTTTTGTAGAATTTCTTCCATCTTATCATGTACTGTAAATGTTTCTCTTTTTATTGTTCCAAACTTGCTTCGAATGGGGTCGATCTTATTTTTATTTCTTTTGATGACCTCATTGAAAATTTTATACATCATTGAAAAATCCAAGCCTTCTAACAAGGCGTGTGGATCTGCTTTTGGAACAAAGCTACTGACTTCTTGTGGAATCGTCGGCACTTTAAAAAACACCTGTTGTGCTTCTATTTGTTTATCCTTAAGATGTTCTGCCATTAATTTGTATTTTTTATACTCAAGAAGCTGCTCCATAAGTTCTTGTCTTGGATCGATCTCTTCATCATTTTCATCTTTTTTCTTTGGCAACAGCATTTTTGTCTTAATCTGAATAAGCGTAGCAGCCATTTCAATAAACTCGCTCATGGTTTCCATTTTGTTTTGTTCCATTGCTTCAATATAGGCAATATATTGATCTGTAATGATTGCAATAGGAATATCTGTAATAGAGACTTTGTTTTTATCGATTAGATGTAGCAATAAATCCAGCGGACCCTCAAACGTCTCTAAGCGAATTGATAATTTCATACCTCACACCTACTTATATTAATAATTTTTGAATAGGAAGAAATAGTGAATGCACAAATGCATTTAATATGTTAAATGCAATAAGCAAAATAAAGACTGCATGAATAATACGTTCGTTTTGAATCATCTTAAAATAAAAGTTTGGATTAAGGGAGTATATCATTTTAGCCATATCAAGAGGAGGAACCGGCAGTAAATTCACAATAATTAATGCAAAACTATACTGAATTAATCGAAAAACAAACGTTATCGCATAGCTTCCTACCACCGTTGTCGTTGTCCCATAAAAACGTATAAAAATAGGAATAAGTGCTAAAATCAACAACACATTGGCAGCCATTCCAACTAACATCAAAAACACGAATCCCTTTTCCTTATCTTTAAACTGAACCGGATTAAATTCTCCTGGTTTTTGCCATCCTACACTTGTAAATACAAAAAGAATTAACCCTATAGGATCAATGTATTTTAAGGCATTTACTTTTATATCTTTTCTTTTTCGATAAATAGGATGTAACATCGACAAAGAAAAATAATACTTTGACAATTCATGCACAAGCATAACTATACTTGCAGCTATAATAGAAATAATAATATCAATCGTTAAATTTAACATGCTGTCACCTCTTATTCTTATTGAATACGGCAAGTGAATTAACACCTGCCGTTCTATATTATAACACAGAATTCCTTGTTATACATATGAAATTATAAAACTTATGAGATCACTTTTTTTATTATTGGTTGAGGATGAATCACTGTATCTGAGATAACATAGGCACTTTCAATGATTTTTCTTGCGTTTTCCATCTTCGTTTTATCATTTCCATGAAGCACTGCTAAAGTATCACCTTTTTCAACATAATCGCCTATTTTCTTTTCAACAAGAATACCGACGCTTAAATCGATGACACTTTCTTTTGTTTCGCGTCCACCACCAAGTACAAGTGCTGAATAACCGATTTGCTCCGCTTCAATAGATGCAATGTATCCTGAACTACTCGCTGTAATCGGTTCTACAAATTTAGCTTTTTCAAATTTTTCTGTATCTTGGACATAACTTGAGTCGCCGCCTTGAGCCGCAATAAACTCTTTGAACTTCTCAAGCGCCTTCCCATTGTCAAGCACCTCTTGCAACATGTGACGCGCTTCATCAATGGATGCCGCTTTTTTTGCGTGATATACCATATGACTTCCAAGTTCAAGCGATACCTCAAGTAAATCTTTTGGTCCATTACCTTTTAGCGTATTAATCGCTTCAATCACTTCCAGATTATTGCCCACAGCAAAACCTAAAGGTTGATTCATGTCAGAAATAATTGCCGTTGTATCTCGATCCAACTGTTTTCCAATGGTTACCATGCTTTGCGCAAGTTCAATAGCATCTTTTTCATTTTTCATAAATGCTCCACTGCCAACTTTAACATCTAAAACTATGGCGTCCGCACCAGAAGCTATTTTTTTACTCATAATTGAACTCGCTATAAGTGAGCGTTGATTAACGGTGGCTGTTACATCACGAAGTGCATAGAGCTTTTTATCGGCCGGCGCAAGATTTGCCGTTTGCCCTGCAATGGCAATTTTTATTGAGTTCACATTTTTAATAAATTGTTCGATCGGAATGGAGGTCTTAAATCCAGGAATCGATTCAAGCTTATCAATTGTGCCTCCTGTATGCCCAAGGCCTCGACCACTCATTTTAGCCACTGGAACGCCTAGGCTTGCCACCATTGGCGCTACCACTAATGTTGTCTTATCTCCCACACCACCGGTTGAATGCTTATCAACAATGATGCCGTCAATAGCAGACAGTGACAGCATCTCGCCACTTTCTGCCATACTAAGAGTAAGCCAAGAAGTTTCTTCATCATTCATTCCATTAAAAAATATAGCCATCATAAATGCCGAAACTTGATAATCGGGTATTGCATCTTTACTATATTCTTGAATAAACCACTGTATTTCTTCTTTGGTTAATGCTTTGTTTTGCTTTTTTTTCTCAATCAAATCATACATTCGCATTATAATCACCTCACATAAGCTCTTTTTTAAAACTAATCCCTTCAGTAATCGGATCAACGCCAAGTAAATCAGCAATAGACTGTCCGATATCTGCAAAGGTCTCACGTGTACCAAGATCTATGCCGGCTTTAATTTGTTTTCCATAAACCAAAAGCGGAATATATTCTCGCGAGTGATCTGTTGAAGGCGTTGTCGGATCACAACCATGATCTGCATTAATCACTAAGATATCCTCATCATGCATTGAGTGTATAATTTCTGGTAGTCGATTATCAAATTCAACCAATCCATTCGCATAGCCGATCACATCATTACGATGTCCCCAATGGGAATCAAATTGTACGAGGTTTGTATAAATCAAGCCTTCCTCGACACTCTTCATATAATGTAGTGTCTGGTCCACTCCATCCATATTGTCTTTCGTATGTATTGCTTCTGTGACCCCTTTGCCATTGAAAATATCTTCAATTTTTCCTACAGCGACCATGGATAGTCCGGCTTTTTTTACTTGATCTAGAACCGTAACACCTGGAGGTGATAAGGAAAAATCACGTCGATTAGCCGTACGTTCAAATGCTCCTGGCTTTCCAATAAAAGGTCGTGCAATAACACGAGCAACACCATGTTCTCCTGCCAAAAGTTCACGCGCAATTTGACAATATCTATAGAGTTCATCAATTGGAACCACCTCTTCGTGTGCCGCAATTTGGAATACGCTATCTGCAGAAGTATATACAATTAAAGCCCCTGTTTTCATGTGTTCTTCACCAAGTTCATCTAATATATCGGTTCCAGATGCCGGCTTGTTGGCCAACCACTTGCGTCCCGTTTTTTCTGAAAATGGAATCATGATTTCATCTGGGAAACCATTAGGATATGTAGGCAATGGATTTGGCGAATGTACACCTGCCATCTCCCAATGTCCAACTGTTGTATCTTTTCCATTTGATTTTTCATTGCATCGTCCAAAACTTCCTATTGGATTTTGAACCTTGTGCAGGCAGTTAACGCCTTCAATATGACCTATTCCCAATTTTTCCAAGTTAGGCAATGTAATACTGGTGGCATTAACGGTATTGCATAATGTATGGCTACCTACATCGCCAAATTTATCTGCGTCTGGAAGTTCGCCGATTCCAACACTATCTAGAATAATCCAAATAACTCTTTTTCCCATCTTTTATCCTCCTATGACCGTCAAATTTATTTCTATACTTACCTTCTTATTATATCATGTAATTACATAATTACAAATCGATTTATTAAAAAAAAGCAATCGATATATCGATTGCTATGCTCTTGGATGCGCTTTTAAATATTCTTCTTTTATTTTATGATTTTTTTGATTCAAATATAGCTGTGTCGAAGCAATATCCGAATGTCCCATCATTTCCTTCACCGCATTTAAATCCGCACCATTTTGAACCATATGGCTAGCAAATGAGTGGCGTAACATATGTGGTGTAATGGTTTTTTCGATATTCGCTCGGCGGGCATAAGCCTTAACTATTTTCCAAAAACCCTGACGTGTTAATTTTTTCCCTTGATAGTTTAAAAACACTTCATTCACTTGCTCTTCTTGGCGAAGAAACTGATGCCTTGAATCTTTTAGATATTTTTTTATAGAATGGCTGCAGGTTTTACCTATCGGAATAATCCGCGCTTTTTTTTGAGTTTGACACCGAATATATCCCAACGGGATGTTAATATCTGACATGGTCAAATTAATCAATTCACTCACACGAATGCCTGTTGCATAAAGTACTTCAAGCATGGCCTTATCACGTAAACCTTTTGGCGAATCATCCGGTTGGTTTAAAAAAAGTTCAACCTCTTCAAGTGTCATCACACTGGGTAATTGCATCTGCTTTTTAGGTGTTGTGATTCTCTTGCACGGATTATACTCAAGCACACGTTCCTGTTCTAAATAACGAAAAAAACCTCTAAATGCCGCCAAATGACGCGAAAGTGTTGAATTGGCTTTTCCTTCATGTCGTAAGTGCATCATATAGTCATTTAAATGTGTATATTGAATTTCTGCAAGGTCACCAACATCGGATTCGATAAGATATGTAATCAAACGATTCAAATCTCTTTCATACGATTGTCGTGTATTAGCAGAAATATTTTTTTCCATTTCCAATTCATCTAAATAGTATATAATATACTTACGCATGGTTGTTCTCCTTAATCATTCCCTCGCTGCAGTTGATGTTTATATGCCAATAACGCGGAAATGGTTTTATTATCTAAGATTTCTCCATCAAATATCATTTGTATGAGTTGATCTAACGGATAGCTTTTAATCTCAACAAACTCATCGTCGTCTAAATTTTGCTCAGTTTTTACTAATCCTTTAGCAACATAAATATGAATAACTTCATCGCAAATTCCAATTGAAGAATAAAATTTAAATAAAAAGTCCATATGCTCACACTGATAACCCGTTTCTTCTTCGAGTTCACGTAAAGCACATGCACGCGGATCTTCATGTTTGGCATCTAATACTCCCGCAGGTATTTCAAGAGTAATTGAATCCGAGGCTAATCGATATTGTTTAACCATTAGAATATCACCATTTGCATCAACAGGTATTACTGCTGCTGCTCCAATATGTTTGATCAATTCCCAAGTAACTTCGTCTCCATCCGGAGTCAATAATTGTTCGGTCACAAGGTGTACACGATTTCCTATATATATATCTTGATGCTTTAAACGCTTAAATTTTTCCATAGTACCCTTTCTTACATAACACTAATTTTCTTTTTTCTTAAAACTTAATACTTTTTCATGACACCGCATCATGGCTTCAATAATTGAAGAGCGAAATCCTGTCTTTTCAAGGCTCTGTACAGCTGCTATGGTTGTACCTCCAGGAGAACATACACGATCTTTTAGCACTCCTGGATGCTCGCCAGTTTCTAAAACCATTTTTGCGGCACCTACAACACTTTGAGCTGCCATATCATACGCTAACTGTCTTGGCATTCCTTGAATAACGGCTGCGTCTGCCATAGCTTCAATAAACATATACACATAAGCCGGCGAACTACCTGACACGGGAACGACAGCATCCATTAATTGCTCAGGAACTTCTTTTGCCATTCCAAATGAGGAGAACAGCTCCATGATAAGATCTTTTTCCTCTTGGGAAAATCCATTATCGCCAAAGGCTATTCCACTCACACCTTCACCAATAAGCGCCGGTGTATTTGGCATTGCACGAACAAGTTTAGGTGTTCCATTTATAAAGGCATTTACAAATTCAATGGTCATACCAGGGGCAATGGATACAACAATCCTATCGGATGGTATGGTGACCTCCATTAAGACCTCTGTATAGTATTGAGGCTTAATGGCAAGCACAATCACATCGGATTGATCAATAAGATCTTGATTGGACTCTAAGTAGTCAAGATTTGTCTGCTCTTTTACATACGCACATCGTTCAAGGGATAGATCTGTATACACAATATTATCTTGAAAAACGGTCTGTGCCCCTTTAATCATGGCATATCCCATATTTCCAGCACCGATAAATCCAATCTTCATAATTGCCTCCTTAATATTTATACATGTAATTCTACTTTTTGTCCTAAGATTTCTTTATTCTCATCAAGTATCGGTTGAATATGCGACTGAATAAACTCTTGGACTTGTTCTGGTGCTCTTCCTACAAAACTTTCTGGTTTTAGCATATCTCTAATCTCATGTTCACTCATATCAAATGCTGAATCTTTAAGAATACGTTCTATAAGATCATTGCTTTTTCCTTCTATCTTTACGACTTTTCCGGCTTCCATTGAATGTACTCGGATGAGTTCATGAAGCTCCTGGCGATCGCCTCCACGTTTAACGCCTTCCATAAGGATGGTTTCTGTTGCCATAAAAGGTAACTCTTCCATAATGCGTTTACGTATAACTTTTTCATAAACGACAAGTCCATCAACAACATTTCCATAAATATCAAGGAGTGCGTCTGTTGCTAAGAAGGCTTCTGAGACGGATAAGCGTTTATTGGCGCTATCATCCAAAGTACGTTCAAACCATTGTGTACTTGCTGTAATTGCCGGATTAAGCGCATTGACAATGACGTGTCGTGCTAGAGATGAGATACGCTCACTACGCATTGGATTGCGCTTATATGCCATCGCACTTGACCCTATTTGACTTTTGGCAAAGGGCTCTTCGATTTCTTTAAGATTCTGAAGCAAGCGTAAATCATTGCTAAACTTATAGGCTGATTGGGCAACCGCACTTAGAACGTTTAACATTTGACTATCTAATTTTCTAGGATATGTTTGTCCGGTGACAGGAAACGTCTTACTATATCCCATCTTATCGGCCACACGTGTTTCTAGTTGCTTTACTTTGTCATGGTCTCCATTAAAAAGACTTAAAAAGCTTGCTTGGGTACCAGTTGTCCCTTTGACTCCTCGCAATGCTTTTTTGTTCAATTGATGAACGATGTCTTCATAATCCATATATAAGTCTTCTAGCCAAAGGCAAGCTCTTTTACCTACAGTTGTTAATTGCGCCGGCTGAAAATGGGTAAAACCTAAAGTTGGCATATCCTTATATTCCATAGCAAACCCGGCTAATTTATCCATAATATTAATGACTTTTGTTCGAATCAATTCGAGTGCTTCTGTCATAATAATTATATCCGTATTATCGCCTACATAACAGCTTGTAGCGCCTAAATGAATAATCGGTTTTGCAAGCTTCGCCTGCTCCCCATATGCAAATACATGGCTCATAACATCATGGCGCACTTCTTTTTCGCGCGCTATTGCAACTTCATAGTTTATATCATCTGCATATTTTTTTAATTCAGCAATCTGTTCATCTGAAATATCAATGCCTAACTCTTTTTCTCCTTCAGCCAAAGCAATCCATAATTTTCTCCATGTTTTGAATTTTTTATCTGGCGAAAACAGGTACAGCATTTCTTTACTTGAATATCTTGAAACTAAAGGGTTATCAAACGTTTGGTACATATCATATCCTCCAATTAACTCTGTTCACTTTTATAGTACACACGTGTTAAAATCGTAATTATTATAACATAGAATGCTGATTAATTCTATGTAGAAACTAAAAAGGCTGTAGATTTTCATCTACAGCCCTAATTTCATCATTCATTGTATATAAGATATTATTTCGCATATTCAATCGAACGCGTTTCTCTTATAACATTTACTTTGATTTGTCCTGGATATTCCAGTTGTCCTTCAATTTCTTTAGCAACATCCCTAGATAATATTACCATATCATCATCACTGACTTGATCTGGTATTACCATCACTCTGATTTCTCTACCCGCTTGGATCGCAAAAGATTTTTCTACCCCTTTGAAATTATCTGCTATTTCTTCAAGTTGTTCTAAACGATTAATATATAATTCAAGTGTTTCTCGTCGTGCACCTGGTCTAGCCGCACTAATGGTATCCGCTGCCTGTACAATAACAGCAATTAAAGATTCGGGTTCCACATCTCCGTGATGTGCTTCAACAGCATTGATAATAATTGGGCTCTCTTTATATTTCTTACAAAGATTGGCTCCAATTGTTATATGCGAACCTTCGACTTCATGGTCTACAGCTTTTCCGATATCATGAAGTAATCCTGCTCTTTTTGCTACACGTACATCAATTCCGATCTCTCCGGCAATAATCCCAGCCAATTGTGAAACTTCAATAGAATGTTTAAGTACATTTTGTCCATAACTCGTTCTATACTTCATTTTACCCAATAACTTGACTAATTCCGGATGAACACCATGAACGCCCGCATCAAAGGTTGCATTTTCCCCTTCTTCACGGATGATGTTCTCAACTTCACGTTTTGCTTTTTCAACCATTTCTTCGATTCTTGCCGGATGAATTCGACCATCCACAATCAATTTTTCTAGTGCCACTCGAGCTATTTCACGACGGATTGGATCAAATCCAGATAAAATTACAGCCTCTGGAGTATCATCTATAATTAGATCAATACCTGTTAGAGTTTCCAAAGTACGTATATTACGTCCTTCTCTACCGATAATTCTTCCTTTCATCTCATCGTTCGGCAAACTTACAACAGACACTGTTGATTCTGCCACATGATCAGCAGCACATCGCTGAATAGCATGGGCTAACAAATGTCTTGCATTTTTGTCGATTTCTTCTTTGGCTCTTGCTTCATTTTCCTTGATTAATACAGCAGTTTCATGTTTTACATCTTCTTCTACAGATTTCAATAGGTATTCTTTCGCTTGATCGAGGGTGAGACCGGAAATTTTTTCCAGCTCAGATAGGTGTTGTTGCTTGATTACTTCCACACGTTCTTTTTCTTTCTTAAGTGCATTATCTCTGTCACTAAGTGATTGTTCGCGTTTTTCAAACGTTTCACTTTTTCTATCCAAAGTTTCTTCTTTTTGAAGAACTCTTTTTTCAAGACGTTGCAACTCATTACGTCGTTCCTTAACTTCTTTGTCTAAATCACTTTTGATTTTATATATTTCTTCTTTGACTTCTAGCTTTGCTTCACGTTTAATGCCTTCTGCATCTTTAATTGCATCATCAACTATTCGACGTGCTTTTGCTTCTGCACTTCCATATTGGGCTTCTGCAACTCGCTTACGATAGTTAACTCCAAGCATGAACGCAACAACAGCTATTGCAACAAATACTAAACCAATTGCTACGACAACGAAAATTGGAATTTGAATCATGCGTAACACCTCCTCTATATGTAATTGTCATAGTCCATGTTGTACTAACTACAACAAATAAATTCTATATCTTTTTGGAGATATTGTCAAGTTTTACTGATGGTTTCATGAAAGCTTTCATATGCTTTTAGACAAATATCCATAGAATATCCTTTGCGACTTAAAAAAGCCAGCGCTTTTTGCTTTAACATTTTTTCATCCATCTTAAACTGCTTTAAAAAAAACTTTTTATTCAAAAGGTTCGTTGCACTTGCAAATTCATCATCCCATGTCACATTTTCTTGAAGTATATGTTGTATCTCATCCTTTGAAAACCCTTTTTTTTGTAAGTTTGCCTGAATCTCCATACGACTTTTATACGATTTATATCCATTGACCCTTCGCTTGATCAGTTGCGGATCATCAATAATTTTTTTTTCTAGAAACGGTTCAAGAATTTTATCAATATGATGAAGGACATATCCTTCCCGAAGTAATTTGTCTTGTAGTTGCTTTCTTGGATAATCTTGTCTTCCCAACAAATACATAATTCTCTTTTTGCCTCGATCAATCACATGCTTATTTAATAGCATATATTCATCATCCGTAAGGGCATATCCTTGTTCAAGCATTTTAAATCGCTGTTTTTTCAAATCTCCACTATAAAGAAATAGATGGTATTCACCATCTATTTCAATTTTTATTTTTTTTTCACTTCGATCAATTTTACTAATTTGATGTGTCATGAATTATTTATCCTTTGATTTATCCTTGGCTTTTTTTGTGTCTTCAGTTTCGACAACTTCATCTGTCGGTAGTTCATAATGCTTACGTACAAGCGTTTCTATTTCTAAAGCTAATTCCGGATTGTTTTTTAAATACTCTTTTGAGTTTTCCCGACCTTGACCAATACGAATATCATTATATGAATACCATGCACCACTTTTTTTGACAATGTCAACTTCTGCAGCTAAGTCAAGTATGTCACCTTCACGAGAAATTCCTTGACCAAACATAATATCAAACTCTGCCAGTTTAAATGGCGGTGCAATTTTATTTTTAACAACTTTTATACGTGTTCTGTTCCCAACCATTTCATTGTTTTGCTTTAACGTCTCTATTCTACGGACATCTAATCGAACAGACGAATAAAACTTCAATGCACGTCCCCCCGTCGTTGTCTCAGGGCTTCCAAACATTACTCCAACTTTTTCACGTAGCTGGTTGATAAAAATAACGATACAATGGGATTTGTTAATGATTCCTGTAAGTTTTCTCAAGGCTTGACTCATCAATCGTGCTTGTAGCCCCATATGCGAATCTCCCATATCCCCTTCAATCTCTGCTCGAGGAACCAACGCTGCAACGGAGTCCACAACAACAATATCAATAGCCCCCGAACGCACCATCGTTTCAGTGATTTCAAGCGCCTGTTCACCATTATCCGGTTGTGAAATATATAAATTATCAATATCAACGCCGATTTTTCTTGCATATTGTGGGTCAAGAGCATGCTCGGCATCCACAAATCCTGCAACGCCTCCACGCTTTTGAACTTCTGCCAGCATATGTAACGCCACTGTTGTTTTACCACTGGACTCCGGTCCATAAATTTCAATAATACGTCCTTTTGGAACGCCACCTGCACCTAGAGCAATATCTAAACTTAAGGCTCCTGTTGGAACGGTATCAATGTTTCGTCCGCTATCATGCTCACCCAGCTTCATTACGGCACCTTTACCATATGCTCTTTCGATTTGACTAATTGCTGCATCCAATGCTTTTTGTTTATCAGTATTCATGTAGTTCCCGGATAACCGGGTACCCCCTTTCAAATTCTCACGCTACGAACATTTGTTCTATAAAGTATTATAGCATACCTTTTCAAGGGAAACAAGCACAAAATTCCTATTTTAGACTAGGGCTTAAGACGGATAATTATTTAAGAATATGCCACAAATCAATTAACGCAGATTTTGCACTTTCTTCCCGAACTTTTTGACGCGTTCCCATAAAGTTATATTGTTTTACAGTGATTTTTTCTGGTGTTTTTATACCAATATATACCAAGCCTACAGGTTTTTCGGGCGTTGCGCCATCTGGTCCTGCTATTCCAGTAATACTGATAGCGTAATCAGTATTTAATGCCTCTGACACGCCTCTAGCCATCGATTCAGCCACTTCTTTACTTACAGCGCCAAATGTATCAATTAGCTCTTTTCCCACCTTTAATCGTTGAATTTTACTCGCATTCGAGTAACTGATAACCCCTTCTTTAAACACTTGAGATGACCCGGGGATAGAAACGATATAATCGGATAGAAGTCCGCCTGTACATGATTCAGCAACCGAAAGCGTCTGTCTGTTTGCCGATAATTTGTCTAAAAGAACTTCCACGAGTTCTTGGCTGTCTTTTGTATAAATATATTCACCTAATCGTCGATATATTTCTTCGCATAGAGGAGAAATCGCTTGTACGTTTTCTTCTGGAGTATCTTCTATTGATGTTATTTTGATATGCACTTCGCGTAATTTGGCATATGGCGCAACAATCAAACGCTCGGTTGAGCACATCAAATCATCAAGGATAGTCACTGCTTTACTTTCGCCTATGTTGACTAAACGTAACGTCACTGTTTGAATGCTTTTATCTATATTTTTTTGCATTCGACTAAGTACACAATGTTCAAGCATGGGTTTTAACTCACCTTGCGGACCGGGTAGCAAAAAAATGTGAATATCTTGATGATTATAATACACCCCCGGTGCTGTCCCATTACCGTTTTTTAACGATTCTCCGCCTTGAATCATAAGCGCTTGCTTATAGTTATTCTGCGTAGGTTTTTGATTTCTCCCTTGGAACCACGCATCAATCTCTGCTCGCATCTGTACATCTTCATAAAGAGGCTTGTTTAAGTATTTTGCTACGGCTTCTTTTGTCAAGTCATCTTTTGTCGGTCCTAAGCCACCACACAACACAATACATTTACTCCGTTTACATGCTCGGTCTAGTTGTTCAATAATATCTTGCTCAATATCTCCAACGACAGAATGAAACCGACAAAATATACCAATAGTTGAAAGCTGATTGCTTATATATGCTGCGTTGGAGTTAATGACGTCTCCAGATAATACTTCTTCACCTACTGCAATGATCTCTCCTAGCATTCCATCACTCCTTATTCATGAAATATGCTGATGTTTTTTATAATATAATCTAATGCTGACACAATGGTAAAAATGGTTGCAAAAACAACAAGAATCCATTCAATCCCATCGATCATCTTACCCTCAAAGTTAAATAATAGTACAATAATCATAATCATGGTTGAAAACGTTTTGATTTTCCCCCAAATACTTGCAGCAATAACTTTCTTATCTAGTGCAGCAACTAAGCGAAATCCACTAATAATAAATTCACGGCTGACAATAATGATGACTACAATAGCCGACAGGCGACCAACTTCAACAAAATAAATCAATGCAGCTGTCACAAGTAATTTATCCGCTAAAGGATCCATAAATTTCCCAAAATTGGTTACTAAATTACGACTTCTAGCTATATAGCCATCTAAAAAATCTGTTAGCGATGCAACTATGAAAATAATTGCAGCAACATAATTCGACGTTTGCGAGGTGCCAAAATATAAAACCAGTAGAAAAAAAGGAATCATAAATACACGTAAAAGCGTTAGTTTATTTGCTAGATTCATACAATCTCTCCAATCAAATCATACTCGTTGGCATGAACTATTTTCACGTTGACATATGCACCCGATAAGAGTGGATCATCACTTTCAAAGAAAACGTAACCATCCACATCCGGGGTATCTTTATAGGAACGTCCAATATATACGCTGTCTTTAGGTACATATCCGTCAACCATAACTTCTAATGTTTTCCCAATCATTTTTCCATTTTTATTTTTTGATATTTCTTGTTGTAGAAGCATGATTTTATCTTTTCGCTGTATACTAATGGATTCATCGACTTGATTTTCCATATGATATGCTGGCGTTCCTTCTTCCCTGGAATATGTAAAGACACCTACACGATCAAGCTGCGTTGTTTCAACAAACGTATATAAATCTGAAAATGGTTCCTCTGTCTCCCCTGGAAATCCAACAATAAATGTCGTCCGAATACAAATATCCGGAATTTGATCTCTTAAGCGAGCAATCAAATGACGTATGGATTCTTGACGACTTTTTCTTGCCATATGTTTTAGAATCGTATCATTAACATGCTGTAATGGCATATCAATATAGTGCAAAAGTTTAGGCTGACTTTTCATCAGTGTAATTAATTCTTCAGTAACATCTTCTGGATATACATACAAAAGACGAATCCAGTGAACGTCTTCAATGGCCGCAATCTTTTCTATTAATTCAGTTAAGGCACGTTTGTTGTAAAGATCCACTCCATATTTTCCAACATCTTGTGCGACAAGAATTATTTCTGTCTTTCCTTGCTCCACTAAATAGTGCACTTCTTCAATTAAGCTATCCATCGGACGGCTTCTAAATTTTCCACGTAGTTTTGGAATAATGCAATATGTACAGTGATTGTCACAACCTTCTGCAATTTTTAAGTATGCGTAATGCTTAGTCGTTTCTGTTGTTCGACGAATAAACGTCTCGGGCTCATTGTCAATCGAATCAAACCTTGCATATTTATTGCCTGCCAATGCTTGATTAACGGCTTCAAGGATTCGATCATAATTGGCTGCACCTAAGATGGCATCAATTTCCGGTATTTCTTCCATAACTTCTTCCTTGTACAGTTCTGTTAAGCATCCAACAACGATGAGCGCTTTTAATTGCCCTTCCTGTTTTAACTTGGCAAATTCAATAATTGTATTGACACTTTCTTCTTTGGCATCATGGATAAAACTACATGTATTTATGATAATAATTTCTGCATTTTCCGGGTCCATCGAAAGGCCATAGCCTTCATGATTAAGCATTCCTAACATTACTTCTGAATCGACTAGATTTTTATCACAGCCAAGAGACTCAAAATAAATCAACTTCTTTTTTTCCAAAATATTTCCTCCACTATTCTGCTTCAGCACTTTGAACTACGTTTGACATAAGCATTGCAATTGTCATTGGACCAACACCACCTGGCACTGGCGTAATAAACGATGTATGTGAAGCTACATTGTCATAATCTACATCTCCGCATAGGGTTCCATCTGCCAAGCGGTTCATTCCAACGTCAATCACGACAGCTCCTTCTTTTACATACTCTTCAGTAATCATTTGTGCTCGACCAATAGCTGCAATAAGAATATCTGCTTGCTTACATTCTTCTTTTAGATTTTTTGTCTTCGAGTGACAAATTGTCACCGTACCATTTTCTCGAAGCAAAAGCATTGATATCGGTTTTCCTACAATGTTGCTTCGACCGACGACAACACATTTTTTCCCTTCGATGGAAACATTATAGCGTTTAAGTAACTCCATGATTCCATATGGTGTACAAGAAATAAAACCTTGATTTCCTGTACTTAAATTTCCCACACTTATAGGATGAAATCCATCCACATCTTTTTTCGGGTCAATGGCCATAATAACTTTTTCTTCAGATATATGGGATGGCAAGGGTAATTGTACCAAAATACCATTAACATCCGAATTATTGTTCAATTCATGAACTAGGTTTAACAATTCCTCTTCGGAGGTTTCATTAGGAAGTTCATATGCTAAAGACTTAATACCTATGTACTCACAGGCTCTTTTTTTACTTCGTACATATACATGTGACGCAGGGTCTTCTCCTAATATTACAACCGCTAGCGTTGGAGTTTTTCCTTTTTGTGATAATACAGCAACTCGTTCTTTTAGTTCATCTTTTATACGCTTTGACGTTGCTTTTCCATCTAATAACATTATATTAACCTCGTACTTTCTAAATTTTAAAATAAACCTATGATTTCACCATCTTCAGTGACATCAATAGCCTGGGCAGCAGGGACTTTGGGTAATCCCGGCATCGTCATTACATTTCCAGTTATAACGACAATAAACTCTGCTCCTGCTGATACATTGACTTCCCGTACATATATTTCAAAATCACAGGGACGTCCAAGTTTTTTGGGGTCATCCGAGAGAGAATATTGAGTTTTTGCAATACAAACCGGTAACTTTGCTAACCCCATTTTTTCGATTTTTCGAATCGATTGATTTGCTCCTGCACTATATGCAACTTGGCTTGCTCCATATATATTGGACGCAATGGTTTGAATTTTATCTTTAATGCTTGATTGCTCATCATAAAGCAGTTTAAAATCACTTTTTTTATTTTCTAGTGTGCGAATTAATGTTTTTGCAAGTTCCAGTCCACCTTTGCCTCCATGTTCCCACACATTTGCAACTGCAAACTCTGCTCCTAGTTTTTCACATCTATCTTTTACATATTGAATCTCTGACGCTGTGTCTGATACAAATGCATTCAGTGTTACCACAACAGGAACTTGGTATTTTTTCATATTTTCGATATGTTTTTCCAAATTAACGATTCCTTGTTTTAATGCTTCTAAATTTTCTGCTGAAAGTTCTTTTTTATCTATGCCACCGTTGTATTTTAAGGCTCTTATCGTTGCCACCAAAACAATAGCATCCGGCTTTAAATTTCCTTTTCGACATTTGATATCTAAAAATTTTTCTGCCCCAAGATCTGCGCCAAATCCGGCTTCTGTAACAACAACATCTGAAAGTTTAAGGGCATATTTTGTTGCACGTAAGCTGTTGCATCCATGGGCAATGTTTGCAAATGGACCTCCATGCATAATACATGGTGTGTTTTCAAGTGTTTGCACTAAGTTAGGTTTTATAGCATCTTTTAAAAGCACCGCCATTGCACCTTCTGCCTTTAAATCATGTGCTGTAATCGGATCACGGTCATATGTATAACCAACAACGATTTGTCCTAACCGTTTTTTTAAGTCCATTAAATCTGAAGCCAAGCATAGGATTGCCATAACTTCAGAAGCTACGCTAATCATATAGCCGTCTTCACGTGGAACCCCTTGCATGCGCCCCCCAAGGCCAACCGTAATATGGCGAAGCGCTCGATCATTCATATCAACGACACGTTTCCATACAATTTGGCGTGGGTCAAGATTTAATGTGTTGCCATGTTGTAGGTGATTGTCAATCATTGCAGATAATAAATTGTGTGCAATACTTACTGCATGAATATCTCCAGTAAAGTGAAGGTTAATATCTTCCATAGGAACGACTTGCGCATATCCACCACCTGCCGCACCGCCTTTTACGCCCATACATGGGCCTAAAGAAGGTTCACGAAGAGCGATCATACTACGAACACCTAATTGTCCCAACGCTTCTCCCAACCCAACAGTAATTGTGGTCTTTCCTTCACCTGCCGGTGTAGGGTTAATCGCTGTGACAAGAACTAATTTTCCATCGGTATTATTTTTAACACGATTCCATAAATCATCCGACAACTTCGCTTTATACTTTCCAAATAATTCGAGTTCGTCTTCTTCAATACCTAATTGTCGTGCCACTTGTGTAATGGGTTGAAGCGTTGCTTCTTTTGCAATTTGAATATCAGATTTCATAGGGCCTCCTCATTTATATGGTCATTATATTCATTTTATTTATTCATTCGTTGGTGATAACATTTCATCTGTGTTTTTGAGCTGCTCATTCTCTTGTTCCGCATCTGACTCGGGTGCATTTGCTTTAGCTTTTAACGCTTCAAACTCTGCTTCACTTAGTAACATCTTACGCGGTTTGCTTCCTTCATCATCTCCTACATATCCGGCTTCATGGAGCTGGTCTAAAATTCGTGCCGCTCGATTATAGCCGACTCTAAAGCTTCGCTGAATCATTGAAGCAGATGCTTTTTGCTTTTTAACGCACAATTCCAATGCATCTTCAAATATTTCATCATAATCATCTGATTTTTTAGCCTCTTCCGATACGGCTTTATTAAGTTGATTCATGATTTTTTCATCATAGTCTTCTTTTTTCCGCTCTTTTAAGTAGCTCACTATGTTTTCTACTTCTTTATCTGAAATAAATGCACCTTGAATACGTACTGGCTTTTGATATCCAACAGGATAAAAAAGCATATCACCTTTTCCGAGGAGTTTTTCGGCACCATTCATATCGATGATTGTTCGTGAATCTACACCCGAAGAAACATTAAAAGCAATTCGAGATGGAATGTTTGCTTTGATGAGTCCCGTAATAACATCCACTGATGGGCGTTGTGTTGCAATAATTAAATGCAACCCTGCTGCACGAGCCATTTGTGCCAAACGACAAATAGCTTCTTCAACATCTCCAGCTGCCGCAACCATTAAGTCTGCAAGCTCGTCAACAATAATCACAATCTGAGGAAGCTTTTTCATTTCTTCTTTTTCAAGAACCATCTTATTATAACTTTTTATGTCCCTAACATTGGCTGCCGCAAAAAGCTTGTATCGGTCCAACATTTCTTGTACTGCCCAGTTTAATGCTCCCGCAGCTTTTTTGGGATCTGTAACGACAGGAATTAACAAATGTGGAATACCATTATAAATCGATAACTCAACCACCTTAGGATCAATCATCAAGAGTTTAACATCCTCTGGTGAGGATTTGTATAAGATACTAGTAATAAGGGTATTAATACATACGGATTTTCCAGAGCCTGTTGCTCCGGCAATAAGCAAGTGGGGCATTCGTCCAATGTCTGTGATAACAACTTTACCACTAATATCTTTTCCAAGTGCAAAAGCTACTTTGGATGGGAATTTTTCAAAAGCATCGCTATCAATGACTTCTCTAAAAAATACTGCAGCTTGATCCTTATTAGGTACTTCAATACCAACAGCTGACTTTCCTGGAATTGGGGCTTCGATTCGAATACCAGATGCGGCAAGATTTAAAGCAATGTCATCAGATAAATTCACTATTTTACTTACTTTAACCCCTTGACTTGGTTGCAATTCATAACGTGTTACCGAAGGTCCTACCGACACATCAATCACTTTGGCATTCACACCAAAACTTGCTAATGTTTCTTCTAATTTTGTCGCACTTTCTTGTAAAAACGTAGTATCATTCTGTTTTTTCGCTAAAGGATTGGTCCTAAGAAGTTCAATCGGTGGTTTTAAATATGTTGCCGGTGTTTTTTTAATTTCCGAAAGGATTTCTTGTTCTATATTAACTTCTTCTGCTGGTAATTCTTCTGTTGGTGACGCTTGCGACGTCTGTTGAACCGCTTTTGGTTTTTGTATTTTTTTTGTTGATTCTTCCTGAAGTATAACATCGGAGGATACTTTTTCAACATAAAGATTCTTATTGGCTTCATCTTCAAACATCGGTTCTTGACCAATTGCTTCTGAGTCGATTGGTACATCTTCTACAGATGCAATCGTTGCTTTTAATAAATCAGCAACATTCTTTTTATTTTCTGGTTTTTTCTGTTTATTTGTAGCTGCATCCAAGCTTGGGATTGCTTCTTGTTCTAATGCCTTCATCTCTTTTTGTTTTTCTTTTTGCTTTTCTCGTTGTGTGCTGATATTTTGTAGCTGTGCGCTGATAAATAAAATAAATCGCTTAATTGCACCTACAAGAAAACGGTATGATTTTTTAATGATAACGATAATGGATTTTTCAGTGATTCCTATAAAAATAGACAGAAAAATAACAATCAGGACAAGTATCGTCGCAATTTTTCCAAGAAACTTCAAAAAGAAATCTCCAATAAGCCCTCCAATAAGACCACCCGCAATGTGATGACTGGAAGACAATTTAAAATACAGTGTTAATGAAGGAAAAAACGCCGTTGTCGTCTCATCATTAATGCGCACAAATAATTGTGGAAACTCAACATAAATGACATGCGCTGTTACTGATATAAATATTATTGCCAAAAATGAAAGCAACAGTATCATATTTAACCGTTTATTTCCTTTGTTAAATGCTTTCATAAAAGAAGCTACAAAGATACCAATAGGTAAAATATAAGCACCTACTCCAAGAAGTCCAAAGAAAAAACTTCGAAAAAAGGCACCAATTATTCCACCACCATTAAGATATATGCTCACCATTATAAATAATGCGAAAGCTAAGACCACCATGACAACAATTTCATATTGAACCATACTCAACGAAGTTGTTGCGGAGGGATGTTTTTGTTTTTTTGTTGTTCGAGCCATAGTACATTCCCCTTTATTACAAATTAAAAGCCTGGTGTAAAGCCATAATTGCTTTTTCCATGTCTTTTTCATAAACCAAACATGCAATCGTACTTAATGAGTCTGCTGTTTGTAAAATTTCTATCTGTTCTTGTTTTAGTGCATGAATGATCTGAGCCATAACCCCTGGAACCCCTGTCATACGCTCACCAATAACGGTTACTTTAGCGCAGTCACGAATAAGACTATATGATAAGTCAAAAGATGTGATGACCTCAATTGCTGCAGCTTCACTGCTTAGTTCCGTTGTAAACACACTATGATCCGGAAAAATATTTATAATATCAATGGAGATTTTTTTCTGTGCCAATGCATTATAAAAAATATCCGTATCAAATGATCCATTGATTGTAAATTGTATCCGTTCAACCCGATGCGCAATTCCTGTGATCACTTTATTTGCATCGATTTCTCCAGTGTTTTGTGTATCATAGTGGGTAATCTGCGTACCATTATGGTTAGAAAAAGTGTTCTTGATAACCAATGGGATCCCTGAACGTTTTGCAATTTCTACAGCACCCTTATGTATGACCTTTGCACCAGAATCTGCCATCTGAAACACTTCATCATAGCTAATCATTTGAATAGATTTTGCCTGATTGCAGTATTTAGGGTCGGCTGTCATAATGCCATTAACATCCGTATATATTTCAACACACTTTGCATTTAATGCCTCCCCAATAACCGAAGCCGTTGTATCAGAGCCTCCTCGACCAATCGTTGTCACATTATATTGGGGTGTTCTGCCTTGAAAACCGGCAATTACAGGGACAATCTTTTTCTCCAACAAAGCCTTCAAATATTCAGGGTCAATACCTATAATCTCTGCATTGTTATATTGATCCGTTGTAATAATCCCCGCTTCACCACCGGTAACCGCAAGAGATTCTATGCCTTCTTGTTTTAATGTATTGGACATAACCACAGTGGATATGATTTCACCTGTGCTTATTAATAGATCTTTTTCCTTTGGACTGACCATGGCCTGTTGATGGCCGATAAGGGACATAAGCGTATCGGTTGAATAAGGTTCTCCAATTCTTCCCATTGCAGAAACCACCACAACGACCTGTTTTCCTTGATTTATTGTATTTTTAACAATGGATGCAACACGTTGTCGATTCTCCTTTGTTGCAACACTTGTTCCGCCAAATTTTTGTATGATTATTTCCATCTGTTCACCTCGTATTTTGTCTTTAATTACTATACCATAGCCCCTTTTAGATTACAACTTTTTTGACTTTTCATTTTTTTGTCAACGGATAACGCCATAGACGTTTTTATTGTTTTCCATGAATGAATATGTTATTATATTAATATAATATAAGTTATAATTTTGGTTAACTATAAACCAACTTTAGATTGGAGGTATCATTATGTATGTAGGCAATAAAATGATTACAGATATTATCTCGGTATCCCCGGACGCTTCGATTTCCCAAGCATTTCAAAAAATGCACGAACGTGGTGTCAGTCAACTTCCAGTTGTTCAAAACGGAAAACTTGTCGGATTAATTACCGAAACTTTATTAAGTGAATTCACACCTTCAAAAGCAACCACACTTAGCATTTATGAATTAAACTATATCTTAGGTAAAACCAAGGTTGACTCTATTATGGAAAAAGATGTCATCACCTGTTCTGAAGATATGTTAATCGAAGAAGTTGCAAAAATAATGAATGCCAATGATATTAACATGGTTCCTGTTATTAACGACAACCAAACTTTAGTTGGGATCATTTCTCGATCTGATATTATTGAATCCTTTATTGAAATCACAGGCGCTATGGATCCAGGTGGATCTCGCATCACAATTAATTCAAAAGATGAAGCCGGTAAGCTTGCTGAGATTTCTTCTATTATTAAAGACTATGGTGTGAATATTACCCACTTAACAAGTTTTAAAAACGCTTCAACAGATAACGCCGAAATCATCATTCGACTTAACACTCAAGATGTAACGCCAATTATACAAGCGCTTGAAAATAAAGGATATGAAATCATACGTATTGACCACAATTAATGGATGATACCTATCTTTTATTCTTTTAATTCATCTTTATAAGCAAAGCAGATACCTTCCAATTCATTGGAAAGTATCTGCTTATTTTTTTGTTTTATCTTTATCCTAAGTATGCTTGACGCACCCTATCATCATCAAGTAACTCTTTTGCATCACCTTCAATAATGACTTTACCTGTTTCTAATACATAAGCACGATTAGAGATGGATAATGCTTTATGTGCATTTTGCTCTACCAAAAGAATAGTTGTTCCTAACGCATTGGTTTCTTCAATAATACTAAAGATCTCATCAACTAAAATCGGAGCCAGCCCCATAGAAGGTTCATCCATAAGCAAAATATCCGGTTTGCTCATTAACGCACGGGCAATCGCTAGCATTTGTTGTTCGCCTCCACTCATTGTTCCTGACAACTGTTTGTGTCGCTCTTTTAAACGTGGAAAACGAAGATACATTTTTTCGATATTTTCTTCAATTTCTTTTTTATCTTTACGTGAAAAAGCGCCCATAACAAGATTTTCATATACGGACATTTGTGAAAACACCCGTCGTCCTTCAGGTACTTGTGCTAGCCCTTTATATACAATTTGATCTGCTGCTACAGCAGTCAACTCTTCATCGTGTAATTTTATTGAACCTGTTTTAGGTTTAACCAAACCACTAATCGCATGGAGTGTCGTTGTCTTTCCGGCACCATTTGCCCCAATCAAACTAACGATTTCTCCCTTTTTCACCTTAAAGTTCATGGATTTAATTGCATGTATCGCCCCATAATATACGTCTAAATCAGTAACTGTTAACATAAATCTCCTCCTAACTACCTAAGTATGCTTCGATGACTTTTGAATTATTTTTAATCTCATCCGGAGAGCCTTTTGCAATAATCATACCATAATCGATAACAACTAACCGCTCACATATCCCCATAACAAGATTCATATCATGTTCAATCAATAGGATGGTGATCTTGAATTTATCACGAATAAAGTGAATGGTTTCCATCAATTCTTTTGTTTCTTGCGGATTCATACCCGCTGCCGGTTCATCTAACAGTAGCAACTTTGGATCTGTGGCTAACGCTCGACAAATCTCTAGTTTACGTTGTTTTCCATAGGGTAGATTTTTAGCTAAATTATGTGCATCTGATTCCATATTAAACAATTTCAGTAGTTCTAACGCTTTTTCATGAATGCTCTCTTCTTCTTTCCAATATCTTGGAAGTCGAAAAATACCTTCAAATGTTGTATATTTCATGTCTTTATGAAAAGCAATTTTAATATTTTCTAATACAGATAAATCCGAAAATAACCGTATGTTCTGAAAAGTTCGCCCAAGGCCTAGATTTACAATTTGATATGGTTTTTTCCCATTTGCCAATTGTCCGTCAATATATATTTCACCTTCTGTCGGCTGATAAACTCCGGTTAACATATTAAAAATAGTGGTTTTACCTGCACCATTGGGTCCAATAAGACCAACAAGTTCTCCCTTTTCAATCGTCACATCAAAATTACTAACTGCTCGTAAACCACCAAATGTAATTCCAATATCTTTTGTTTGCAACAAACTCATTAGGCCACCCCTTTTCCAAATTTATTTTTTATTTTGATGATAAGGGCTCTAATACGCTCTGGTGTTTTGACTAAAGAAAACTCAGATCGTCCCAACAAGCCATCGGATTTGAAAATCATGAGTAAGATTAATAAGACTGCATATATAAGTAAGCGCAGTTCTTCATAACTATACAAAAATTCAGCCAGGGTTGCCAAAAAGACTCCTGCAACAATAGTTCCTGTAATGGAACCCATTCCTCCAAAGACAACAATAATAAATAACTCTACCGAGAACATAAATTTAAACTTATCTGGGGTTAAGTATTGTTGATACATCCCAAAGCAAGCGCCACCAACCCCTGCAATAAATGCGGATACAAAAAATGCATAAACTTTATAAAAAGTGGTTGGAACGCCGATAGATTCAGCTGCAATCTCATTTTCTCGAATAGCAATAATTGCTCGACCATGACGTGAGCGGATAAACAAAAATGCAAACGCAGTGACAATAACAAGCACAACAAATACATCCATTAGTGATGTGATTTTAGGGATTCCTCGAAGACCTGACGCACCACCAGTAAGGGGGCGTAAGTTAATGATTGTATAACGAATCATTTCACCAAAACCTAGTGTAACGATGGCAAGATAATCTCCTCTTAATCGGAGTGCTGGGATACCAATAATCAACCCAAACAGCCCGGCTACCATTCCTCCTACAAGAATTCCAGCAATCAAGGCTAAAGTATCTGGCAGTGCTATTGTCTTCACAAATAACGCTGCTGAGTATGCTCCTAACGCCATGAATCCTGCATGACCAAGTGCCAATTCTCCTAAAAATCCGGTGGCTATATTTAAGCCGATAGCAACAATAATGTTTATCATCGCAAAAATCATGACACCTTCAAAGTAACTGTTGATCATATTCATTTGCATTGCAAAGAAAAGGATAAGATATGAAATCACAATAGCAATAATATTTACTCCATATTTTTTAGCAAAACTTTTCATATGCTATCACCTACACTTTCTCTTTAACGTTCTTGCCAAATAGTCCTGTGGGTTTTACTAAAAGCACAATAATAAGCACTCCAAAGACAAATACATTTGCCCAACTCGAACTAATATATCCTTTAACAAAGGTTTCTATCGCTCCGATAACAAAACCGCCGACCATAGCTCCCGGAATAATTCCGATACCGCCTAACACAGCCGCTACAAAAGCTTTTAGTCCGGGCATAACACCCATATAAGGCTCAAGGTTTCCATAGTTAAGCGCATATAAGACACCACCAACAGCCCCTAAAGCCGAACCAATTGCAAAAGTCAGCGAAATCGTTCTATCCACATTAATTCCCATAAGCTGAGCAGCATCACGGTCTTCTGATACAGCCCTCATGGCTTGTCCTGCTTTTGTTTTTTTGACAGTATATTCTAAAGCAATCATACAAAGTATGGTAATCGTCATTGTTAAAATTGTAATGTCGGGAAGATCAATATTACCGATAAGCTTAACCGGTGGCATGATTTTATCCGATGCACCAAATAAATATTTAAATAGGTTGGACAAGAACATACTCATTCCTAAAGCGGTTATCAATGCGGATATACGTGGTGCTGAACGCAGTGGCTTATAGGCAATCCGGTCAATGGCCATACCTATCAAGGCACAAGCAAGCATGGAAAGTAAAAGCAACGGTATTAATGACATGGAAAAGGTCGTTGCCAAAAAATATCCCACGAAAGCTCCAATCATCAAAATTTCACCATGAGCAAAGTTAATTAATTTTACAATTCCATATACCATGGTATATCCTAATGCGATCAAAGCATAAATACTTCCTACATTGAGACTATTAATTATTTGATCTAAAAACTGTGTCATAAGTCAACCTCCTTGTTTATTTTCCATAGGATAAGATATCCTTTGTTTTTCAATAGAACAGGCTTAAACAAACGATCTATTATCATATGCAATTCTTTTATTTGTATAACGCATTACTTTGATAAAGCAAATATTAACATAACAAAAAGGGGAAGTTTCCCCCTTTTGTTATGCAAGCAATATCTACATTCTCACTAAACTAATTAGATACTTTTGTCTCTAATGTAAATTCGCCATCTTTGATTGTAATAATGGATACTTCTTTAGATATATCTCCATTTTCATCAAACTTAATGTGTCCGGTAACCGCATCTTGATCAGTATTTTTAATCTCATCGCGTACCGCATCTTTATCTGTGGATCCAGCTCTCTCCATTGCAGCTGCCACTACTTTTACTGCATCATAGCCTAAGGCCGCAAGAGCGTTTGGAACTTCATCATATTTTTCTTCATAAGAAGTAACAAAGCTTTGAACCACTTCTGATTCATCCGTAGTTGAGTAGTGGTTGGTGAAAAATCCACCTTCAGCATCTGCACCGTAGTCTGCCTGGATTCCATCCCATCCATCAACACCTACAAGAGTTGCATCTACACCTGCTTCTCCCAATTGTTTTGCAATCAGTCCGGCAACATTGTAATAATCCGGAATATAAATAATGTCCGCATTTAAATCAGAAATTTTTGAAATAATAGCTTTGAAATCATTATCTTCATTTGTATAACTTTCATTCGCCAAAACTTCCCCTGTGAAATTTTCTGTAAATGCTTCGGCTAAACCAATGGAATAGTCACTGCTCACATTTGTAAAAATAACTGCCGTTTTGGCACTTAGATTTTCCGAAGCAAATTTTGCACCCATAGCACCTTGATAAGGATCCGTAAAACATACTCGATATACATATTCCATTCCAACTGTAACTTCCGCATTGGTTGCTGTTGGTGTAACCATAGGTATACCACGTTTATCTGCTTCTGGAGCAACAACAAGAGACGTACCACTGATAACAGGACCTACCAAAGCATCAATCTTGTCTTGATCTACTAGACGGTTAAATAAATTGATTGATTTTGTTGGATCCCCTTCATTATCATAATATGTTAACTCAAGGTCTCTTCCATTGACACCACCAGCTGCATTGATTTCCTCTATTGCTAGTTGGGATGCATTAAGAACAGCTTGTCCATAGACCGCCAAGTCACCGCTTGTTGGTGTTAGCATTCCTAATTTGATCGGTCCGTCTGTAGCACCAGCTCCTGAACTTGTATCATCGTTAGTTGCCGTTTCTTTTCCGCATCCAGAAAAAAGCGATACGGTCATCATGAATACAAATAATAATGCAATAAATTTCTTCATTTTTTCAGTCCACCCTTCGTAACTTTAATATTATATAATTTTAATGTGCTAAATTATATTTGCAATTATACACTTTTTTTCTTGCAAAATCAATAGAAATCTATCGATTTCATTCGAGCATTGCGTTTAAAGTGTGAAAATGCTATACTTTACTTTACATATATGGAAGGAGAATCATATGATTGACGGAATTGTTTTACATAGTATCGCACATGAACTACATACTCTACTTATCGGAGGACGTGTCGACAAGATCACCCAACCCGAAAAGGATGAATTGATTATACATATACGTGCAGGGGGTAAAAAACAACGCTTACTGATGACAGCTTCTGCTTCTATGCCAAGGGTCCACTTGACCTATCAAAACAAGCCAAACCCTGCTTCTCCCCCTTCATACTGCATGTTATTAAGAAAATATATCGGCAATGCTAGAATCACGGATGTTACCCAACTTGGCTTAGAAAGAATCTTAAAAATATCTTTGGAGCAACTCAATGAACTTGGTGATTTATGCACGTATTCCTTAATTATTGAAATCATGGGAAAACATAGTAATATTATCCTTTGTGATCAAGAAAACATTGTCCTCGATAGTATTAAACGTATTGGCGCCAATACAAGTCGCGTACGTCAAGTATTTCCCGGACAACTATATACTACCCCTCCCGATCAAGACAAAAAAAGCATCTTAGCATTAGAAAATTATGAAGAAGTACGTACGCTACTGTCTACCAAAAAGATGGATTTATACAAAGCGTTATATACCACTTTTACCGGATTAAGTCCATTTATTGCTAATAATATATGCTTAGCTGCCGGTGTAGATGGCAATTGCCATATTGAAGGAATAAGCGAACAAGAATTCATTTCGATTTTTGAACAACTTCAACGTTTACAAAACAGACTCTTGTCTAATGACGATTATCCTGTGCTGATTCGCCTCGAAAATGAAGAACTTTTTGACTATCATAGTTTTTTACTTACCGAAAGCTTACCGGGACATCGCCTAGAACCTTTTGATTCAATCAGTACGCTAATCAACTATTTTTATGAAGAACGCTCCATTCAAGTACGTATGAAGCAAAAAACTCAGGATTTACGCCGGATCGTTCAAGTATCTTTGGAGCGTTGCTATAAAAAACTTGATATTCAGCAACGACAGCTTGAAGATACAAAAAATATGGATACTTTCAAAATCAAAGGCGAACTTATTTTGGCCAATCAATACCAAATCGACTTAGGGATGAAGAACATTGAGGTTCTAAACTACTACACAAATGAATCTACAACCCTATCTCTTGATCCGACCAAAACTGCAATACAAAATGCAAATAAAGCTTTTGATAAATATGCTAAGAAAAAGCGCACAAAAGATGCTGTCATTAAACAGCTTGAGCATACCCATGATGAGATCACGTATTTAGAATCTGTAAAATATACTTTAGAATCCATACTCCATGAAGATGATATCGAAGAAATCCGACATGAACTTATGTCTACAGGCTATATCAAATTTCGTCAATCCAAACGAAAGCGCTCCAAAAGTAAGCCCTATCATTTTGTTTCATCGGATGGATTTCATATGTATGTTGGAAAAAACAATTATCAAAACGAAGAGTTAGCCATGAAATTCGCCAATGGTTCTGACTGGTGGTTTCACACAAAAGAAGTTCCCGGCTCTCATGTTATCGTAAAATGTGAAGGTCAAGAACTTACCGATAAAGGCTTCGAAGAGGCTGCTGCTTTAGCCGCATACTATAGTAAAGCCCGACAAAGTACAAAAGTCACCGTAGATTACACGCAAAAAAAACATTTAAAAAAACCTGCCGGAAGCCCGCCAGGCTATGTGATTTATCATACGAATTATTCATTATTTATCGACCCTGATATTAGTCAGTTGACTCGTATCGATTAAAAAAGCACATGCTATAAAGGTTAAACCTTTGTAGCATGTGCTTTCATTTCAAGCGCATTCGCAATCGTTATATCTGTTGTCTTTGCTCCGCTTAGCATTCGAGCCAATTCATGGATACTGTCCTTTTCATTTAATGTTTTCATTTGGGTTATAGTGGCATCTTCCAAGGTCTCTTTATGAATTAAGAAGTGGCAATCTGCCATCGCCGCAATTTGAGGTAAGTGGGTAATACAAATCAATTGACGTTCTCTTGACAATCGACGCATACGTTCAGCAACCTTTTGCGCAGTAATTCCGCTTATTCCCGAATCAATTTCATCAAATACAAGAGTATCTACTCCATCTACACTTGAAAGGATGGATTTGATTGCCAACATGACACGACTTAACTCTCCGCCAGATGCAACATCTGACAATGGCTTTTTGGCTTCACCTTTGTTCGTCGAAATCTCAAAGACAACCCGATCTATTCCTAACGGTGTGTAGCTATCAAGTGGTTTGACTGTAATTCCAAACTCAGCATGTTCCAGGTTCAACGCTTTTAAAGCATCCGTAATTTCGTGTTGGAGTACCAATGCTCCTTTTTTTCGAATGGATGTTAATTTATCTGCATTTTCTTGCATTTTTATTTCCAAGGCATGTATTTGTTTTTTGGTCTGCTGTAATTTTTTTTCATAATGAATCAAATCAGCCAACTCATCTTCTTTATTATTTTTATATTCAAGAATATCTACAAGTGTATCACCATACTTAAGTTTTAAACCATTAATTGTATTTAATCGCTCTTGGGCATGATAAAACACTTCTTCATAGTTTTCTTCATCATCCATGTACTTTGAAAGATCATGATGAATCATATTTAAGATATCTTCAATTTGAGCCAAACTCTCCAGTACGTTGGTCAAGTCTTCATCATAAGCCACCACACGGTTAAGTTCTCCAATATACTTAGATACCATTGAAGAAAAATCCGGGGCATCATAGAATGTGTTTTCAATACTTGATAATATATCCATAATCTTTTTACGATGTGAAAGGCGATCAAAGATTTTTTGTTGTTCTTCATCTTCACCAAGCTTTAATTCGGCTTTGGTGATTTCATCAATTTCAAATTCCAAAAAAGCAATTTCTCGACGTCGCTTTTCATCATCCAACATGTCTTCATTGATTGAATCAAGAAGTTGACGATGATTTTTATATGCCCCATTATACCCTTCTAAAACTGCCAAAAGTTCATCACCAATATATCGATCTAACATTTGCAACTGTTTTTTTGAGATAAGTAGTGATTGATGTTCATGTTGAGAATGAATATCAATCAAATAGCTTGCCAAGCGACGAATAACTTCCATACGAACGACTTCGCCATTTACCCGAAAAACACTTCGACCATTTTGAGCTGTTTTTCGATTAAGAATAATAGAGCCTTCATCACTTTCTACACCATTTTCTTGAAGAATTCTCTGAATATCTTGTCGTTCTTCTCCAATTCGCCCAATATCAAAAACACACTCTACAAAAGCTTCTTTTGCTCCGGTGCGAATAAAGTCTTTTTTTATTTTGGCTCCTAGTACATAATGAATCGATCCGAGGATAATGGATTTACCTGCTCCCGTCTCACCGGTTAATATATTGAGCCCTTCACTGAAGTCAATTTCAAGTTCTTCGATTAATGCAATATTTTTAACATGAAGATAGGCTAACATATGTCCTCCTTATGCGCTATGAATAATCCGGTTAAGTTTTTCCATAATAGAAATGCAGTCATCTTCGGTGCGAACAGCGCAAAAAATAGTATCATCCCCAGCAATGGAACCCACAATTTCATCAAAATCTAGTGCATCAATAGCTGCCGCAACTGCCATTGCCATTCCAGTTAATGTTTGAATAACAATTAAGTTCATTGCTCTATCCATACTCAAATATCCATCCTGAAGAACACGAATATATTTCTCGTTGAGATTCATGGTCTTTTCTTGAAGAACTACATATTTTTGTCGTCCGTCAGGCAAAGAAACTTTGGTCAATTTTAAGTCACGAATATCTCGTGATATGGTTGCTTGGGTTACCTCAAAACCATTTTGATGCAATAATTCTGCAAGTTCATCTTGGGTCTCGATAACCTGCTCTGTAATTAATTGTAAAATTTTTGTTTGTCGTTTAATTTTCATAAGACCACCTTCACTCGGTTCATGCCACTATAACATGACCACATATTCGTTTATGATAATTTCCGTCGTAGAATTTCAAAGAAATCATTATTACATAGTCGCATTAATTTGACTTTTTTTGCCGCCTTATTTATGCGTATAATATCACTCGTATTGACCCGTGTTACTTCTTGACCATCAATTGTCACCAACAAGTCATTGACATGTTTATTGCGTGGTTGATCAAAACGAATATCTATTCGGTCTTCCCCTGATAAGACAATACTTCTTGCCGTTAATGAATGGGGACATATGGGCGTTAAAACAATCACGCCATTGGTCGGTGTTATAATCGGTCCACCCGCCGAAAGATTATATGCCGTTGAACCTGTTGGTGTTGAGATAATAATTCCATCGGCTCGATATGTATTCATATATAAATCATTAACATAAACATCATAACTAATAATTCGAGAGATTGATTGACGTGTAATAACAATATCATTAAGCGCCCTACCTATCTCTTTATGATCTTGGACATTTGCCGTAACCATCATTCGTTCTTCAATAATAAACCCATCATCAACAAATGCTTGAAGGGCTTCTTCTAACTCACTCAGCTCAATTTCAGCTAAAAAGCCAAGGTTCCCTAAATTAATGCCTAAAAGTGGAATGTCATTATCCGCATATTTTCTACTGGCTGAAATAATAGTACCGTCTCCTCCAAGAATAATTGCATAATCAATAATATCTAACTGTTCATCTTGGATACAAAGATGTGCAAAATCTTGATTGTGTCTATATTCATCCGGCATAAAAATCTGAATATTTTTACTGTTAAACCATGCGATGACACGTTGAGTAATTAAAAATGAAGGATCTTTTGATGGATTAGGTACAATTAATATTTTTTTCATATCATCACTTTCTGTATAAGTCACGATGTGCATTATTAACAAGTTCACTAACATCTTTTAAGCTCTTCGCGTTGATTTCTAAAGAAGCTTCAATAGACGACGTTTCATTTTTTTGTGCACAAATCAAGTATTCAATATTCCCTTGAGGACCTGTAATAGGAGAATAACTGATTCCCTTAATAGATAAATTAATCGCTCCAAATGTATGAATGATGTTCTCAATAACTTCTTGATGAACCTTGGGATCGCGAACCACACCTTTTTTGCCAACCTTGTCGCGTCCAGCCTCAAATTGAGGCTTTATCAAGCAAACAATAGTCGCACCTTCCTTCATTAGCGCACAGACTGCCGGGAGTACTTTGGATAAAGAAATAAAGGAGACATCAATTGAGACAAAATCAAGCAAATCAGGAATCTCAGCCTCGGTCACATAACGTATGTTTGTCTTTTCTAAGCAAACCACACGTGGATCTTGTCGAAGTCCCCAGTCAAATTGTCCATACCCTACATCAACCGCATAGACTTTAGCTGCTCCATGCTGAAGCATACAGTCAGTGAAGCCTCCTGTCGATGCACCTACGTCCATGGCTATTGCACCTTCTAGCAAAAGATCAAAGGTTTGAATCGCTTTTTGTAATTTGAGTCCTCCACGACTTACATAGGGATTTGGATCTTTTTTTACAAGGATTGTTGCTGTCGTATCAATTTTGGTTCCGGCTTTATCCTCACGCTGGCCATCCACAAAGACCAACCCTGCCATAATCATTTTTTTTGCTTTTTCTCGTGTTGCAACATATCCATTATCTACTAGTAGTATATCTAAACGTTCTTTATTTGCCATTATCCTTCGCTCTTTCTATTGTTAACACTCGATTTGTCAAACCTTCAACATCAATATGCAATGCACGATTTAAATCAGAAATCTTTCCGTGTGGAACAAATTGATTTTCAATTCCAATACCATAAACTCTTGGTATTACTATCTTAGAAGAATCTTCTTCCAACAGCATTTGTGCAATGCGGCTTTGCACTCCACCATATTTTACATTTTCTTCAAAAACATACACACGTTCATATCTTTGAGATATCGTTTGAATGAATCCCGGATCAATAGGATTTACAAATCTTAGATTCACAAGATCACATGTACAGCCTTGCTCTTTTAATCTAGCATGCACCTGTGTAACGCGTGAATAAAAATGTCCGACGCTCAATAACAAACTCTTATTCTCTTCTTGTATAAGCCATTCTGGTTGTCCATATGTAATTGGTGCATCTGTCGATTGCATCTCATCTTTTCCCTTTGGATAACGAATAGCAATAGGGCCTTCATTATACTCGGCTGCAAATTCAAGCATAGCCTCTAATTCTTGTCCTGATTTTGGTGCCATTACAGTCATATTAGGAATGTGGCTTAAGTAAGATAAATCAAAAAGTCCTTGATGTGTCTCTCCATCTTCACCAACAAGTCCTGCACGATCAATGCAAAATACAACGGGTAATTTTTGAATGGCAACGTCGTGAATAACCTGATCATAAGCGCGTTGCAAAAAGGAAGAATATACAACAAAGAAAGGCTTATATCCCTGTGCGGCAAGCCCTGCTGAAAAAGTCACTGCATGCTGCTCGGCTATTCCTACATCGAAAAATCGTTGTGGGTATTGTTTTGAGAACTTGCTCAATCCTGTTCCACTACACATAGCCGCAGTAATCGCAACAATTTTTTTGTTGCTATCTGCCAGATGTGTTAACGTCTTTCCAACGATTTCCGAATACGAAGGCTTTGAAACTTCAACGCCCTTATGAAAATCTCCATTAGTTTTATCAAATGGTTTTACACCATGATATGTCATTGGATCTTTTTCGGCAGGATTGTAACCTTTTCCTTTTAATGTTAGTGTATGAATAATAACGGGACCTTTAACATGCTTTGCTTGTTCAATACTCGTAATTAATTGTCGAAGATCATGTCCGTCAATCGGCCCTAAATAAGTATATCCAAGTTCTTCAAAAAGCATGCCTGGAACAACAAGTTGTTTAACACCATTTTTAACTCCACGTACACCTTTAACAATAGAATTACCTACTTTTGGTATTTTACGAAGTGTTATTTCGATATCATTTTTAAAATCATTATAAAATTCGCCCGTTCTAAAGCGATCTAAGTATAATGCTAAACCACCAACATTACGATCAATTGACATTTGATTGTCATTGAGAATAATAATAAATTTTTTCTTTATGTTGGCACCATTATTAAGCGCCTCATAAGCCATGCCGCCGGTTAGCGCACCGTCTCCAATAATTGGAACAATGTATTGTTCCTCTCCATTTAAGTCTCTGGCTGCTGCCATACCAATACCTGCGGATATCGATGTCGATGAATGACCTGTATCAAAACAATCATGAATGCTTTCACTACGCTTTGGAAAGCCAGATAAGCCTTTCCATTGGCGTATTGTCGACATTTGATCACAGCGTCCTGTCAAGATTTTATGCACATAAGCCTGATGCCCGACATCCCATATTAATTTATCCTCAGGTGAATCAAAACATTTGTGCAATGCCAAGGTCAATTCAACAACACCTAGGTTTGAGCTCAAATGCCCACCTGTTTCGGATGTTACATCTATAAGATAGCGTCGAATTTCGTTCGCCAGTTTTTTCATTTCTAGTATATTCAGTTTTTTTATATCTGATGGTTCTTTGATTGTTGGTAATATCTTCATATGTTTACACCTATTTTCTTTTTAAAGTTAACCGTTTAAAATAATACATAATCAATCCAATTCGGTAAACAATTGTATTCGAAAAACGTAAAGCAATTTCCTTACCTATAGCTTTTCCTCCAACTGTGATTCCAGCTATAATCCCTCCAAGGATAATACCTAAAATAAGCTCCTGTCGATTCGAATCAAGCATCAGCTTTATCACAATTGCAGAGGAAGCACTTCCCGATATAATTCCCGCAATATCTCCGATCACATCATTAAAAAAATTCGACACGCTTGATGCGTTACGAATAATTGTCACACTTTCTCTAGCCCCTTTCACCTTACTTGCTGCCATAGAATGAAAAGGAGTCTCATTGGCCGCAGTTACTGCAATTCCGATCAAATCTGAAAAAATCCCCATAAAAATTATGAAGAGTAGAATAAATACAGCACCAGCAAGTGAAAGAATATCCATAAAAATCATAGAAAAATATCCTAAGAGCATGGCTATAATAAGTGTAATGACTGTAATACTTACAATCCAATGATAATTCACTTTTCGATTAACGTTTTTTTGTCGAAATTTAAATTTTTGTTCAGTTTTCCCCAACGATGTACTCCTTCATCAATTAAATGATTATTATTAACTAAAGATAGTTCATAATGTAAATTTTGAGGCTTATGGTCTAGCAGGTTTTCCCATGAGCTAACTCTTTTGTCGCCAAAAAAAGCGGTTTCCCTTTAATATCTCATTATAATTGTCGCCAAACTATACGCTAGATCGCCTTTAACCCCACCGTAATCCACTATAAACTTGTTGCCAACAGCCTAGAAGTTTTCCTTTCTAACTTTCAATATTCCTAGCCTTTTTAGCAAAGACATGTTTCAGATGACAATAGCTTCAGTCTCTTGGCCGAGAGCCCTACGCCTAAATCATAATCCCCATCTCTTCACGCAAGGCAGGCTACACTGTCCACAGCTTTCGCCGCATGACAGGTTTATTCCGACACCGTAAGATATCTTCCAAAAGATCTTCCCACAAATAGTCGGTCTCCACGACGATAGGGTCAACGCCCACATGCCATTGTGGATCGCCCTAACGTCTTAACTCCCAGCATCAGCCCGCAACTGGGCGTCGCCAGCCAACACCAGGAACTTCATCGATATGCCCTTTGACGGATTTTTAGGCCCGCTTTCAGAATAAGAAAATTAACTAGAATACTGCATCTTTAGTTAAACCATATTATATCATATTTATATCACGATTCCAATAACTATACCAAGTACCATTCCAACAAAGACTTCTAGGTATGTATGCCCAAGCAACTCCTTAAGTTCTTCATCAAAATGAAAGCGATGTTCCCCAATCTCTTTGATAATCACCTTTATTACACTGGCTTGCTTGCCTGCTGCCATCCGAACCCCGGCAGCATCATACATGATGATTAGTGAAACCACTAATCCCATTCCAAATATCGGAGAATCATATCCATAATTTTGTCCCACAGCAAAGGTTGCTGCCATAACCGATGCTGTATGAGCACTAGGCATTCCGCCTGATCCCATAACACGTTCTAGGTCAAATTTTTTATGTTTAATAATTGAAGTCAAGACTTTAACGCCTTGAGAAACGATCCATCCAATTAATGCTGCAGCAAAAATCTTGTTTGTAAAAATACTCATTACAATTTGCATGTTTATTCACGTCCTTTAGTGATTTCGATTCTGAATATACTCAACAACCTCAGCTAGCATTGATTCATGATGGGGATCATATTCTTCAATCGTTTGATTAATTTGCTCAAAGAGCTTTTCTACTTGTTTTGTCGCTTCATCCATACCATAGAATGAAACATACGTCATCTTACCATTTTTTTCATCGCTGCCAATCGGTTTGCCCAATACTTCTTGGGTACTATTACAATCTAAGATATCATCTTGAATTTGAAAAGCTAATCCTAGAGCATTACCAATTTGCGAGAATTTTTCTTGATCAGCTTTTGTTCCACCTGCAAGTATACACCCGGCTTCAAAACACGCCTTTATAAGCGCTGACGTCTTATGTTCATGAATATAGAGCATCGTATCTATTGAAACTTTTGGTTCCTTTTCATGAGCGATATCTGCAATTTGTCCCCCAATCATTCCATGAATCCCCGCATATTCTCCAAGGATGGAAGCCGCATAGACTAAACGTCTGCTTTTTTCATTCGATATATCGGCATGCATCTGACGTGTTAATGTCTTAAATAGTGTTTCATAAGCATAGTTTAGTAAAGTGTCCCCCGCCAAAATTCCATTTGCTTCTCCATAAACAATATGGCATGTTGGTTTGCCACGACGAAGAGCATCGTTATCCATTGCCGGTAGGTCATCATGAATTAATGAATAGTTATGTATCATTTCAATAGAGGCCATATAAGGGAAGATAATATCTTCTTCAACCTCTTTAGCAATCAATTGATACGCCGCATACATTAAAATTGGACGCAAACGTTTCCCACCATTTAAAAAACTGTATCGTGCAGCCTCTATTCCAATAGAATTCTCATGATTTTCTTCTTTTGGAAGATAACTACTTAATATTGCCTCAATTTTTTTTTGCATTTCATCTAACTTTTTCATTCAATTACTCTCAATTCTTTTTCAATCGTTTCTAATTTTTGGGTACATGATTCAATAAGTTCCATTCCCTTTTTATATTTTGCAACAGCTTCATCCAGAGGAATATCTTTATGTTCTAATTCACCTAATACTTGCTCTATAGATTTAATCATTTCTTCATATGTTTGTTCAGCCATTAAAACACCTCTTTTCTAAGAACTTTTGTCACTGTTTTTCCATCCTGCATATAAAGCTCGATTTCATCACCTATGGAAAGTTCATTGATCGAACGTATACGTTGCCCATTCACTTCCACATATGCAGCCCCGTCTTCAAGGGAACGTAAAGGAGATTGACCTTTTAAACGCTCACGAAGTAACGCAAGCTCTTGTTTTTTTCTTTCAAATAAAAACCTCATGTTTTTTTGCATATATTCTCTTAATTGCTCAACATGATTTAATCGGTCTTCAAGGCGCTTCCTTGGATGCAATGCATCCAAACGTTTTTGTAGATGCTCAAGGGTTTGCTTGTTTGCTACGATGGAATGATTGAGTCGTTGACTTAGCCAAAGTTGATATTGAGTCAGTTGCTGTTTTGCCACATAGTAATCAAATACGGCTAATTCAGCTGCAGCAGAAGGCGTTGGCGCCCTCATATCAGATACAAAGTCTGCAATGGTATAATCTGTCTCATGTCCGACTGCAGAGATAATTGGAATATCAGAAGCATAGATAGCCCTTGCAACCACTTCTTCATTAAAAGGCCACAAGTCTTCTATGGACCCTCCACCACGTCCCACAATGAGGACATCCACAGTTTCATTGGCATTAAAATACTCAATTCCATTGACAATCGACTCCTTAGCCATATTGCCTTGGACTAAACTTGGGTACAAAATCAGTTCCACAAAAGGATACCGTCGTTTCGCCACTTGAACGATGTCGCGAATAGCCGCTCCGGTTTCACTTGTGACGATACCAATACGTTTTGCATATGTTGGAATAGACTTTTTATATGTGGTATCAAAAAGTCCTTCCTCTTCTAATTTTTTCTTTAACGCTTCAAATTGGATATAAAGATTGCCTAGACCAGCTTTTTGTATAGATGTCACGTAGATTTGATACTGTCCGGTTTTTTCATAGACCGATACACGACCTTTTACAATAACCTTTGTCCCATCGCTTAAGCCGCATTCTTCACCTGTAACGTAACTACGAAATAATACACATGAAACCTGAGCTTTATTATCTTTTAATGTAAAGTAATAATGCCCTGATCCATGTGCTTTAAAATTTGACAACTCGCCTTCAACAGACAGTGCCTTTAAAATAAAGTCTTGTTCAAATGTACGTTTAATATATGTATTTAATTGGAAAACAGATAACACATTATCCATAATGCCCTCTTATACTATTTTTTTTGCTATTTGCCCTAAGACACCATTGACAAAACGTGAAGATTGACTTTGACCATATATTTTTGACAATTCAACGGCTTCATTTATGGCAACAGATACAGGAACATCATCATATTGCATATCAAAGACAGCAACCCGCAATATAGCCAGTTCTATCTTTGCAATACGGTCAATGGCCCATTTGTCCGAACACGTTTCAATCAATTGATCAATAGGTTGTACATATTCAACTAACTTTAATACACGTGTTTTTATTAATTCCTGATCCTCTTCATCTTTTAATTCTAGACTTTGAAGTGACACATCTATATCTTCTACATTACAATGTGTTCCATCAACATCTAATGAAAAAAGTAATTTAAACGTTAATTCTCTTTGTTTATGACGGTTCATATTTTCCTCCGATTAAGCGTTACTTTTATCAACATTCACGCCTGCTACTTTTATATTCACTTCTTTAACGTCTAAACCTGTCATTGTCTCGACAGCGACTTTCACTTTTTCTTGAACCGACTTTGTGACATCAACAAGTGCACATCCAAATTCTACAATCACAGCTAATTCAAGTGTAACGTCACCTTCGCCAACTGTAACTGCGACACCTTTAGATAGATTCTTTTTACCAAGAAGCTCTACTAGGTCTCCTGTAAAGTTCCCAACCATACCAGCAACACCATCAACTTCTGAAGCAGCCATGCCTGCAATGATTGCAATCACTTCGTCTGCAATGTGTACAGAACCTACATCTTTTGATTCATGTATCTTAAATAATTGTCTATCCATAATAGCCTCCTACTCAATATTGTGATTTGTATACTTACTATTATATACAAAGTATTTCTAATATGCAATTAACTATGCTTATTTCGAAAAAAAAAGCACCTTACGATGCTTTTAACGGTTTGACCCGTTAGTTTTACGCTCTTGAGAGGTATTCTCCTGTACGCGTATCAATTTTAACCATATCGCCCATATTTACAAATAAAGGCACTAAAATATTTGCTCCAGTTTCAACTGTTGCTGGTTTTGTTGCACCTGTAGATGTATCCCCTTTAATTCCAGGTTCCGTATGTGTAATTTCAAGTTCTACAGTAATTGGTGGTTCCACACCAAAGACACGACCTTCATGAGATAGCATCTTAACAACTTCGTTTTCTTTAACAAATTTTAATGCATCACCAAGATCATCCGCATTCAATGCAATTTGTTCATAATTTTCTTGATTCATAAAATGGAATAATTCACCATCTGAATACAAATACTGCATGTCATAACGTTCGATATGAGCTCTTTTCAATTTTTCACTCGGTCTAAAAGTATTCTCATATACAGCACCGCTTTTTAAGTTTTTTAATTTTGTTCTTACAAAGGCTGCACCTTTACCTGGCTTTACATGTTGAAACTCAATAACGGAATAAATATTGCCTTCATATTCAACCGTAACACCATTTCTTAAATCTCCAGCTTGAATCATATTAATCCTCCTAATATGTGTCGTATTTCACACACAATTTCATAATACAGTTTATAGCATGTCTGCTAATTTATCAAGTAAAAAATTGTTTTACAGTTCGATTAATTCCTTGCTTGACGAAACAAAATTATCAATTCCATCTTGAGTGATAAGAACTAAGTCTTCAATTCTTACTCCACCAAAATCCGGAATATATACACCAGGTTCAACACTCATGACCATTCCCGTTAAAATCACTTCCTCAGATAATAAGGAAAACCTCGGTTGCTCATGCACTTCAAGACCTAAACTATGTCCTAAGCCATGACCGAAATTCGCACGATAGCCTGCATCATCAATGATTTGGCGTGCTAAGGCATCTGCATCTTTTCCGATAATTCCCGACTTAATATGTTCTAATGCATTTAACTGTGCTTTTAAAACAAGATTATATATCTCTCGTTGACGTTCACTTGCTTGGCCAACAACAATCGTACGTGTCATATCCGAACAATAGCCTTCATAGATACATCCAAAATCCATGGTGACAAAATCACCTTTTTCAATCGTTTTTTCTGTTGGAGTCGCATGCGGTAAGCTAGAACGTTTTCCTGAAGCGACAATGGTATCAAATGACAGCTTGCTAGCCCCTTGCTTTTTCATGAAATATTCTAATTCAAGGGCAACGTCTATCTCTCGTATTCCCGGCTTAATCACCTTCAGAATATGAGAAAACGCTGCATCTCCTATTGATGCTGCATGTCGTATTTTTTTAATTTCATTTGCATCTTTTATCATACGAATTTGTTCTACCATGTTGCCGATTCCAGACCAATTGCACTGATCTATCGCACTTGATAAATGGTTAAATTCTTTGACGGTTAATGTCGTGTCCTCATAGCCTAAATTATTGATACGTGCTTCGCTGATAAGATCTGAAATCGTCTCAACTAGACCTTTTTCAAAGTAATTAATAATTTGAAATTCAGGACTCTGAGCTGTAGCCTGTTCAATATACCGAAAATCCGTCAATAGATAACGCCCTTGATCAGTAATCAGTAAATATCCTGATGACCCTGTAAAACCTGACAAATATCGGCGATTATATTTGCTTGATATCAAAACACCGTCCATTGACAGTGTGTACATTCTTTTTGTAAGTTCTTGAACACGATTCATATCATTACCTCTTTTCTTTAGTACATAAAAAATCTATTGCCTCTATATATCCACGAAAGCCTTTCCCACATATCTGTTTAACACACACATCTTCCACAACTGAAATGCTTCGAAAGCCTTCTCGCTCATGGATGTTTGACAAATGTACTTCAACCGTAGGGATACTTAAGGATGCAATGCAATCTCTTATTGCATAACTATAATGGGTATAAGCCCCAGGATTTATAACAATACCATCAAATTTTTTATGGTAGCATTGCTGTAAATAATCGATAAGACTACCTTCGCTATTGGATTGATAAAAATCAAATTGAATCTTTTTTTCCATTGCATAGTCCCTTAACATAAAAATTAAATCTTCATATGTCTCATGACCATAGACTTGTGGTTCTCTAATTCCAAGAAAATTCAGATTCGGCCCGTTGACAACTGCAATTCGCATCTTCCACCTCTTTTTTACTATAATAAGCTAACAATTTCATCTGCTATTTCTTCAATAGATTTATCTTTTGTTTGTATAATCATATTCGACGCTTCAAAGTAAATAGGTTCCCTTAAATTCAATAAATTTTTAATTGTTGTCGCATGATCTTCATCTTTTAATAGGGGTCTTTTTGTATCATCTTGAAGATTATTAAGCAATTGGTCAAGAGGTGTATGTAAAAAAACCACCGTCCCGATGCGTTTTAATATGCTAATATTTTCTTCTTTTAATATGACGCCACCACCTGTTGCGATAACTTTGTTTTTTTTAGTCAACAGTTTTTCTAAATAGGATGTCTCTAGTTCACGAAAGTGCTCTTCACCATATGCCTCAAAGATTTCATTAATTGACTTTTCTTCACCCACTTCAATCTCATCATCCATATCAATGAAGTTGCGTTCCAACTTATCTGCAAGAACCTTTCCAACAGATGATTTTCCACTTCCCATAAATCCTATTAACACTACATTATTCATCTACGATTCACCTACTCAATTATTTGTATTGTTGTATACCGTAGTCTCCAAACGGTGTAAACACCATTCTATTTGAGACGCCGTTAAGGTTATATCTGTCCAATACTCAAATGCTTTTAACGCCTGAAAAAACAGCATACTCAGTCCATTTAGCACCGTTGCTTGATGTTTTTTGCCTTTTGTCATAAAAACAGTCTCTTTTGGATTGTATATTATATCGACCATAAAGTCAACTTTTTGAAAAAAATCTTCACTTATTATTGGGCTTAACGCCTCATATGGATGCATGCCTACAGACGTTGTTTGGAATGCAACGGATGCATCCTTTATCAAATTTATTGCTTCTAAATTCCCAACATAAATGGGAATATTCTTATCCATATCTTGTAAGCTGTTTTTTATTTGAACTGCATTTTCCACTGTTCGGTTTAAAATGGTAATCGAATGCGCCTCTTCTTTTAGACACATGGCAACGGCACCACGAGCAGCCCCTCCGGCACCTATTATTACACAATCTCTATTGCGTATTGGAATGTTATAATATGTACATGCCATTTTCAGTCCGATCCAATCCGTATTGTATCCAACCAATTGCCCGTTTTTTGGAACAATTGTATTAACAGCGCCAATCGCTGCTGCCACCGGATCAATCGCATCCAAAAACTCCATAACCTCAACTTTATACGGAATAGTCACGTTAAGTCCCGCCAGTGATAGGCCACGTACAGATTCTACCGCCTGCCTTAGACATCCTTTAGGAACAAAAAAAGGATTATAGGTGCCGTTATAGCCCGCCGCCTCATAAAAAAGCTCATGTAAAAAAGGCGATAGCGTATGCTCAACCGGATTCCCTAACAATCCAAATACTTTTGTTTTCCCGTCAATGTTTCTTTGATGATGTGTCATAAATTCTCCTCCACTAAGATGACTTTTTTTTACGATGGCGCATATATTGGCGTAAAATTTTCGTTTCTAGGCCACGCTTAATTCTAGACACCCATTGTTCCTTATCTTGAATTGGTTTTACAAGAATCGTTCGACACTTTAGCCTTTTTCCAACCCATACATCAGTAAACAATTGATCACCAATGAACACCGTTTGTTTTGACTCAATATTCAAATTGCGTATAGCGATGCGAAGCTGACGTGTAAGTGGTTTATTCGCCCGTGGAAAGGCATCCACATTAAGGCGTGTATTGAACTTATGAACCCGTTGCGCATTATTGTTTGATACAAGGGCAATTTTAAACCCGATTTTTTTCAATGTGTCAAAAAGGCGTATTAGCTCTTCATCTGGATGTTCACGGTCATAAGGGGCTAAAGTATTATCCAAATCAAACATCAACCCTTTATATCCTTTCTGCCATAATCGTTTGAAGTTAATCTTATAAATGCTAGAGACATATTCATCTGGATATAATTGTTTCATTTTGACCTACTTTCCGTATAGCTTAGTGCTATCCTAGTTCTTGTTTCTGTATTTATAGGTATTACTTAGCGAGATTGTGGAATCATTTTTTCTGAAATTGATAAATATATTGATTCCTCCGCTTTCTTCAAAAGACTGATTATAACTAGGTTCAACAGCCCAGCTATCCACATATTCTGCGAAAACATACCATTCACTATTCAGCATGGATACGTTATAGTCTATTTGATAGGGCATACTCTCTAATGTATCTATTGTTTTAAATACAATTCGATTATATACAAAATCGTGCAAAAAAACAACCTTGTCCCCATGATTTCCTTCGCTCACATACTCAAACACCAATGCATAAGGATTATCAATTCGTCCTGTCGAAGTTATCGCATTATGTTCCATGCCCGTTCGTTGATCTGATGTTATATAGGATACTCCACCGGATTCCATCGCCACTTTACCGATACGATTTAGAGCCAGTTGCCCCTCATATTGTATATCGATGGAACTTTTTGCTGTTTCAAATGACTGGATATGAATGACAAGGAATGAACCAATGACACCGACAATAATTGATACAATAACAGATGCTACCAATAATTCTACAAGACTAAATCCATCCATTTTTCGAATAAGCTTCTTTTTATAAATCATCAACATTCACCCGCCCTGTCAATTTAACAACACTAACCTCCATCGCTTTGGTTGTGTTTTGGCTTCTAATATTTAGTTTAATTACTTGACTGGTTCCTAGTGTACTGTTATATGTTGAAATGCTATCACCGTCAAAGTTACTTTCCACTCCGTCACCAAGTTCTTTTGAAAAACGAAAGGTTAACTCCTGTTTAATTTGATTCGCACTTAATGTTTCTATTCGGGTGGCTATGCCATTGATTTGTTTATCCACTATAAAATGTTTTGGCCATCTTTTTTCTTTTAGCTCTATAATGGCACCAGAACTTGTATCTTGTTCAAAAATGTTGTACCCATATTGTTGTTCTATGACATCATAGAAAAAAATAAGCGCATATGAATGGTTATATTCCATCATTGTTCTATTGCGGATATCTTGCAAATCAGATTTGAACTCACCTACATTGGCTTCAACACTATTTTCAAAAACACTATGTACACTCATAGATACGATTGTAACCAATATGGATAACACAGCTATAGCAATGATGATCTCTATAAGTGTAAACCCTCGTTCACTTTTTTTAATCATTGTGCAATTCTCCAATTCTTGATATGAATATATTCTTCATAATGCTTGCGCATTTCGCCTATATCGCCAGGAGCCACTAATATTTCTTCAATCACTTCCATCTGGTTAAGTTCAATACCTAGCGGACTGTTTAGCGTATCCCGATTAAATGCACTTGATAGTTTTGGTGTCTCCATAATAAGCTGGGTCAAATAGTTGCGAACGTCCATAGAATTATTAATAATATCGACCGACGCATTTTCTATATATATATTTTCCTGGGCAATGATTGTCCCATAATATGTCATATCACCAACAATCGTCACTTCACCTGAAGTAATGACGACACCCTGCATTTGCGTCGGACTCTCATCCGTTGTATTGATGACATAATAGTTTTTACCATTAATAGTTTGTAATCCATCGAGTAATCCTCTATATTGGGCTGGTGGATTGTCCCCTATCAGCAATATGTCTTGTTGATGCGATGTTCCTTGAAAAATAGCTACTTCCTTTACTTGACTATCTCCAGATAATCCTGTATTGACCGTATAATAATCCACCTCCTCAATAGAAGCATCTTTCCCAATCCACTCTGCTGTAGGCGTCTGATCAATATTGGAGTAATTGCCAATCACTCGCGCATTCTTCATGTTTTCAATTGTATCTTTAACATTTGATGTGTCTCCATAAAATCCAATCGGATCCCCTTGTGCTTGTCTATGTCTTAAGTAATTCAAAATATATGTATAGTCTCGTAAAATCTCTGTTTCTGCATAATTGTTCATCAGATTTCCATTGGTGCTATGTACATCAATCGTCTGATTTCCAGAGGCTGAGTTGCCCATCACTGCTCCTTGGGTAAAAATATAAGCATCATGGTCAATGTTAATATTTCCATCACCTTTTTCAATAAAAGGTTCAACAGATGCTTCCTGGCTGATTTGTGTAAAATATGTCGCTTTGTCCTCGACCGACATCACATCTGAAGCGCCATCAACTTTGTAATATAGCTGAAGACTAGATTCTGCTCCTTTTGCCGGCGTCGCCATCTGGATGCCCGCACCGCCTTCTGCTAATCCACTTGTATCTGAAATTGGAAATGCATAGGCTAAATAGTTACCTCGAATTCCCATGCTCTCTCCTGTTTCATATAAACTAGAAGGTCCATTATTAGGGTCTGGTGTAAACGTATCGTTAACAAAAGATGTTCCTGCAATAAAAATACCTTCTTTATCGCTTTCTTCTTCAATGGGATGTTTGGGTGGATGCCCAGTGATGTTTAATGATGAGGTTCCTGTTCCACGTTGAATATCTGCATTGATTACAATAGAGCTTAATTGATGATAATTATTCGACCTTCCAACAAATCCATAATAATTTCCATCAATATTGATATGATTACCTTTTCCATTTAATATCAAATCATTTTTGGTGTAGACATTACCATTGATAACATCAATGCGATTATTCTCTCCGATAATATGATGACGTGAATCCGATTGAATGGCCAAACTGTCGCAATAAATATGACCATTTAGAACCGATAAGTGAGAATTTTGAGTTCCGGCCTCCATTTGAACAAAGCTCTGTGTCACTACATCTCCAGATACGGAAATAGTATTATCCTGACCTGCAACAATAACCCCCTTATAATTATTGGTATTACGCGGTGAATTGCTATTTTGTGGATCCAAGTTAAAATCGCCTGTAGGATTTGTCCCCAGTGCATACATATTACCTATGATCACAGCATCCACATTCGCAAACCGTAAATCCTTCTCCGTTACTAGCGCATATTGCCATAAGGGATTATCTACTGTGGCATATTTAGACTGATTCACAGTAATTGGCATCATATCCTTTGGCGCTTCTATAACTAAATCGGTGGATATAGTTCGTTGTGTCCGATCATGAAATGTAAATGTGGATGTTAACTCTTTAACGACAAATTGGTTATCATACAATGCATGACCATCGGTCTCAGAAAAGTCCAGGATTTCAGAAAAATCAATACTTTCTAATATAAGATTTCCAAGCGTAGCTTCTTGGTCCAGAAAGATATAGTTTGATGTTCCTCCAGAAGATTTGATATCTGCTTCAATTGCAGATACTGCACTGTTAAAATATTCCTTAAAGTGATAATTCATTCGCTCATTATGATATCTCGTCATTGCATCTTGATCAAACACAATTGTATGGTATGCGTGATCTGAGTAATCATCCGCTTTGGTCAGAACACGTGTCATATGATCCGGGGTTCCAGACATTACTTTTAAAAAGTACCCCTCATACAAACCACTTGAATAATCATTATACAAATTATATGTTGCGTGAATATTACTTAAAAACTGCTTAAGGTATAATTTTCGATTCATATAACCACTGGGTGTTGTGCTCGTAGAATAAGCTCCATTATATAGCACATTCTGTTCAATTAAATAGACCATGTCTAGCATAAGTTGAGATTCATAACTTCGAATGTCTGACAGTATATTTTCCATAACCGTCTTCTTCTGCAAAACATCTAACGCAGTTTCATCAGATGCATATTTTAAAGCCTCATCTACATAATATCCAAGAATTGAATACACTTGATCTACACCAGATTCGGAGTAATACTGGGTACGTTTCATCATCGTATCTGTAAACTTCATATTGTAGTTCATTAGACTCAAGGATAATATTGTTGTTCCAAGAACAGTTAAGACTGCAATGGTAATTACAGTCATAAGAAGCGTCGAACCTTTTTCACTTTGTAAATGTCGCATCAAAATCATCACCTACTCTTTTGCCAGTCGTGTTGTCACAACTTTAGACAGCAGCTTTCCATTTTTGTTCACTTCAATTTCAAATTCATATAGTCGATAGTCAAAAATCAAGGGTTCTGTTATATTGCGATGAATGGTATTTGTTCCTGTGTTTAGGTCAATGATCGGTTTGATTTGATCTTGCGGCGTCTCATACACATAAATATCTGCCACGTCTCCTGAGCTATTTGTAATCTCTATATTGGTTGTTATATGGTCTTCTTGCGTCATAGTATCTAATGTAACAATATTAATGATACCTTCATAATCTATGGCTTTTATTTCTTCACTATAATGGGTTCCGTTTATTTCAACATCTATTTTTAACTCATCCGAGTTAATTTTCTTTATATTGATTGCAACTTCCCTATTTTCCGCCGCCCCTATAATTTCATGCTCTATTAAGTGACGTTCACGATCATATAAATACACTCTAGCCGATGAAGTTTTTGCATCGTCTAGTCGGATTTCCACATCAAATGTATGGGTCCTATTTGCAATTTCAGACACAGGCATTCGATATTTACTATCATCAAATTCATTGTTATAGCCAATATCCACATTATCCTTTCTTAGCATAAAAAAGACTTCATATCCTTGTGGAATCATAGGCAAATCAAAACGCGAAAGAACATCATCACTTAATTTTCCAGTTGCATCGACTGCACTATCTAAATCCAACACTTGTTCCATATGCATGGTTTTAATGCTTTCAATAAACTGTTGTGTCAATTGGGTTGCTTTTAGTTGTTCGCGTGTTTGAATTGATGAAGCCAATGCACTTTGAAAAATCAGTGCAATAGGAACAGTAACGATACCTATAATGGCAACGGTGACGATGACTTCAACTAGTGTAAACCCTTGATTTAAGCTTTTATATTTTTCTAGACGCTTTCTTCCCATCCGATCACCCGCTTTTCTTGCCTTAAAAATCTTGTTATTGAATAATGGATACATTTCCCTCTTGATTGATAACATTAAACCGTGGACGGGTCTCATCTTCATATTCAACCCGAACAATCATAGGTAAATCTGTATCATTTATTAACGTTGCATTGACGCCACTTGTATCTTGCGCATCATAGCGTCCGCTTGATATGACTTTGACATCAATTACTTGACCTGGAACAAACTCTTTTCCAATAGAATAATCTTCTGGATATGTTCTGGAACGTGTGCGATATCGATAGTAATACGCATCATTATTTTGACTAATATGTATTTCAATTGGCTCATTATCTGGATTATCTGCCGTTATTTTTGTTAAATTCTCTTGCCCTGCTCGATACATATTGACCGTATCCATCGCTGAATTAATCGACGTAATTCCTATGACTAGATCATCTACTTCATGAATTTCTCCGGCTCGAACACCAGAACTATAGTGAATTCCTAACGAGGAAATCGGTCGAAAAACCGAATCATTTTTGGGTGTAAATGTGCCAAAATGCTCCGTAGGTTCATACTCCCTATTAGGCGATTCTAATGCGTAAAAAAAGATATCAAAGGTTGACACCACCTGGCTATTGACCAAATCACTGTTGGCATTCATGTTTCCGACAGAAAGTTTTGAAGGGTATGTTTGAATAAATGATAACATTTGTTTGTAATCATTATAGGTTGTCTCAAAACTGACGCTCACCGGAATTTGAATCACTTGTTCATAATTTGTATTCTCATCTGTCTTTGATTCTTCGTCTATATTTTGTACGACGACCATTTCTTTTCCAATAGAATACGTCTGGATGGTCAGTGAGTCGATTGTATCTTCAAGTGTTTTCATTATATAAATTATGTCTTCTTGGACTAATCCAGCCGGAAAACCATCGTTCACTCTTTGAACATAGTTTTGTGCTTCTAACGTTTCGGATAAATATACCTCTTTGTTGGCATATTCTAAAGCTAAAAAAGTCTGTTCTTCACGTAATGCTTCAATTTCCTTGCCCATTAAACGACTTTTTTCTTGAAGAGGCGAATAAATCATGAACCAATATATAGCAACAACAATGATTCCGCCTAAGAACATGAGTAAGTATTTTTCTTTATTGGTCATCATCGGTCACCTCCTGTTTAGAATAGGTACATTGAATCAGTGCTGAAACGATTGTGCTTTCACTATCAGCTTCCCCTATGCGATTGACTGCAGGTATATAGACTTCTTCAAACATTGGTAGGGATTCCCCGTTAGGGCTAGTGACCGTCTGCTTTTTCAAATACGTCAACATCTGTGCCAATGTTTCTTCATCACGAAAAGAAGCATTTATCGTTAATGCCTCAGATGTTACATTAATAGCCGACAAGAACCCTTGTTCCGGCATTGTCCGTTCTAACTCTTGAATGAATGTTAACAAGCCATCTGATTGTGTCGTTGTCATATTTTCAATCTTTATTCTAAAATCACGTTCTTCAAGTGCTACTTTGTGTTTCTCAATAATGGCATGAATGTCGCTCATCCCATGAATATCTTGTTCAATCTGACGTTTTGTTCGTTCCAAAGAAGTATACTGTGCATAGCCTTGATAAAAATGCGCTCCTAATGCAACCATTAGCAAAATACTTATAAGGATAGGAATTCTTTTTTTAGCTTGAAGTTCATCTTTGTTTTTTATTGAAAGCGGCAATAAATTCATTGTCGATAGAGTGGCACCTAAAGCGATTGGATAATAATGAAGCTCATCTACAGACACTCCTGCACTGTTGATTATAAAATTATCAAATCCATTGACTTTTTTAACGGTTAATCCAAAAAACTTTGATATATACTCTTGCGCACCAGCAATTTCAGAGCCTCCGTCCATAATATATATCTGTTCAATCGGGTTTGGATTACGCGAACTATAATAATCAATCAAACGCGCCACTCCATTTAAGATTTGTTCCATTCCACTTGTAACATCGCTATGTAGATAAGGATTATCCTTATGGTTAGGATTGAGTAATTGACGTTCTTTTGCCAACGCAACGGCTGCATTATAGTCTACATCAAAATGTTGACATATACTGTTATGAATTGCTTGAGTACCAAAAAGAATATTACGACTAAACTTTACAACACCATTTGACACAATCGTAACCATGGTGCTTTCCGGACCGATGTTCAAAAATAGATTTGTGCCTTCATATTTTTCATACTGTACAAAATTCACCATGCTGTTTCCCGAAAAATCAACGCCTACTATTTCCAGGTGACAATCACGTGCTAATTCGATGTACGTTTGAATCAGTTTTTTTAAGGCGGCAACAATGTTTACCTTTATTTTTTTTCCTTCTTCAGTCTCAATAATTTCTGTTATTGTAAAATCCAAACAATATTCTGCCAAATTAACCGGAAAATACTCATCTGCATTTAACTCAATAATATTTTTTAGTTTTTTGTATGGTACATGCGGCAATTCAACCTCTCGTGTAATAATCTTACTACTCGAAACACTAAAAACTACATGCTTTTCTTTAATCTGATTTTTATCTAAGACGTTTCGTATCAATTGTGCCATCTCTGTTAGATTCGATAATCCACCATCTTGAACGGCTCGTTCTGGTGTTGGGATTTTTTCGCCAAACACAAAGTGACTTTTTTTTCCTTTTCTTTGAATATATGCAACTTTGATCCATTCATTACCAATATCAATCGACACAAGTTTTTTTGGAAGTGCCATCGTATTCCCCCTATACTTTACTTCTATCTATATCTTTATGTACGTTGAATAATTAAAAAATACCATTGAATAATTTTATCGCCATACAACGCAGCTAAAACAATTCCTCCGCTTAAAAACGGACCAAAAGGTATGCGCTGTTTTCGATTCATCACTTTAAGCCCAATCAGTGTCAATCCAATAACCGATCCAAAAACAGACCCAAGAAATAAAGCCAGGATAATTTTTTGCCAACCTAAAATCCACCCTGCTACTGCCATAAGCTTTATATCTCCCATGCCCATCTGTCCTTTGGTCACTATATGAACAATAAGTAATGGTATGCTAACTGCAAAGAATCCAAAGATACTGTGTAAAAAATCTTTCCCAAAAAAATATTCATAAATTAACCCAACGATTAATAAAAATAATAATATGCCATTAGGAATGATCATCCATTGAATATCAATCACGGAAATGACCAGACACGTTGAAAACAAAATAGCGGCTATCACACCTAGTGGTGTAAAACCCAGCACACTATATACCCATACAAATCCGATTCCATTAATCAATTCAATCACCGGATACTGAATAGACACTGTTGCCTTACAACTTCGGCATCGCCCCCGAAGAATAAGGTAACTAATGACTGGAATAAGATCATACCACTGTATTTGTTGTCCACACGCCATACAATGGGATGGCGTGTAAACAATCTCTTGATGCCTAGGAATTCTAAAGATACATACATTTAAAAATGACCCGACCAAAAGACCAAATATACATATAGCTATTACCATTATTCTTGGTCATATTCGCCACTTGGATTAGGCGCAACTACGTCTCCATCATTAGTTTGAACGCTCATTGTATTATCACTGATAATAAGTACAAATGAATTTCCTTGAAGCCTAGGTTCTGGTACTGTATTATTCAATGCAACTTCCAGTGCATCTCCAAAGTCTCCTGCATTTGCCTCTGCTCCTGCTTCACCATCAATGTCATCATCAATTATATAGGTTCCATCAATTTGCGTTAATCCGGCTTCCCTTGCTTGCACCTGTGCAGCAGCATTTAATATAACTTTTGCATTGGCTACATCTGCTGCACGACGTGAGTTTTCAACAGCCCCTAAAATGTTGGGTACTGCAATAACAGCAATGATTGCTAAGATTGCGATAACGATAATTAACTCAATTAATGTAAATCCTTCTTGTTTGTTTTTCATTCTCTCTACCATTTTTTTCATTCCTCATACACTCCTATTATTAGATATTTTGTGGGGGTTATCAATTTAACTTTATAGATTACCTACACCTTGGTACATGCCAAACATTGGTTGTACAATGGAGATTACTACAAAGCCTACGACCACTGCCAAAACGACGATGATTATTGGTTCTAGCAAAGAGGTCATCTGAGCAACTGCAGACTCTACTTCCCCATCATAGAAGTCTGCAACTTTATTTAAAATAGGTTCAAGTTGTCCTGTATCTTCCCCGATTTTTACCATATGTGTAATCATCGGCGGAAAAGCCCCTAATTCTCGTATCGGCTTTGATAAGGACGAACCTTCGCTCACTTGGTTTCTTGCATCTTCAAGCCCCTTTTCAACCACGTAATTATCAACAACTTTTGCCACGATGGCAAGTGCGTCAAGTAAGGGCAATCCCGAAGCAAGTAATGTACTTAGCGTCCTTGAAAAACGAGACGCCACAATTTTTGTCTGAACGGGTCCGATAATCGGCATCTTTAATTTTATTCGGGCTAATGTTATCGCTCCCACTTCTGACTTAACATAAATTCGCATCAAAATAATACCAACTATGATCGCAGGAACTAAGATATACCATCGATATTTGATAAAATTGCTTGTGGCAATCAATGCTCTTGTCGTTGCCGGTAACTCCATTCCCATCCCATCAAACATACTAACAAAGGTAGGAACGACAACAAGCACTAGAAGAATGACAACCGCTAATGCCACTACAGAAACAACTGCAGGATATGTTGTTGCTTTTCGAACGGATTGTTGTAATTTGTATTCTTTCTCAAAATGCTCTGCCATACGATGTAAGGCAACTTCAAGACTTCCAGACACTTCTCCCGCTTCAATCATATTGATAAGGATTTCAGGGAAATATTTGCTGTTTGCACGCATTGTTGCAGATAATGCCTCCCCTTGTTCAACACGCTCATACATGTTCGCGACAACTTTGGCAAGATACTTATTTTCTGTTTGTTCTTTGAGCAGATATAAGGCTTCCAAAACACTGACTCCAGCATTTAATATTGCCTCAAATTGCTGGCAAAAAATCGTCAGATCCTTAACCTTTACCGGATTGCCTAAGACGACTTCACCATGTAGGGCTCCTTGTTCAGAAATAGTCTCCGGAAATAGATTGTTCTCTTTGAGCTTTATAATCGCTGATTGACGATTAGAAGCTTCAATAACCCCTTTTTGTTTTTTTCCATGAATTGTTGATGCAACATAACTAAATTTTGCCATAATACTACCCCTTCACTTTGGCCTTTTTACACAGCAAGATTATTATATCACTCTCAATTGGATAAATCAATTATTTATTCATTATTTGTTCATATTTTATTCATAATATATCTAATTTGTTCATATTCCTTCTGTTTTTTAATGAAGCAATCGTCGCTCCAATGTATTGGGGTCTGTTGCAAACATAATTGCCTGTTCTCGATTGATTACTCCTTGATTAACAAGGTTTAACAAAGACTCATCCATGGTTTGCATACCCATGTCACGATTTGTTTGAATTATTGAGTTGATTTGATGTGTTTTATTCTCACGAATAAGATTACGAATCGCTTGATTAACATGGAGCGTCTCAAAGGCCGCAACACGTCCGCTTTTGTCAAAATTAGGTAATAACTGCTGCGATACAATTGAGACCAAAACACTTGAAAGCTGTATACGAATCTGTTGTTGCTGATGTGGCGGAAATACGTCAATCACACGATCAATAGTATTTGCTGCACCAATCGTATGTAATGTTGACAAAACAAGATGACCTGTCTCTGCTGCAGTAATCGCAATGGCTATAGTCTCTAAATCCCGCATCTCCCCAACAAGAATAACATCCGGATCTTGACGCAGGGCAGCGCGAAGTGCATGACTAAATGAATTCGAATCAACCCCTACCTCTCGTTGATTCACTATAGAGCGCTGATGGCGATGCAAATATTCGATAGGGTCTTCAAGCGTGATCACATGTGCGTTACGATTTTTATTGATTTGATCTATAAGAGCGGCAAGGGTTGTTGATTTTCCACTACCGGTAGGTCCTGTAACAAGAACCAGTCCTCTTTTTTTACTATACAAATCAACAACTGATCGTGGCAACCCAAGGCTTTGTGGGCTTGGTATTTGACTAGCGACTAACCGGATAGCTGCTGCCATTGACCCTCGTTGCCTAAACACATTAACACGATATCGCCCTAGATTTAATATGCTATATGAAAAATCGATTTCTCCACATTCTTCAAATCGTTTGTATATCTCAGAAGACATAATCGGTCGAATTAATTCTACAGATTGACTCGGTGTTAATCGTTCATAATCCATATACGTTAATTTGCCGTGAATTCTTAAAATAGGCGGCACGCCAACGGTTAAATGCAGGTCTGATGCATTTTTTTCCATGGCTTGTGTCAGTAAGTCATCTATCGTCATTATATCCCCCTTTCTACTCCGTTCCATATGAGATGCGTATCATTTCTTCAATGGTTGTCGTCCCATTAAGAACGTGACGCTTACTATTATCTCGAATCGTCTTTAATCCTTGTGCAAGTGCCTTATTTCGAATATCATCTGTCGTTCCCTTTTGATTAATGATTTGACGAAGACTTTGATCAATCGGTAGAATCTCATAGACACCAATTCGTCCTGTATATCCGGTATTACCACATAAATGGCATCCTTTTTCTTTATATACATACAAGGTTTCTCCCATACTAACATCGAGCATAGCTTTTTCTTCATCTGTCGCTAAAACTTTCTCTCGACATTTTGTACATAATCTTCGCACAAGGCGCTGCGCAATGACACCTACAACAGATGCGCTAATTAAAAAGGGCTCAATTCCCATATCCATCAAGCGACTAATTGAACTGGCAGCATCATTGGTATGCAATGTACTGACAACCAAGTGACCGGTAATCGATGCCTTGACCGCAATCTCTGCTGTCTCTGCATCTCGAATCTCACCAATCATAATAACATCCGGATCTTGCCGTAAAATAGAACGAAGTGCCGAAGCAAAGGTTAGTCCAGTCTTTGGATTAACTTGAACTTGATTAATCCCTTCAATCTGGGACTCAACAGGGTCCTCTACCGTAACAATATTAAGATCCTCTTGATTAATTTCATTTAAAGATGTATATAGGGTTGTCGACTTACCACTACCTGTCGGTCCCGTGACTAAAATAATGCCATGAGGATGTGATAGAATGCTTTCAAACTTAAAAAGGTCATCTCGAAAAAGTCCAAGCTCTTCTTTTCCTTTTGTAAAGCCCTCTTTGGAGTTAACACGCATTACTACTTTTTCCCCATAAACCGTTGGAAGACTTGATACACGGATATCATAGGCCTTGTTATTAACTTTTATGTTGATACGTCCATCTTGGGGCTTGCGTTTTTCTGCAATATCCATTCCCGCCATAATCTTAATACGGGCGACAATCGCGCTTAATAAGGTGGTTTCATAATCAAACATTTGTTGTAGTTTTCCATCAATACGATATCGAACGCGAATATAGCGTTCATAGGGTTCAATATGGATATCACTTGCTCGATGGCGCACAGCTTGCTCCATAATAGTATTAACAAGTTTGACAATGGGAGCGCTTTGAACCATATCACCACTTAATGTCTCTTCTTGGATTTGCGCTTCGACATAAATTTCTTGTTCTTGCTTATACTCCTCTGCGGCTTTCATTGCTTGCTGCTTTCCATAGTGCATTTCAATAGCAAACTTAATATCTTCCTCATTCGCAAGCATCGGCACGACTTCTTTTCCCGAATATATTTTCACGTCATCAATCGCAAAAATATTAAGCGGATCTTCCATAGCGACATATAGGTTACTTTCTGTCAACCGAATTGGAATCAAGACATGTCGCTTTGCAAGAGACTCGCTAATAGTTAATACTGCCTCTTTAGATATGTCATATTCTTTTAATTCAACAAATGGAATTCCAAGTTGATATTCCAAAACCTCATTAATATTTTGTTGCGTAACAAAACCTAAGCGAATCAAAACCTCTCCTATTTTTTCTCCGCTTTGGCGCTGTTCATTTAATGCCTCATCTAACTGCGCTTCTGTAATAATGCCATATTGCATCAACAAATCCCCAATACGCAATTTTTTCTTAAACGCTTTCACGTTTGATCACCCTCTCCTTAAATTGCTTCTCTTTTTCTATTATATCAGATACTCTTTTGCTACAGTTAATCTTTTTTCTCTATTTTTCGATCCACTTTGCGTAGCAATTCATTTTCCAAAGCTTTTACCGGCAACTTGATCCATAGTTTTTGCTTTGGATGCGGCGCCTCGACAACTGATTCTCCCTCTTGTGTTGTTAATGCCTCCACAGTAAAAAGATGGGTTGAACCATCTGTTTTCATAAGCTCTAGAGTGTCACCAACCACAAACTTATTGCGCTGTTCAATCAATGTCAGTTCACTTTGGGTATCTTCTAATACCCTTCCTACAAAAACATACTCGCGTATATAGGTATTACTATCATATATCTGTCCTTCTGCATCGGGACGCTGATGATAAAACCCAGTGGTAAATTGGCGATAACTACATTTTTTTATCTCGTCCATATAGGTTGACTTATTGGCATTGTATAATGCAACATCTGTAAAGTAATCATCAATCGCTTTACGATATGCACGCGTTACCGTTGCCACATATAACCCTGTTTTCATACGTCCTTCAATCTTAAGACTGGTAATACCAGAACGAATAATTTCATCCATATATTCAATCATACATAAGTCTTTTGAATTATAAATATATGTTCCTCTCTCATTTTCGAATACAGGCATATATTCTCCTGGACGCGATTCTTCCATCAGGTGATATGTCCATCGACATGGATGTGTACACGCACCTTTGTTTGCATCTTTTCCTGTCATATAATTACTTAGCAGGCAACGTCCCGAATATGAAATACACATCGATCCATGTACAAAAGCCTCAATATCCATCTCCATAGGTATCTTGCTACGTATCGTTGCTATTTCCGAAAATGAAAGTTCTCTAGCTACAACGACACGTTTTACGCCTTGTTGATACCAAAAGTTAATGGAAGCGTAATTTGTATTATTCGCTTGTGTACTTAAATGTAATTCCATGTCCGGTAGAATTGTTTTTGCAATAGCTAAAATCCCTGGATCTGCAATGATTAGTGCATCCGGTTTGATTTCCTTAAGCTCTTCAAAATATGCCTCAACTGCTGGAATATCTTGATTGTGGGCAATAATATTTGCAGTTACATAGACTTTAACATCATGTGCGTGGGCATGAGCAATTCCCGCTTTCATATCTTCTATTGAAAAATTTCGCGCCTTTGCACGCAATCCAAACTCTTCTCCACCAATATAAATAGCATCTGCCCCATAGGCAACAGCTATTTTCAGGTTTTCCAGACTTCCAGCTGGAATCAATAATTCCGGTTTGTTCATTTCTAAATTATTCACTTTGTTCTCCTATTCTTTAATCTTTACACTAATGGTTGCCCCATCAGCTATATCTAATATCGTAGTACTCAATTGCGCGTGGTGATTTAACTCCCATAAGTACTGACGCATCCTTTGGTGAATTGTGCGCCGTCGTCTAGGCACATTAAAACGCGACTTTGCAACATCGCCTTGCTGTAACACATTATCGGATACTAACGTTCCTTGATGTGCCAATAATTTTACAGCGTAAGGTAAAAAGGTTAAATATTGACCTTTGGCTGCATCCATAAAAATAAAATCGTACAATTCTTCGTCTTGACATAACTGTTCCAAAATTTGTGTTGCATCCCCTTCGATTTGATGAATCAAGGGGGCATAGCTTGAAGCTTTGATATTCTCGCTCGCTTTTTGAACCATCGTCTTATCCCGTTCTATTGTTGTCATACGAACTTTTGTAATATCAACCACTTCATCTAGCGCCTGCATCATTAAAAGAGATGAATAGCCAATAGCTGTACCAATTTCAAGAATTCGTAACGGTTTTGCCATCTGAATTAAAACCTTCATCATCGATGCCATATCATCTTTTATAATGGGCACTTGATGTTGTTGCGCATATATTTTCATTTGTTGTATTGCCTTTGACTCCTCTTTGCGAATATAGCCAAGATAATGGCTCATTGAATAATTATCTTTCAAGTTGGACTCCTTTTATCAAAAATAGGCTAAAGATATCTTTAGCCTATTTTCTGTCTTCCTTACTAGAATTTTTGATTGTATTTATTTTTTGCTGCATTATGGTCATCTAACGTTGCATTAAACTCATGCGCTCCAGTTTCCGGATCTTTTAATACAAAGTACAGGTAATTATGACTTTCCGGATATAGTGACGCTTCAATGGCTGCAGCACCAGGATTGGCTATAGGACCGATAGGTAATCCTGGATTTCTATATGTATTATAAGGTGATTCAATTTCTAGGTCACGATACAAAAGTCGATCACGAGGAATTTCTAATGCATACATAATGGTACTACACATCTGTAAATTCATATCAATGTTCAATCGGTTATAGATAACCCCTGCAACTTTAGGACGTTCCTCTGCAACACGAACCTCTTTTTCAATCATTGATGCAATCGTAATAATTTCATCAACTGTATAGCCCAGTTCTTCTGCTTGATCATAATACTCTTGTGTAAACACATCATCAAACTTCATTAGCATCTTACTAATAATATCTTCTGGCGACGCATCCGCATAAACTTCATATGTAGCCGGGAAAAGATATCCTTGTAAGCGTTTTGGGCGATCTGGCAGTTGTTCAAGAAAACGATATCCGTAGTTGCCATTTTCTGCCGCGTTCATGAATTCATTGGCTGTACATAGCCCTTGAGCTGCCACACGTTCTGCAATCTGTTCAAGTGTAAATCCTTCCGGAATAGTGAATTTTACGACTTCACGCTTTTCACCTTCTTCAGAAAGAATCTTCATAATTTCTTCTGGCTCCATTCCGGTATTAAGGGAAAAATCACCATACTGAAACGATCCGTCAACACCCTGAAGCTTTGCCAACACTCGAAAATACACTGCACTTCGAATCAGTTCATTTTCTTCCAAAATATTTGCAATTGTTTCAGATGATGCACCTTTTGGAATACTGATCTCTTTGGTGACAATTGTTCGATTGGCATCCGGCTCTTTTGCCATCAGTTCATACCCTGAACCATATGCCCAAATTGCCGCTTGATATACTGCAAAAACAGCTACTACAATAATAACAATCTTTAACAAATAGTTAAAAATGTCTCCAAGAATTTTGTTAATCATAAGATCACCTTTCGCTACTCTAGAAAATGTGTATCAAATTCTATTTTTTCTGTGATTGTATCATAAACCGACGTCATCAGCTTGGAAAACTTGAGCTCTGCATCCAAAAACATTTTGACCGTCGGCTCACTTAATAACTCTTCATAGTCTTGCTTTAGACTAATTAAATTTTCATACGCATTATATGCACCATAATGGTGTGACACTTGAATTTCAAAGTTTTTACGTCTGAATTCTTCAACTTGACACAATAATTCTTCATTACGTTCAAGAATCGATCGATAATTTAAGTAATCAATATATTCTTGAGTTTCTTTTATTTTGTTGACGAGTTCAAGCGTTTCTTCTTTGATATCCATTATATCACCTCTTATTCAACTTCCATAATTACAGGTAAAATCATTGGATTACGTTTCATTTGGCGCCATAGATGTTCACGCAAGTCATCTCGAACTGCATTTTTCATCTTAGCCCATCCTTCTATTTTACGCTCTTTGCATTTTTGAAGTGTTTTGACAACGACTTCACGTGTTTCTTGCATCAAATCTGCCGATTCACGAACATACACAAAGCCACGTGATACAATATCGGGTCCTGATAATATTTCTAATGTTCCTTTGCGTACTGTAACTACGACAACAATCAATCCATCTTCCGATAATTTTTGTCGATCTCTCAAAACAATATTACCGACATCTCCTACACCTAAGCCATCAACCAACAACGGTTGACAAGGGATACTGCCATTACGGGTAGCATGGGTTTTCGTCAATTCTAAAATCTCACCATTGGATAGCAAGAAAATATTATCTTTACGCATTCCTAGATTACTTGCAAGTTCTGCATGTTTTTTCAGATGTTTGTATTCACCATGTACCGGAATGAAATATTTAGGCTTCACAAGTGAATGTAACAGTTTAAGTTCTTCTTGACATGCATGTCCAGATACATGTGTATCCTCAACAATCACTTCTGCTCCACGTTTATATAAATCATTAATAACTTTGGATACATATTTTTCATTTCCAGGGATTGGCTTTGAACTAAAGACAATAACATCCCCTTCTTTGATTTGAATATTACGATGTGCTCCACTTGACATACGTGATAACGCTGCTAGTGGCTCACCTTGACTTCCTGTTGTTACCAATACAATCTGTCCATCTTTATATTTATCAATATCATTAATATCCGTCAACATATTTTTGGGCATTTTTAAGTAACCCAGCTCTGAAGCCGTGGTGACTACATTAACCATTGATCGTCCTTGAACAATAACTTTACGTCGATATTTTTTCGCCGAGTTTACGATTTGTTGTACTCGATCAACGTTGGAAGCAAAAGTTGCAACAATTAACCTACGTCCTTTGTTTTCTTCAAAAATCATATCGAAGGATTTTCCGACACTGCTTTCTGACATCGTATATCCTGGTCGTTCAGCATTTGTACTATCTGCCATCAATGCAAGAACCCCTTGTCTGCCCAACTCTGCAAAACGTCCTAAATCAATGGGTTTTCCATGGATTGGGTTATAATCCACCTTAAAGTCTCCCGAGTGAATGACCGTTCCTGCAGGCGTTGTGATTGCAAGTGCCAAAGCGTCTGCAATAGAATGATTGGTTCGAATAAATTCAACCGAGAACAACTTTCCAAGGTTGACCTTTTGTCCCGGGTTGATTCGCTTACGTTTTGTTGAATTCATCATTCCATGCTCTTTTAACTTATTTTCTAATAGGCCTATGGTCAATCGTGTCCCATATACAGGCACATTAACATCCTTAAGAACATAAGGTAGAGCTCCAATATGGTCTTCATGACCATGGGTGAGCACGAACGCTTTTACCTTTTTGATGTTTTGTTTTAGATATGTTGCATCCGGAATGACCAAGTCAATTCCTAACATTTCATCCTCCGGGAATGCAATACCACAATCAACAACCACAATTTCATCTTTATATTCAAACACTGTGATGTTCATACCGATTTTGTCCAACCCACCTAAAGGTATTATTTTCAGTTTTTCATTTGTTTTCTTCAAGAAAACACCTCCGTCTAATTATCGAGTAGGCTTAAGAATCTCTTCATTTTTTTCTTGACATTCTTTACATACTCCAAAAAATTTTGCTTGATGATCATGCACTAAAAAGCCATAGGATTCCAAAAAGCTTTTTTCAATAGAGCCCATTAAATCTTCCGTTACTTCAATGACTTTTCCGCATTGATCACAAATTAAATGATGATGGCGATGTCCTTCGTCTTCATTGGCTAACTCATAACGAATATATCCATCATCTAGGTTCAGTTTTTCAACAATTTTAAGTTCATTTAATAGCTGTATATTACGATAAACCGTTGCCAATCCGATCTCTGGATGTTCAGCTTTCACAATCTGATACAATTCTTCAACGGTTAAATGTTTATCTTGATTTGCCAGCATTGCATCAAGTACTACCTTGCGCTGGGACGTAATCTTATAACCATGCTCCTTTAATCGAATACAAATCTGCTCTTTTTTAGCATCCATTTCTCCACCATTTACCCTTTTCTAATTAATAACAATTATCAACAGTATAAATGAAACTCATCTTTTTGTCAATTTTCGAAAGTTTCAATTTGCTTTTCCAACATAGGAAAAACAACATCTAAGATCTCATCATCTTCGACAATTTCATAGATTATATCGTCTCCTTCTAAATATGTAGCTTTAAGTACATACGCAAGAACTTCTTCTTCCTCTTCTTGTGTATCACTTTCTATCACAAGCAAATACCCATCTTCTTTATATTGGATAGCGCTTAAAATATCAAATGTTATTTTTTCTCCTGTTTCATCATCATAAAAATCAATTCGTTCCATGTCATTCATCTTATTCAATTCCTTTTCAAATCAAGATACGTCTGCAAAATTAATGCGGCCGCTACTTTATCAATATATTTTTTTTGTTCGGTTTTGCGTACATTTCCTTCTGTAAGAACACGCTCAGCAGCAACTGTTGATAATCGTTCATCAAAAGTTGCTACAGGTATGCCAAGCTCTCGCTCAATACGTTTGACAAAATAAAGCGTCCGATCAGCACGTTCTCCCAAATCATTATTCATATGCTTGGGTAATCCAACAACAATAAGTTCCACCTCATATTCATCAACCAAGCTTTTTAAACGTTTTATCGAATCGATAAGATTTCCAGGATCTTGTCTTGAAATTGTCTCAATCCCTTGTGCCGTCCAACCTAAAGGGTCACTCATCGCCACCCCAATCGTTTTTGATCCATAATCTAATCCCATTATACGCATGGCTTATTCAATCCTTACTCACGAATATTGTGTTTAATATAGTTTTTAACCAATTCTTCTAATAGCTCATCGCGCTCCAACTGACTAATGAGTGTCCTTGCATTGTTATGACTGGTAATATACGTCGGATCTCCTGATAGTATGTATCCAACAATTTGATATATAGAATTATATCCCTTTTCTTCAAGAGATTCATAAACAATTTTCATAGTTTTTGTCACTTGGTTTTCCGGTTCTTTTTCAGGTCGTCTGAAAAATTGCGTATTATCTAGTCCCATGTTTTCACATCCTATCTATAAAATATTTCAATATCTATACTCATATTACAGTAAAGCACTTAAAATATCAATTGTTTATTTATTAAAATCATTTTACAAATGATTTCTCACCTCGTATTCCATCATGGAAAAGCTCAACTAGATCTACATGGATAATCTGCCCTTTAAGCCCAGTATCACCTTGAATATATACGCGAATATACTCCGGTGTATAGCCTGTTAAAAACATTTTTCCTTCAAGCTCTATCTCTTCTTCAATAAGTACTTGAACCTTAGCTTCCAGATGTCGATTTAAGTAGTCTTGCTTTAACTGAGCTGTTGTTGCTATCAACTCTTGGCTACGCTGATTTTTTACTTCTCCATCAACTTGAGGTTTCATTTTTGCAGCTTTTGTCCCTTCCCGTATAGAATACTTAAAAACATGAACGTCTGAAAAAGCCACTTTTTCAACAAAAGCTTTTGTCGTCTGCGCTTCTTTTTCTGTTTCCATAGGAAAACCTACAATGACATCCGTTGTTAAGGCTGGATCTGTATAATATCGGCGTAGCAGTTCTACTTTTTCATAGTACTCTTTTGACGTATATTTTCGATTCATACGTTTGAGTACGCTATCACTTCCACTTTGCATGGAAAGGTGAAAATGCGGACATACTTTTTCACATTGGCTTAAACGTTGTACAAATTCTTCACTAATTAAACCAGGCTCAACAGAACCAATACGGATGCGTTTTAGCCCTTCAATTTGATTTAACTGTTCAATAAGATGAATTAACGTGACCCCTTCCAAGTCTTTTCCATACGATCCTATATGGATACCTGTCAATACAATTTCTTGATAGCCATGTAAGACCAATTCTTTAACTTCATTTATCACTGCTTGGGGATCTCTTGAACGGACAATTCCCCTTGTATATGGGATGATACAATACGAACAATATTGGTCGCATCCATCTTGTATTTTTAATGTTGATCGTGTTTTGTTTTGTTGTGCTTCTATATGCAGTTCCTCAAAGACAATGTTATGATGCACGTCTTCGATTTTAGCAATATTTAATGATTGATCTTGAAACGATTGGACAATTTCAACCAATTGATTTTTTTGTGTATTACCAATCAACAAATCAATATATGGCATATCTTTTAATTGTTCATGTTGAATTTGAACATAACATCCAACCGCAACTACGATGCCATGAGGATTGTTTTTTTTGGCTCTGGAAAGCATTTTCCGTGATTTTTTATCAGCGATATTGGTCACCGTACATGTATTCACAATGTAAATATCATTTTTTTCATCAAATTCACCAATATTATATCCTGCTTTTACAAATTGTTCAGTCATAGCTTCGGTTTCGTATTGGTTGACTTTACATCCGAGTGTATGAAACGCAACAGACGGCATAATCTTCACTTCTTTCTATAGAATAAATTTACATGTTGCAATAGTTTAGTAATACATTTGTAACTTGACATTATAATGGGTTATGATAGTATTATTGTATAGTTTATTAAATAAAGGAGGCAAGGAAATGACAACTATACAAGTAACTCTCAATTCAATTGACAAAGTCAAAACATTTGTTAATTTAGTCAGTCGTTATGATTCAGACTTTGATCTTGTTTCTGGTCGATATGTGATTGATGCTAAATCTATCATGGGTATTTTCAGCTTAGATTTAAGTAAGCCCATTGAATTAAACATTCATGATCAATCCATCGTTGATGAAGTTAAAAGTGCATTAAATGATTTTATCATTGAATAAATCTAAGGCAACGAAGACTAGGGGCATGGCCCCTTTTTTTATTGCCCTGGTTTTATTTTAATAACTTCAGTATCTTCTATTGCTTTTTTAATCATTGAATCAATATCTTTTAAGTTTTTCTCGGATTTTTCAATAGCTTCAAGTTTTGGCTTTGTTACCGGATGCTTCGCAACAAACACGGTACAACAATCTTCATAAGGAAGAATCGATGTCTCATATGCATCAATCTTTTCACTAATGTCTACAATTTCTTGCTTATCAAAACCAATCAACGGTCTAAATACCGGCATCGTACATACCGCATTGGTCGCCACTAAACTATGTATGGTCTGTGAAGCCACTTGTCCAATACTCTCTCCTGTTACAAGAGCCAACGCTTTTAAATACTTTGCATGGGCTTCTGCAATAGTCATCATCACACGCCGCATGATAATAGTTAGCTGTTCATGAGGACACTGCTCATAGATAGCTAGTTGAATTTCTGTAAATGGAACAATGTGCAAACGAATGGGCCCTGTCTTACGTGAAATAATACGCGCCAAATCAATAACCTTTTGTTTTGCCCGTTCACTCGTATAAGGATGTGAATGAAAATAGACTGCATCTATTGCTACGCCTCGTTTTGCAATCATATACCCTGCCACCGGACTGTCAATTCCTCCGGAAAGTAATAGCATTGCTCGACCATTTGATCCTACTGGCATACCACCTAACCCTTTAATCATTTTTGAATAAATATAAGTTCGGTCACGAACTTCAATCCAGATACGAACTTCAGGATTATGTACATCGACTTTAAGCTCCGGATATGCATTTAATAAATGAGCTCCTACTTCTCGACAAATCTCCATAGATGTTACCGGATAAGATTTGACTGCTCGGCGGGCTTCAACCTTAAATGTAAAGTCTTGTGTCGGATACTGCTGTTTTACAAAATCTGTAACTGTCGTTTTGATTTCTTCAAAATCACCACGTTCAATAACAACCACTGGACAAATATAAGCAATTCCAAAGACCTCTTTAATAGCATCTAGCACTTCTTGCTCTTCATAATCCGAATGTGGTTCAACAAAAATACGTCCTTGTTCTTTTTGGACTTTAAACACACCTAAAGCTTCTATGCGATGACGTATCTGGTCCATCAAAATATTTTCAAACATATATCTGTTTTTCCCTTTTAATGCGATTTCGCCATACTTAATTAAAAATGCTTTTTTCATGAAAACCTCCATTATTTTTTTACAAATCGACCAAATATTTTATCGTTTTTTTTCAATGCATCAATTAAACAATCTACATCTTCTTTTGACTGACTATGTGTAAAGCTAATGCGGATGGATTTGTCGCTTTCCTCATCGCTTAACCCAATGGCTTTTAACACATGCGATACATTTAATTTTTTTGAACTACATGCGGATCCAGTACTTACCGCAATTTTGTCATCTTCAAGACTATGTAGTAACACTTCACCCTTAATGGATTTTGAACGGATATTAACAATATATGGACTTGCAATTTCTTTATCAAATACTCCAGTAGAATATCTTGAATTAACATACCAATCCGGAAGTTCTTCTACAAGCCGTTCCACAAAATATGCTTTAAGTTCAATCAGACGGGAATAGCGTTCTTCATTTGTTAACATCATTTGTTTTGCTGCTTCATACATTCCTACAATCCCAGCAACATTTTCTGTTCCTGGACGAACACCTTTTTGTTGACTACCACCATATTGCAGGGGAATGATTTTTATGTTTTCATTAATGTAAGCAAATCCGACACCTTTGGGACCATAGATTTTATGCCCACTTGCAGAGTACATATCCACTTGACACTGTTTAAGCTGTAGGTTAAACTTTCCAAACCCTTGCACACCATCAACATGAAAAAGTGTGTTTGGATTCACTTCTTTGATTATCTTACCAATGGACTGAATATCTTGAATAGTTCCAAGTTCATTATTAACATGCATGATGGACACTATTGTTGTATCCGGACGGATTGCGCGACGTAATACATCAAGAGAAACTTGACCTGTATGGTCCACCGGAAGACGCGTCACTTCAAATCCTTGATTTTCAAGAAATGTGAATGTTTCACCAACAGATGCATGTTCAATTTTTGATGTAATAATATGCTTGCCACTTCTATGATACGCTCTAGCTACCCCTTGAATGCATAAGTTATTACTCTCTGTTCCTCCTGAGGTAAAGTAAATCGCTTTTTCTTTAACTCCAAGTAGTTTGGCAATATAATTTCTAGCTTTGTTCACTTCATTTTCTGCATCCAAACCTTTGGCATGTAGGCTTGATGGATTGCCATAATCGATTTGCAGCATACGTTGCATTGCTTTAAGCGCTTCATTACAAAGCGGTGTCGTCGCTGCATGATCAAAATATAGGTTCATTTTCTTTTTCTTCCTTTCAATACCAATCGGCTAAATCACTCTTCACACAAAAAAGGACATGATGCCTTTTGGTTCAGTAACACAAAAAAATGTAGGTAGTTCCCCACCTACATCCCTATCATACGTTTTATTTTCCTAAAACATTTTCAATCGCTTGTAAAACTCGGGCTTTCTGAAATGGCTTTACAATAAAGTCTTTGGCACCTTTTTTTATTGCATCAACAACCATTGGCTGTTGTCCCATTGCAGAACACATGATAATTTTACTCTCAGGACTTGATTCTACGATTCCGGGAATTGCTGTAACTCCATCCATCTCAGGCATTGTAATATCTAAAGTAATAATATCTGGTTTAAATTCTTTAGCTTTCGTAATTGCTTCTTTACCATTACTCGCCTCAGCAACAACCTCGTATCCTTCTTCGGTCAACATTTTTTTTAATACAGTACGCATAAAAACCGCATCATCAACGATCATCACATTAACTGCCATAACTAGGCCTCCTCTATTTCATACATCAGCATTGCCATAAAGACCATGCCGGCTGTTTCTGTTCTAAGTATTCGATTCCCTAAACTCACAAGTTCTCCACCAATAGCTAATAGCTCTTTGATTTCTTCAGGATCAAAACCACCTTCCGGACCAATCAAGACAGCAATCTTTTTTGCATCATGCAAATGTTTGAAAACTTCTCGTGTCCCTAACATTCCTCGTGTGTTTTCGTACGGAATTATGACTTTATCATAGTCTTTTAGCTCTGTCAACATTTCGCGCCAGTTAAGTACGCCTCTAACCGATGGAATAACGCCTCGCTTGCTTTGTTTAGCCGCAGATTGCGCAATCGCATTCCAACGACGAACTTTTTTAACCGCCTTTTGTTCATCATACTTTACTATAGAACGGCGCATTTGAACGGAGACGATCTCATACGCACCTAACTCAACACATTTTTGTGTAACCTGTTCCATCTTGTCTTGTTTAGGTGCACCTTGATAAAGCGTCACTTGAATGGGTAATTCACTCATGGAATTATCTACTGATTGTATTTTACACTGAATTACTTCATTCGTCAATGCTTCGATTTCACACTGATACTCTAACCCTTCACCATTGCTAATTACAAGAGGCTCTCCTTCTTTTAAACGAAGAACATTCATAATATGATTTACGTCTTGTCCTGTAATGTGAATATGCGTATCGTCTATTGCTGTATTCTCCACAAAAAAATGATACATCTCACACCTCTTTTCCTGCTATGACACTTGCTCTTGAAATGATGGCTACCCAACCTCCATCACGATTAATCTCAATAATCTCAAAGCCTTGGGCTTCTAAATGTGAAACAACCTGCGCTTCTTTTTCTTTAATAATTCCTGATGCAATAAATATACCTTGATCCTTTAAAACTTGGTGGACCTTCTCTGTAATAGATATAATAATTTCAGCAAAGATATTTGCTACGACAAAATCTATATGTTCATTAACATTTTCAAGCAGATCTCCTTGATAAACCGTCAATTGATCTTCTACATGATTAGAAGCGACATTTTCTTTTGCAATTTTACATGCACTTGCATCAATGTCAATTAAGCGCCCCACTCCGGCTCCAAGTTTAGCGGCAGCAATGCCTAAGATACCACTTCCACACCCTACATCTACAAAACTATCACCATGTTCAGTATATTTTTCTATGGCTTTCATACATAAGGAGGTCGTCTCATGGGTTCCCGAACCAAATGCCATCCCAGGATCAATGTCAATAATTATCTCTGTATCCTTATACATTGGCCAATCATTCATGTCTTCCCAAATCGGCTTAACAACAATACGTTGGCTAATAGCAAATGGTTTATAATATTTTTTCCAATTGTGCGCCCAATCTTCATCATCTGTTTTACCTTGTCTAAAAACATATTTTGGAAATCGAAGCTTTATTTCACCTAAGATGGTTGTAACGTCTTCTTCTTCTGAAAGATAGAAGCGTATCCCTACATACTCTTCCATGGTATTATCAAAATCTAATGCGTCAACAAACATCTGCTGTTGCTCTTGTTTTGATATATACTCATCAAGAATCTCTACACCTTGAATAGGATAATCATATAGGTCTGCGCAAAAAATATCCGCATCGTCGCGATGCACTAAGGTTTCTATTTCAATATATTTCATAATGACCCTTTCATCTTAAGGCAAAGACGCATTTTATTCAAATGCGTCTTTCATTTTGTCAAATATCCCTTTTTTTTTCTTACCTGCTGTAACTTCTTCTCCAAATGCCGCTGCAAGCTCTTCAAAAGCTTCTTTTTGCCGTTGATTAAGTTTTGTTGGTGTCTCTACAACTACATCAACATATTGATCCCCACGGGATTTGCTGTGATTCAAGTAGGGAACTCCTTTTCCACGTAATCTAAAACGTGTTCCCGTTTGTGTTCCCGGATCAATACTATATTTTACTTTTCCATCCAGTGTCGGCACTTCAATTTCTGCTCCAAGGGCAGCTTGTGTGAAGGAGATTTTCATTTTATAATATATATCCGTTCCATGACGTTCAAACTCCGCATGTGGTCGAATATAAATTGTCAGTAAGATATCGCCACGTGGTCCACCATTTTCTCCTGGCTCTCCTTTGCCTTTTAAGCGAATGGTTTGTCCATTGTCAATACCTGCTGGTATATTTACTGAAATTTTCTTACGTTTTTTTACATATCCAGCTCCTGAACAGGCTTCACATTTTTCTTTAATGATTTTTCCGCTTCCTTGACATGTTGGGCATGTTCTTACACTAGCCACGGTTCCTAAAATCGTCTGCTGATTATATCGAACTTGTCCCGAACCGCCACATTGACTACATGTCTCAGGATGTGTTCCTTCTTTGGCACCACTTCCGTGACACACTTCACATTCATCTGACACAGAGATATTGAGATCTTTGTCTGTCCCAAAAACTGCCTCTTCAAAATCTAATTCGATTGAGGCACGTAGTGACGCACCTTTTCTTGGTCCATTACTTGGTCCTCGGCGTCCGCCTCCACCAAAAAAATCTCCAAAAATGTCACCAAACATATCACCCATATCACCAAAGTCAAATCCACCTGAGAATCCGCCATGACCTGGTCCGCCTTGGCTAAAGGCTGCATGTCCAAATTGGTCATACTGTTGTCTTTTTCCAGCATCACTAAGCACTTCATATGCTTCTGTTGCCTCTCTAAACTTATGCGCTGCTGATTCATCGTCTGGATTAATGTCCGGATGATATTTTTTTGCTACTTTGCGATATGCTTTTTTTATATCTGAGTCTGTTGCATCTTTTGATACACCAAGAACTTCATAATAATCACGTTGTTCAGCCATAATTCACCGCCTATTTCTTTTTTGTGAAGATCTATTCATGGTTCAAGGAAAGGAGACACTTTGCCCCTTTCCTTAATATGTTATATCTTCTTAATTCACGTATTACCTATTATATATTATTCTTCTGTAAAGTCAACGTCAACAACATCATCATCTGCTTGAGCAGAATCACTTGCTTGTCCACCCGCCGCTTGATTTGGATCCATACCTTCTGGTCCTGCTTGCGCACCACTTGCTGCATAGATTTTTTGTGATACTTCATTAAGCACGTGCATTAATGCATCTTTTGCCGCCGTAATTTTTTCGATATCTGCAGTTTCTAATGTTTTTTCTTCTGTTTCTTTAAGAAGTTCTTTTACTTTACTTACTTCGCTTTCAAGGCGAGTTTTATCTGCATCTTCTAATTTTTCGCCAAGCTCTTCGATTGTCTTTTCTGTTTGGAAGACAAGTGAATCGGCTTCGTTACGAGCATCAATACCTTCTTTTCTTTTCTTATCTTCAGCTTCAAACGCTTTAGCTTCTTCAACTGCACGATCGATTTCATCATCCGATAAGTTGGTACTTGCTGTAATTGTGATATGTTGTTCTTTTCCTGTTCCCAAGTCTTTTGCACGAACAGTTACGATACCATTGGCGTCAATGTCAAAGGTTACTTCAATTTGAGGAATACCACGACGAGCAGCTGGAATACCATCCAAACGGAAACGACCAAGTGTTTTATTGTCTCTTGCAAATTCTCTTTCCCCTTGAACAACATGGATATCAACTGCTGACTGATTATCTTCTGCTGTTGAGAAAATTTGGCTCTTTTTCGTTGGAATCGTTGTATTTCTTTCAATGAGTTTTGTCGCCACTCCACCAAGTGTCTCTAATCCAAGAGATAAAGGTGTAACATCTAGTAACAAGATATCACCTGCACCTGCATCCCCTGCAAGTTTTCCACCTTGAATCGCTGCACCAACTGCAACACATTCATCTGGGTTGATTCCTTTGAATGGGTCTTTTCCAGTAAGTTTATATACAGCAGCTTGCACAGCCGGAACACGTGTTGAACCACCTACAAGTAATACTTTATCAATTTCTGATGCATCCAAATCAGCATCTTTTAAAGCAAGATTAACCGGTCCCATTGTCGCTTGAACAAGATCGTGTGTTAACTCATCAAACTTTGCACGTGTAAGGGTAACATCCAAATGCTTTGGACCTTCTTGTGTCGCTGTAATAAATGGTAAGTTGATATTTGATGTTGTAGCACTTGACAATTCTTTTTTCGCTTTTTCAGCAGCTTCTTTTAGACGTTGCATTGCCATCTTATCTGCAGATAAGTCAACACCTTCTGTGCTTTTAAATTCTTTTACTAAGAAATCTATAACCCGTTGGTCAAAGTCATCTCCACCTAAATGGTTGTTACCATTCGTCGCTAATACCTCAAGTACACCATCACCAATTTCAATAATTGATACGTCAAATGTACCACCACCAAGGTCAAAAACCATGATTTTTTGCTCGTGCTCGTTATCTAAACCATAAGCTAATGCTGCAGCCGTTGGTTCGTTAATGATACGTTTTACTTCTAATCCCGCGATTTTCCCAGCATCTTTTGTTGCTTGACGTTGAGAGTCTGTAAAATATGCAGGAACTGTAATAACGGCTGCATCAACAGTTTCTCCAAGATAACTTTCTGCATCTGCCTTTAATTTTTGTAATGTCATTGCAGAAATTTCTTGTGGTGAATAGTTTTTATCGTCGATAGCGACCTTATGATCTGTCCCCATATGTCGTTTAATAGATGCAATGGTTTTATCTGGGTTTGTAATCGCTTGACGCTTTGCAGGTTCTCCTGCAAGACGTTCCCCACTTTTTGTAAATGCCACAACGGAAGGCGTTGTTCTTGCCCCTTCTGAGTTTTCTATAACGATTGGTTTTCCACCTTCCATTACAGATACACATGAGTTTGTTGTTCCTAAGTCAATTCCTATAATTTTAGCCATGTTTAATTTCCTCCTATACGTTTTTTTAGTTTACGACTTTTACCATACTATATCTTAAAACAGTCTCTTTATACATATACCCTTTTTGGAAAACTTCTGCCACCATATTATCATCATATGCATCGTTTTCTTCATGCGTCACTGCATGATGTAAGTTCGGATCAAACTCTTGATGTAATGCATCGATTTCTTTGACACCAAGTTCAGTCATTGTATCCATCAACTGTTTGTAAATCATTTCAATACCTTTAGTAATACCTAAATCTTTTTCTTCTTCACTAATATGTTCTAACGCTCTTTCAAAGTTATCAATAACAGGAAGCAGATTTTCTAACACTTCTTTAGCTCCACTATCATACATTGCAGCTTTTTCTTTGATTGTACGCTTTCTAAAGTTATCAAATTCTGCTATTGTACGTTGATACTTATCTGCGTTTTCCTTTGCTTGTTTTTCTGCCTCGATAAGCGCCTGTTTTACAAGCTCTGCCTCTGCCACAGTATCTGTTGCATCACTTTCTGACTCAGGCATTTCATCAATCACTTCTGCTTCCACTTCAACTTCGTCTTTTTTGATTTCTTCATTATCGACTTGTGTCGTTTCATCATGTAATTCTTCGTTTTTCTTCATAAGGATACTCTTCTCTTTCTATAACTTATTTAATAAATCATCGACATTTTTGATTAAACATCTCAAATTCTGAACCGTTCGATCATAATCCATACGCTTAGGGCCAATAATGCCTATAGCACCGACCTTCTCCCCGCCAATATGATAGGAAGTGGTAATCAAGCTACATTCTTTAAGTCCATCTAATTCGTTTTCTTCACCGATAACAATTTTAACATGCCCATCATCGCTTTCAATGGTCGTGTTAATGATATCTTTGAGCACATCTTTTGTTTCAAGGGTTTTTAGCAACGTAGAGGCTTTACTTATATCGTTAAATTCAGGATACTGTAAAATATTCATCGTCCCATATGTATAAATATCTGAATCATCCACTTCACGTATTGTTTTAAAAACAACATCAATGACTTTTCCAATAACTTCTTCCCCGTCTTCAACCGGGTCTTTAATCTTGTGAATAATGTCAAGCCCAATGTCTTCTAATGTCAAACCAATAAGATGTTGATTCAAAGTTAATGTTAATTGATTTAAAAGCTCTTGATTGACTTCATGTTCAAGGTGAATCATATAATCTTTGATTGCATTACCATCCGTTACGATGACAGCTAAAACTGCACGTTTTTCAACTTCTACAAGTTGAATATTTTTAATCTTACTTTTTTTGTAAGACGGAGAACTTACTATACTTGTATAATGTGTTTCTTTGGCGAGATATTCACCAATTGTTTTTAGCATATCTTCAATTCGAGAAGCACTCTTTTTTAATTCTTCTAGATAGACAAGCTTTGTAAATTCTGCTTTTTGCAGCTGTAGCATCATATCCACATAAAATCGATAGCCTTTATCTGAAGGAATGCGCCCTGAAGACGTATGAGGCTGCATGATGAACCCAAGCTCTTCTAAATCCGACATTTCGTTTCGAATGGTTGCCGGGCTGATTCCTAAATCATAATGTCTCGACAGCGTTCGTGAGCCTACCGGTTCGGCAGTTTCAAAATAATCGTGAATAATTGCTTTAAGAATTTGTAACTTCCGCTCATTTAATTCCACAGTCTCACCACCTTCCAATTTGTTAGCACTCACTCATAAGGAGTGCTAACCATGTATCTATAATATTATCTTCATTGATATTTGTCAACCCTTTTTATGTCAAAAAATATTAAAACCTTATAAAAATTCTTGAAACACGTAGTTGCTGACATCAATTCCTTTATCTGTTAGTTTCAGATACCCCTCGTCAACCATCAACAAACCTTCATTTAGCATTTTGGCATAAGCTTCTTTCCACTCCTTATGAAAAGGATCATCAAAGGTTTTGTTAAAGGACTCTAAATGAATGCCTCTATCTAATCGTAGTCCTAAAAAGATTTGCTCTTCCATTCGCCTTTTCTTTGAAGCCGTGTCTGTAAGTTCACGGATGGTATCGATATGACTCGAATGTTTAATGTAATTATCCATATCCGAAGTATTGCTATAACGTGAACCATGAATGTATGATGCAGCTCCAAGACCTATCCCAATATAGTTTTTATCCGTCCAATAAGAGAGATTATGTTGACATTCATAGCCATCTTTTGCAAAATTAGATATCTCATATCGATGATAGCCATATTCTTTTAAAATCTCTTTTGTGCGATGATACATTCTGCGTTCATCTTCTTCAGAAGGTAGCATTAATTGATTGCGTGTATATAGGTCATCGAATGCTGTGTTTTCTTCAATAATTAAACTATAGGTTGAAAGATGTTCCGGCGAAAGCTTTGCTACAGTATTAAGAGTTTTTTCCCATGATGCATTGGTCTGGTTTGGAAGCCCAAACATTAAGTCGATGTTAATGTTTGTAATATTGGCTTGCCGCAAACGATGATAGGTTTTTAAAAAATCATCATAATTATGAATGCGTCCCAACATTTTTAATTCTTCTGCATCTATGGATTGTAAACCAATACTTACCCGATTAATGGGTGTCTTTTCTATCCATTTTGCAAAAGCTTGTGTAACTGTTCCTGGGTTGACTTCGATACTGACTTCTGCATCACTTTGCACCGTAAGATATTGATGGATTGTCTCAAATATCTGATTCAACTGGGCTAGTGTTAAAACCGATGGTGTTCCGCCTCCAATAAAAATCGTTTGAATCGGCGCCTTTAGACGTACAGAATAAGCCTGTATTTCATAACACAGGCTTTCTACATAGTTCTGTTTTGTTTTTATGTCGGTTGGAAACGAGAGAAAATCACAATAGGCACATTTTTGTGCACAAAATGGAATGTGAATATATAAACTATAGGGATTCATAACGTTCTCCTTACTCGTCAAGCTTAAGGATACTCATAAATGCCTTTTGAGGCACTTCGACACTTCCTACTTGGCGCATACGTTTTTTACCTTCTTTTTGCTTTTCCAGTAGTTTTCGCTTACGACTGATATCCCCACCATAACATTTTGCAAGGACATCTTTACGCATTGCCCGTACTGTCTCACGTGCAATAACTTTGTTGCCGATAGATGCTTGAATCGGGATTTCAAACATATGCCTTGGAATTTCATTTTTTAACTTTTCTACAATTTTACGACCACGTTCGTAGGCTTTTTCCCGGTGGACGATAAAACTTAGAGCATCCACAATTTCTTTATTAATCAGCACATCTAAACGGACAAGATCTGATTCCACATAGCCAATTAATTGATAGTCAAAAGATGCATAACCTTTAGTTCTTGATTTTAACGCATCAAAAAAATCATAAATAATCTCATTAAGTGGGAGTTCATAAGTTAAAAGCGCTCGCGATTCTTCGATATAGTCCATATGAATATATGTACCACGACGGTCTTGACACAAATCCATAATTGTTCCTACATATTCTTTTGGAACCATAATCTCTGCTTTTACCATAGGCTCTTCCATATATTGAATCTCAGAAGGTTCTGGTAGGTCAATGGGGTTAGCCAAAGCTATTTCTTCACCATTGGTTTTTTTAACTTTATAAATTACACTTGGTGCTGTTGTAACAATATCAAGGTTATATTCTCGTTCAATACGCTCTTGAATAATTTCAAGATGCAACAGACCAAGAAAACCACATCGAAAACCAAATCCTAAGGCGACTGAGGTCTCTGCTTCATATTGTAGCGCTGCATCATTAAGCTTTAATTTATCGAGCGCATCACGTAGGTCTTGATACTTTGACCCATCTGCCGGATAGATACCACAATATACCATAGGGTTAACTTTTTTATATCCTGCAAGTGCTTTTTCAGTCTCACGTCCGACTTCTGTAATCGTATCCCCGACTTGGGTATCCGACACATTTTTGATACTGGCTGTAATATAGCCAACGAATCCAGCCTCTAAGGCATCCGTCGGGATAAAACTTCCCGGGGCAAAATAGCCTACTTCAATGACTTCAAATTCTTTTTTGGTCGCCATCATTTTAATTTGTGATCCTTTTCGAATCGTCCCTTCCATGATACGACAAAATACAATAACCCCTTTATATGGATCATATACTGAATCAAAAATCAAAGCCTTAAGGGGAGCTTTGGAATCCCCTATAGGCGCTGGAATCTTATGTACAATTGCTTCAAGTACATCTTCAACATTCAATCCTTCTTTTGCTGAGATTTTTGGTGCATCTTGAGCCTCAAGTCCGATAATGTCTTCCACTTCTTCAATAACACGCTGAGGATCCGCACTTGGCAAATCAATTTTATTAATAACAGGCATAATCTCTAAATCGTTTTCTAATGCCAAATATACATTTGCCATTGTCTGTGCTTCTATTCCTTGCGCTGCATCAACAACTAAAATGGCTCCTTCGCATGCAGCTAATGCACGGGAAACTTCATAATTAAAGTCAACATGCCCCGGAGTATCAATCAAGTTAAAGACATACTCTTCCCCATCCTTTGCTGTATAAACGAGACGAACAGCTTGCGCTTTAATCGTAATGCCACGTTCACGTTCTAATTCCATGGTATCTAAAACTTGTTCACTCATTTCACGTTCCGTTAATAATCCAGTCATTTGTATCATACGGTCTGCTAGTGTTGATTTTCCATGATCAATATGAGCGATGATACTAAAATTTCTAATATTTTCTTGTTTCATAACACATTTCCTTCCGAACAAGCTCATGTGCATGCACAATAAACGCTTGAAAATTATATACTATCCAGTTGCTAATTATAACATAGCAAAACTATAGAATCAACTTGACTTTTCATTACCTATCCAATAAACTAAAAGAAATGTAAATTGAAAGGATGAACAACATGTTAGATATGAATCTCATCCGCAATAATCAAGATATGGTTGTTGCCGGACTAAAAAAAAGGGAATACAGCGTTGACTTCTCAGATTTTAATGCGTGGGACGAAAAACGTAAGTCGATTATTCAAGAAGTCGAAGCATTAAAAGCTGAACGCAATAAAGTTTCAAAAGAAATTCCCGCACTCAAAAAAGCAGGTGAAGACGTAGCTCCTATCATTGAGAAGATGTCTTCTTTAAAAGATGAAATTGCATCACTTGACGAATCCCTTCGTGATGTTGATGAAAAAATAAAAGATTTTGTTGTTAGTCTTCCAAACTTACCTGCAGATGATGTTACACCAGGTGGTAAAGAAAACAATGCTGTTATTCATACATGGGGTGAAAAACCAGCACATGATTTTGAAGCAAAAAATCATGTTGAACTTGCTGAAAGCCTCGGAATTATTGATTATGAGCGGGGAGCAAAGCTTGCCGGAAATGGTTTTTGGATCTATAAAGATAAAGGAGCCCTTCTTGAATGGGCATTGCTAAACTACTTTATAAGCGCCCATCTAAAAGACGGCTATACGTTTATGCTTCCTCCACACATTCTATCTTATGAATCCGGATATACTGCCGGTCAATTCCCAAAATTTGAAGATGATGTGTTTAAGCTTGAACAAGAAAAAGGCTATATGCAGTTCTTACTTCCAACAGCTGAGACGGCACTCATTAATTACCACCGTAACGAAACGTTAACTGAAGATGAACTCCCCAAAAAATATTTTGCTTATACACCCTGTTATCGAAAAGAAGCTGGTTCCTATCGAGCAGAAGAACGTGGTATGATTCGTGGTCATCAATTTAATAAAGTAGAGATGTTCCAATACACCACTCCCGAACAATCTGATGCCGCTTTAGAAGAGCTTATCAAAAAAGCTGAAGCATTGGTTCAAGGATTAGGTCTTCATTATCAACTGTCCAAACTCGCTGCAGGCGATTGTAGTGCTTCAATGCGTAAAACCTATGATATTGAGGTTTGGATTGAAAGTATGCAAGTATACAAAGAAGTAAGTTCCGCATCCAATGCCGGTGACTATCAAGCCCGTCGCGGAAATATGAAGTATCGTATGGCTAGTGAAAAGAAAGCTGCATTTATGCATACTTTAAACGCATCTGGACTTGCAACTTCACGTATTCTTCCTGCTTTACTTGAACAACATCAACAAGCAGACGGTTCTGTTTTGATCCCTGAAGCATTACGACCATTTACAGGTTTTGATAAAATTGAGCCTATAAAATAAGACGTTCTTATATAAAAGCTAAAAGCGCTGTTAATATTAACAGCGCTTTGTTTATTCTAGAAAATATATAACTCTTTAAATAAGTGCTTCTAAACGTTCTAAGTGTTTTTCTTCTTCTTTGATAATACGATCAAGAACTTCTTTAACTTTATCATTCGCAAACTCCAATAAGTTTACATAATAATTAATAGTCACACGCTCTGTCTCCGCACCAATTTTTAGTGCGTCGCGTACAGAGTCAATTGGAGCTTGACTTCGATTAAAGCCTTCATTTTTTGCATAGCTAGCAAAAAACTCTTGCACTTGATCTGAAAATAAATAGTCCTCTTGTGATGCATCTACATTTAGTTCATTATACATGCTTTTAAATACCTTTGCATGTTCTTTTTCATCCTCAGCCATACCTAATAAAATTTCTTTAAGTTCTAAATCAGCCATTGTTGCGTATTTTTCATAAAACTTTACGCCTTCTTCTTCCATACTAATTGCAAGTTGTAGCACTTCTGCTCCTGTAAATTTTGGTTGCATATTATCATCACCTTTCCAATGCTTTTTTTATTATTGCATGAACATGATTATGTAGATTGTTCACGTCTTCACGGCTTAATGCAGTCACATCAATCGGTTCATGAAAAATAACAGACAACTCTGTCTTTCGCACACGTTTATGTTCTTCATAAACTTTGTACGTATTTTTCAATGTCACAGGTACAATCGGAACCCCCGCTTTTACTGCCAGTTTTAATGATCCGGGTTTAAATGCATTCATTTGTCCCAGGTCACTTCGGGTTCCTTCTGGGAAAATAACTAGACTCTTCCCATCTTTTAGCATGTCAATACCTTCCAAAATTACTTTTAACGATTGACGCATGTTTTTACGGTCCATGAAAAGGCATCCCATCTTTTTCATCCACCATGATAACATCGGTACTTTTTCAAGTTCAACCTTTGCTATAAATGCAGCAAAATGCGGAAGATGAACCATTAAAACCGGTATATCAAAGTAGCTTTGATGATTAACCACAAAAAGCACAGGTTTATCTGGCACAAGCTCGGCATTTTCAACTTGAACACGATTACCTGTAGCAAAAATAATTGACCTAGCCCACAGCGTCGTTAATTTATCAACGAGTCGATGTTGTGCTTTTAAAAGCCCAAGTCCTCCAAAAATCCAATAAGGTATTGCGCCAATCATACTTATAAGTAAGCTAATTCCAAAATAAATAAAGAAAAAGATCGTTTTAATCATTAGTTTTCTCCTTAACATGGTGTGTAAACTATTGTAGCCCAAAAAGTTAATAATTTCAACATAATTAGAAATGTTTTAATATTTGATAGAAAACTAAACTCACAACGTATGCCACGACAAGTTGATATCCTAATGAAAACCACATCCACTTCCATGACTTGGTTTCACTTTTTATAACGCCAAGGGTAGCGACACATGGTGTATATAAAAGGGAGAACACCATAAATGCATAGGCGCTTGCCGCTGTAAACCCAATTTGATTTAAGGCAGCATACAGTCCCGATTCACCTACGCCATAAATAACACTCATACTACTAACAACAATCTCTTTTCCCAACACTCCGGCAATTAATGCTAACGCTGCCTGCCAGTCTCCAAATCCAAGCGGAGTAAATATCGGTGCAATTACACGCCCAATATCCGCCCCCAAACTATTTGTCATATCTACCTTACCTGATAAATTAAACTCAAGAACAACCCATAAAACTACTGATGCAATAAAAATAATTGTACCCGCGCGTTCTAAATACTCTCGTATTTTTTCCCATACAAAGATTCCCGTTGTTTTAAGTGCCGGTCGTTTATAACTTGGTAATTCAAGAATTAATCCGGGGTTTTGGCTTTCACCCATAACTTTTCTAAAGAACAACGCCATTATAACGGCGATAACGATTCCAAGCAAATATAAGGAAAAAGCAATAAGTATTTCATTTCCTGGGAAGAAAGCTCTGGAAAACAATACATAAATTGGGAACCTAGCGCTACATGACATAAATGGTGTGATCAAAATCGTAATTAACCGGTCTTTTTCACTATTTAAGCTTCGCGTTGTCATGATAGCAGGAACTGTACACCCAAATCCTAAGATTAAGGGAATTACCGCCTTTCCGTTTAGCCCTATTCGACTCATGCTTTTATCCATAATTAGGGCCACACGGGCCATATAACCTGTATCTTCCAGTAAGCTCATCGCTATAAATAAGGCAGCAATATTTGGTAGGAAAATCAATATTCCACCCACACCGCCAATAATTCCATCAATGATTAGCGAAATAAGCCACTGTCGCACCTGAAATTTTGTCAAAGAACTATAAACAAAGGCACTAAAAGAAGCCATTGCACCTTCAAATATATCTGCAAAATAATTTCCAATAGTAAATGTAAACGTAAACACTAAAAACATCATCAGAAGAAAAATCGGAATTCCCAATATTGGATGGGTTACAATTGCATCAATTTTATCCGATAATATCTCTCTTGGTTTATTCTCTTTATTTATTAGAACACGTTTGATAAACTGCTCTATAAATTGATACTTACGCTTACCAATTTCTTCTTCATAAGTTTCTTGATGTCCCGGTAGATGTTCTTCAATAAAGTGGCGCTGTTGGTCAATGGGCAATTGTTCAATGGACTCATCACGTAGCTTGCTTAAAATCTCACGATCATTTTCCAGAACTTTTATACTCAACCAACGCAGCAAATAATCATCTACAGGTTTTTTTAGATGTATTTTTGATGCGTTTTCTTTGATTTTATCTTCAATCTCTTGTCCATAGTCAATTCTTATAGGGACATATGTATCTTTTGTCTTGGAAGAACGAATCACTTGATGTAAAAGTTTTGTCATACCCTGCTTTGATACTGCAACAATAGGAACAACAGGAACGTTTAGCCTTCTCGATAGTTCTTGTATATCGACACTTATGCCACGTTCCTCCAGAATATCAATCATGTTTAAAGCAATAATGACCGGATGCCCCAACTCAATTAATTGCAAGGTCAAATATAAATTACGTTCTAGGTTTGAAGCATCAATAATATTGATAATAACATCTGGATTAAAGTTCAAGATATATTCACGGGTTAAAATCTCCTCCAGGGAATATGGTGAGATACTGTAAATACCTGGTAAGTCAACAAGCGTTATGTTTTTTCCGTCATGTTTAATCAAGCCTTCTTTTTTTTCAACGGTTACACCTGGCCAATTCCCTACTTTATGCTTTGCACCTGTATACGCATTAAAGAGTGTTGTTTTCCCGCAATTTGGATTTCCGACTAAAGCCACCTTAATATGCATTAGTGTTTCCTCTCTTTCATAAGGTTTTCTTTAGTCACTTCATTAACATCAATTTGACGAAGTATATTCTCACTTAATGCGACTCTTGAGCCTCGGACACGTAACACATATGCGTGTCCACCTAATTGTGACATGATTTTTATTTTTACACCTTGTGTGATCCCCATATTCTGTAAATGTTTTTTTGTTTTTGGATCTACTTCTATATAATTCACTTCGTATGTGTGACTTTTTTTCCCGTCATATAGTTTCATTACCAAACCTCGTATTCATATTATGTCTATACCAGCAGTGTCAAGAGTCCCATAATAAAGCCCAACAAAGCCCCAAACCATGTGATGGCTTTTAACTCTTTATCGACAATAGTAAATATTAGACGTTCAACTTCTGCAACGCTAAAATGATTGATTTCATTTTCTACAATACGTGTTATATTAAATTGTTGAATAAACACAGGCAAATGTGTTTGTGCAAAATTTTTATATAACCCGCAAATAGCTTTTGCAAAACTCTGCTTCATATCTACCGATAATTGAATTTCGATTTTTGATAGTGTTATCAAATAGTTTTGAATTTGCTTTTGGATAACTTCACTGTTAAGCACATCGACGAGTTCATGCTCAACAAAATCAACCAGCTGTTCCGTTAAATGTATATAGTCTTTTGAACTAACCATAGACGAAATTTCTTTCTCTAAAAATCCATCTATTTTTTCACAGATAAAAGCTCCCATTTGCTCTTGGTTTTCTTCAACTGCAAGGTAAGCTTGCAAATAGTCTATAAGCATTGTATATAAACTTTCCGGTTGGACAAACATCGCCGCCAATCCGCCAAGTTTTTCAGACAGTATCTGATCAATAACTTGAATTATTTGTATTTTTGCATTCTCTTCTTGAAGCAGAGCAACGATATAGTTTGCAATGTCCTCTTTATGCAATAAAATCTGGTCTTTGATTTTTGCCGATATATTTTCGCCTATAATCTCATTGATTTTTTTTGAATATGGTACCTTACGTGCAATCATCGCAAACAATTGATTTTTTAGTTCCTGATTATTCCCTAATTGTTTTATTAATTGTTCTTGTACAAGCTGCGCTATTTTTTCATAAAAAGCATCTCGCGCATCATCATCTGAATAAATATGTTGTACAAATTCTTCGATGCATAAGGGTTTCGCAAGTAAATTCTGAACAATGTATGTTTCCAACTGTTCAATAACCTGATCATTGGTCAGCTCTTTTAGAATCACTTCTTCTGTCAATAGATTGTTCCCTACCGCAGAACCTAAACTCTTAGCGATGCGTTTTTGCTCCCGTGGTATAACTCCAGGTGTGAACGGAAGTTTTAGCTTTCCAATATAAATCGGTTTATGTGGCTTAAATAGCATTTTGATCGCTAGCCAATTCGTTGTATATCCAATAATACTTCCCGCAATCGGTGTAATAATTGTTGTTATGTCCATAAATGATAACCCCTTTCATATACAGAATAGATTGTATCACAAAATGAAAAAAAGGTACATACCATTTTCATGGTATGTACCTTAATATTAGATTAAATTATCTGTTCAAAATTGCTGCATGTGCTGCTGCAAGACGTGCAATCGGCACACGGTATGGTGAACAAGACACGTAGTTTAATCCAACTTTATGACAGAAGTCAATTGTTGATGGATCTCCACCATGCTCTCCACAAATACCTAATTTAATGTTTGGACGAGTTTTACGTCCTTTTTCAACAGCCATTTCTACAAGTTGACCAACACCAGTTTGGTCTAAACGAGCAAATGGGTCAAATTCAAAAATACCTTTTTTATAGTAATCTTCTAAGAAGCTACCTGCATCATCACGAGAGAATCCAAATGTCATTTGAGTTAAGTCATTTGTACCAAATGAGAAGAATTCTGCTTGCTCAGCAATTGCATCTGCTGTAAGCGCAGCTCTTGGAATTTCAATCATTGTACCAATATGGTATTCAAGTTCAATACCTGATTGAGCAATAACTTCTTTAACAATGTTTTCAACAACGTCTTTAACATATGCTAATTCTTTAACTTCTCCAGCTAAAGGAATCATGATTTCTGGGATAACATTGAATCCTTTTTCTTTTTTAACTTCAACAGCTGCTTCGATAATTGCACGTGCTTGCATTTCTGCAATCTCTGGATAAGTTACGGCCAAACGGCAACCACGGTGTCCAAGCATTGGGTTGAACTCATGTAAGCTGTCAACAGTTTCTTTTAATTCTTCAAATGTAAGTCCCATATCTTTTGCTAAATCAGCAATGTCATCATCTTCATGAGGTAAGAACTCATGTAGTGGTGGGTCAAGAAGTCGAACTGTCATTGGACGATCTTCTAAAGCTTCATACATTCCTTTAAAGTCAGCTTTTTGGAAAGGAATAAGTTGCTCAAGAGCCGCTTTTCTTTCTTCAACTGATTTTGATACGATCATCTTACGGATCTTAGGAATACGATCTTCTTCAAAGAACATATGCTCTGTACGGCAAAGACCTACACCTTCAGCTCCAAATTCAATCGCTTGAATAACATCTTTTGGACTATCAGCATTTGTACGAACTTTTAATGTACGTACTTTATCTGCCCATGCCATAAATGTTTGGAAGTCTCCACTGATTTCAGGATCAACTGTTTTTACATCTTCAAGGTAGATATTACCTGTTGAACCATCAAGTGAAATATAGTCTCCTTCTTTTACTGTTTGACCAGCAAGTGTAAAGGATTTTTCATCAGCAGCAATTTTAACATCACCACAACCAGATACACAACAAGTACCCATACCACGAGCAACAACCGCTGCGTGAGAAGTCATACCTCCACGTACAGTTAAGATACCACGTGATGCATCCATACCTTCAATATCTTCTGGTGATGTCTCTAAACGCACAAGGATAACACGCTCACCACGTTTTTTCGCAGCAACAGCTGTCTCTGCATTAAAGTATACACGACCTGCAGCAGCTCCTGGAGATGCTGGTAATCCTTTACCATATACTTTTGCATCTGCTAATGCTTTCACATCAAACATTGGGTGAAGTAATTGGTCTAATTGTTTAGGTTCAACTTTTAATAAAGCTTCTTCTTCTGTTACTTTTCCTTCTTTTACAAGATCAACAGCAATACGAAGAGCTGCTTGAGCAGTTCTCTTACCATTACGTGTTTGTAAGAAGTAAAGTTTTTTGTTTTCTATTGTAAATTCCATATCTTGCATGTCTTTGTAGTGATCTTCAAGACGGTTTGCAATATCTAAAAATTCTTTGTATACTTCCGGCATATCGTTTTCAAGACGCTCGATGTGCTCTGGAGTACGGATACCTGCAACAACGTCTTCACCTTGTGCATTTAATAAGTACTCACCATAAATTCCCGGTTCCCCTGTTGATGGGTTACGTGTAAAGGCAACACCAGTTCCTGATGTTTCTCCCATATTACCATAAACCATAGTTTGAACGTTAACTGCAGTACCCCATTTACCTGAGATATCATTCATTCTTCTGTAAATTACCGCACGTTCGTTATTCCATGAACCAAATACAGCTTTAATTGAGTCTAACAATTGTGCTTTTGGTTCTTGAGGGAACTCTGTTCCTTCATGTTTTTTATAAAGTGCTTTGAACGCTTCAACAACTTCTTTTAAGTCATCTGCTGATAATTCTAAGTCACTTTCAAATCCTTTTGCTTCTTTAATATCATCAAGTACACGCTCGAATTGAGACTTTGGTAAGCCTTTTACAACGTCAGAGAACATTTGGATAAAACGTCTGTATGAATCATATGCAAATCTTGGGTTTTCTGTTGCTTTAGCAAACCCTTCTACAACTTTATCATTCAGACCTAAGTTAAGAACTGTATCCATCATTCCCGGCATAGATACTCTTGCACCTGATCGTACTGATACTAGTAATGGAGCGGAATTATCTCCGAAATTCTTTTCATTGATTTTTTCAAGTTCTGCAATAGCGTCATCAATTTGTGCTAACACTTCATCAGATAGCATTTCACCATCATCATAGTATTTAATACAAGCTTCCGTTGTCACAGTAAAACCTTGTGGAATCGGAAGACCTAACTTGGTCATTTCAGAAAGGTTTGCACCTTTTCCTCCAAGTAGGTTTTTCATTGATTTGTCGCCTTCACTGAACATATAAACAAATTTGCTCATTAAAGTTTCCTCCTAAAAAGATTGTGATTTGTAATTAGTATTACATTTATAGTAATAAGCTCGCTATTATTATAACACAAACAAATATTTATGAAAGTGTTTTTTTTGACAAACTTATTAGTTCGTTGGTAATTTGTGACTATTCTTCTATATTCGATGCTCTTCGAATACGCTCTCTAGATAATCCTTACCTACAGCTAAAAAGTAAAATGTTTTTCAAAATACGCTTTTAAATCATCAATTTTTATTCTCTCTTGTTCCATTGAATCACGGTGGCGAATGGTTACTGCTCCATCTTCAAGGGAATCAAAGTCATAGGTTATGCAAAAAGGTGTTCCGATTTCATCTTGTCGACGATAGCGCTTTCCAATTGATCCGCGATCATCATATTCTGTATTATATGTTTTTGATAAAGTTGTAAATAGCTCTGTTGCTTGTTCTCCAAGTTTTTTTGAAAGCGGCATAACCGCTAGTTGTACTGGCGCTAATGCTGGGTGAAAACGTAAGACTTTTCGAGTATCTCCACCTTCAAGTTCTTCTTCATCATACGCTGCGCATAAGAATGCTAAGGTTACGCGGTCAGCTCCTAGAGAAGGTTCAATACAATATGGAATATATTTTTCCTTTTTTTGATCATCAAAATAGGTCATATCTTGACCACTTTGGGTTTGATGTGCTTTAAGATCAAAATCTGTCCGATCAGCAATTCCCCAAAGCTCACCCCAACCAAATGGGAATAAAAATTCAATATCACTTGTTGCATTACTATAGTGCGATAGCTCTTCTTCACTATGATCGCGAATACGCATTTCTGCTTCTTTGATTCCAAGGTCTTGAAGCCATTTTATACAGAAGTTTTTCCAGTATTCAAACCATTCTAAATCAGTTCCTGGTTCACAGAAAAACTCAAGCTCCATCTGTTCAAATTCTCGGGTTCTAAAGGTGAAGTTCCCCGGTGTAATTTCATTACGGAAAGATTTACCTACCTGTCCAATACCAAAAGGTATTTTTTTACGGGTTGTACGTTGTACATTTTTAAAGTTTACAAAAATCCCTTGTGCTGTTTCCGGGCGAAGATAAATCGTATTCGATGCGTCTTCTGTAACTCCTTGGAATGTTTTAAACATTAAATTGAATTGTCGGATATCTGTAAAGTTATGTGCGCCACAACTTGGACAGTTGATATTGTGTTCGTCAATATATGCTTTCATTGCTTCGTTGGACCATGAATCCACTGCGTCTTCCGGCTCAATGCCAGCTGCTTTCATGGATTCTTCGATTAATTGATCTGCCCGAAAACGTTCCTTACATTCTTTACAGTCCATTAGAGGATCGTTAAATCCACCAACATGACCTGATGCTACCCATACTTGCGGGTTCATTAAAAGCGCACAATCCACTCCAACATTATATGGACTTTCTTTGATGAATTTTTGCCACCACGCTTTTTTAACATTGTTTTTTAGTTCAACACCTAAAGGACCATAGTCCCAAGTATTTGCCAAACCTCCATAGATTTCTGATCCAGGATAGACAAAACCTCTTGCTTTTGCTAAAGCAACAACTTTTTCCATTGTTTTTTCCATAATTACTATATTCCTTTCTAAAAATAACACAAAAAAAGCAATCCTACGCCCTAACAAGGGACGAATTGATTGCTCACTCCGCGGTTCCACCCTAATTGATACAACTTGTATCCTCTTAGTTTTTATTGCTCAAAAGCGCCTTTCATCTGTTACTTGTCCTAGTTCACACCATCCTAGAATCACTGTATTCAAGCCAATCAAATTACTCTTCTTTCTCAATGCAATTATTATGTTTTAAAATCACTTGAAGTATATCATATGTTTCATCAAGACGTCAACCCGATAAAGTAAGACTATTGAATAATTTTATTCCAATAATTTTTTTACATATGCTTCGGTTCCATTTTCTGTAATCTGTTGAAGCGCTTGCTTATGAGGATAAGCCTCAACTGCTCCGACGGATTGCTCTAGCGCACCAAACATTCGAAGTATTCGACTATGGGCATATTGATCGGTTTTAGATAATCCCTCCATTTGCTTTAGCTCAACTTGAACTTCTCCTAAACGTTGAACAATTTGAGCATACTCTTCATCCGAACGCTTCGTCGCATTTGAACTATCCATTAGGCTACTATAGTTCATAAGGTCTCCATACTTCGCCATGATTGCTTCAAGCTGATGATTGTATGTATTTGTTGTGACTTGACCTGCTTCAATGAATCCAGTCAGTTCATTTACTGCTGTCTCAAATTCCGACAAAGCCACTTGACTTTTTAAAAGCATATAATGATAATCTAGCAGTTCAATAAAAAGTTTTACACGCTTTTCATGTTCCTTATTCATATCTTCCATGACTTGACGATGTATATTGGAAAACTCAAGCTCCAGTGTATCAAAATCTTTGTCTAAGGATTGAACAAATTCCGGATAATTCTCCATGGATGTGTTGGCTTCAAAAAAATCCCGTTCTTTTGAAATAGCGCTTGCCAATTCTTCGATAAGTGCTTCCATCATTTGTGATGTTCTAGACGCCCTTGTAGCTTCTTGATTCCAAAAAAATCCGATGACGCCTAATCCTATTAATATAACACTGACTATCAGAATAATTGTCGTTTGTTTTTTCATAATTTATCCTTCGTCATCTAGTAATCCAACAAAATCAAGAGATTTATAGTTACCGCCAATATAATAGTTAAAATATCGATCAATCACCCTTGTGATTTCTTCGAAACGCTGTTGCTCAATCCTAAAATGATATAATCGTCCAATCTTAACCCGTTGCATAAAGCCCAAGATTGCAAGCGCTTCTTGGGATATCCCCGTCGCATCTTGTAACAAATCTGGTTCAAAGCCTAAAGTTGAAAGTGAACGAAATTCAAAGACGCGTCGAATCACTTCTGGTGTTTGGGTTTTCTTTTTTAGCGCTGTAAGGGTTGCATACAGCAGTCTTAATAATTCTTTATTTGGATCCATTTCTTGAATAACCTGTCCACAAACTTCTAAAAAATAGAGCCCATAATATAAACTTTTTAAATCTTCCCTTAGACTATAAAAGGTCTCCGTGATATCAACTTGCTTTAAGGTATAGCTGTTTTTTCCTTCATATAAATGAAATTCCCCAAAAACAAAGGGTTGCGTTCCTGCTAATAGGCTACTTTTAGAACGCTTAGCACCATTAGCAAAAACAACCATTTTCCCATAATCAATCGAAAAAAGCAAAATGCGCTTATCTTGTTCTTTTATGGGCATCTCATGCAGTACGATCCCTTTGGTTTTAATCAGCGTTGGCATGTACTCACCTCAATACTTTATATTGTTTATATTATGAAACCAACTTTTTTCTTTACTTTTCGAAGTGTCTTTTCTGCTAAATAGGATGCACGTTCACTATTGGTTCGAATGATATCATCAATATATTTTTTATCGTTCATCAATCGGTGAAATTCATCTTGGATTGGTTTTAATTCATTAATTGTTACTTCTGCAACGCTCTCTTTTAATTGTCCGTAATTTTTCCCTTCAAAAAAAGCCAATGCTTGTTCAACACTTTCACCTGTTCCACAGCAATATAAATCAATCAAGTTTTTGACCCCCGGTTGTTCTTCATTATAATTGATAATACCTACGGAGTCTGTAACTGCTCTTTTAATTTTATTGTTTAAAACATTCGGCTCATCGAGTAAGGACAAGGTTGCATTGGGATTGGCATCCGATTTTGACATTTTTGCACTTGGATCTTGTAAGCTCATAATTCGTGCGCCAACTTTCCCAAAATATGGTTCCGGTATAGTAAACGTATCGCTAAAAGTATGATTAAATCGTTGGGCTATGTCTCTTGTTAATTCCAAGTGTTGCTTTTGATCTGCTCCAATTGGGACAACATCGGCTTGAAACAGTAGAATATCTGCTGCCATTAACACCGGATATGTATATAACCCAGCATTGATATTACTTTCATTTTTTAAGGATTTCTCCTTAAATTGCGTCATTCTATTAAGTTCTCCCATGTATGTAAAACATCCTAATATCCATGAAAGTTCTGCATGTTGCCGCACGTGTGATTGGGGATAGATAATGTTTTTTACCGGATCTAATCCAGTGGCGATATATAAGGCCACTAGCTCTCGAGTGCGGTGTCTAAGTTTTGCCGGTTCTTGTCTAACGGTAATCGAATGCAAGTCAACTACACAATAAATGCTTTCATACATGTCTTGCATTTGAGCCCAGTTTTTTAATGCACCATAATAATTTCCAATTGTAATGTTTCCAGATGGTTGTACACCACTAAAAATACGTTGTTTCTTTTCAACTACTTCACTCATTTTTGCACCTCTTTTTTATTTTCGTTCTATCCTATAGGCTAAAGCCTTCTATAATGACAATTGAGACAATTTTAGCATATAGTCCAAATACTGTAAAGATTCTAATTTATTTTCGCTACGTTTAATGCTATACTATAAGTTGTACTATCTAAAACACGCTTAACATTTTGAAAGGATTTTTATGAAAATACTTGTTGTTGCAGATGAAGAATCCACTTACCTATGGGATTATTATGACGAAAAACTCTTTAAGGATATCGATTTGATTATCTCTGCCGGAGATCTCAAATCAAAATACCTTTCATTTTTAACAACGGTTTCCGGTCTTCCTGTATATTATGTTCCCGGAAATCATGACTATCAATATGAAACACAGCCTCCTTATGGTTGTGATAACATTGATGACCGTATTTTTGCGCACAAAAATCTACGTATCCTTGGACTCGGCGGTTCATTTCGTTATAAGTCAGGACCCTATCAATACTCCGAAAGAGAAATGCAGCGACGCATTCGTCACCTAAATGTTATGATACGACAATTTGGTGGGGTAGACATTCTCGTAACCCATGCCCCTGCTCTTGGCCATGGTGATGGAGACGATTTATGTCACCGTGGATTCGATGCATTTAATAAATTCATTGAAAAATATGCCCCTTCGTATTTTATTCATGGCCATCAACATTTGACATACTCTAGAAGCATTCAACGCCTCTCAAAAATAAAGGATACGAATGTTATTAATGGATATAATTACTATCTTTTTGAATATGAAAACAATAATAAGCAGCTTAATGAAATGAATTTTTTCCAAAAGCTGCTTAATACTATTGTCTTTTATTTTAAATATTCTAGAACGCCCATTATGAAAAATTATCGTGCCTATAAAAAATATCTCAAGAAAAATCAATAACGCTTTTTTACACTCATAAGTTCTAATAAGGGATGATTTTTTTCTAACACATTAATGGATGGAATAGAACCTAATACTCCATCAACAAACCAATTCATTGTTAAGATATCACTTGGATGCAGCGTCTTACCTGGGGCCAACTTTTCATTACCTTTTTGGTCAATTAGCGGCCCACGAAACGGATGATATTCTCCTTGCATAATCATCATTTTCATAAACTCAACGGACTCACATAAAGAAGAAGGAATACTTGTTTGGGAATAAAAAATGTCAACAACTTCTGTATCCATTCCCCACCAATAGTTGATAGCCTTATCCGTAGCTCCCATCGTACTAGAAAGGCGATTATAGGAACCATTCATAATATTGCGAACGATTTTTTCATAGAATTCTCCCCAGTTCCACATCGGTGTCGCCAAATAATTTCTACGTTCACTTTGTGATTCTTCATCAACAAAATAGATTCCAGAATTGTTAAGCTTTGATGTTGATTTTGACGATTCCTGATGCGAGATGATGTCGACGCCCATATCCATTAACTGCCGATTAATATCATAGGTTTCTTCTGAAAAGTCCGTCTTATAATTAGTAACCCATTTCACTTGGACACTCGCGTAAGGATTGACAAAACGCGCCCCCAATGTGAACGCATTAATGCTACTAATCACTTCCGGTATTGGATACGTGACAACATAACCCAAATTATTGGTTTTTGTCATTGCTCCAGCAATCATTCCCACCAAAAAATTCGGTTCATAAAAACGCCCAAAATACGTTCGTACATTTTTTGAAGAAAAATTTTCCGAGCAATTTAAGAACTTAATATTACGGTATTCAACGGCTGCTTTTAGCGTTTGATTAATAAAGGTCGGACTGGTCGTAAAGATAACATCAAACCCTTCATCAGCCGCTTTTTTGATATGTTCATATGCACCCTCATCTTCTGGCACATCATTAAATGCCTTTGTTTCAATCTGTCCCTTAAAGACATCTTCTAGATGTAGGCGTCCGATTTCATGGCCATAAGTCCACACCGATTTTTCAGAAGATTTTGAATGTATAAATGCAATACGTATATCCTTCATTGTTGATGCAAAATTAGTTAGTCCATCTAAAAATGAACGCTTCTCAACACCGTCTGAGTCAATTTCAAGCGCAACCTGCTCTTCATTGGAAAGAAGCTCAAGTTCCGTCCAAATATTTTTCAAATCTTTTTGAACGTCTTCTGCCCCTTTGCTCTCAATCTCTGGATATATCTCTAAATACTTGACCAACGCATCGGCTGTTGTAATTTCTAAATTATTGCCACCTAGGTCATGATATATTTTGCGAAAACGATAGTAGATGGACTCAAAAGTACTTAATCTCTTAATCCATTTATGACGTACAAGTAATGTGTATAATTGATTAAACCCATCTTTTTTTGACATCCACAAATAGTTTATTTTTGTTTTTTTATAGAACTCTAAAAACTCATAATAAATCACTATGGTTTCATCTTCCGGATCATATTTAGGTATAATTCGCGTCACATCTGCCGTAATTAATACTGCATCATAATATTTTAAGACAGACACCCGTTTATTGCCTTCTTCAACATAAAACCAATTCAAATATTCGTATACCTTGATTGCATCACGAATTCCCTCATTTAAATGCGCTTCGCATAAATTAGTCCATTTCGAACCAAATTCTGTTTTTCTTAATAGCAAAGGCATAAAATTAGGTGCAAATGAGGATGCGCGTCCAATTGTTTTTGTTCCTTTTATTTTACGTATCGGAATCTCCATCGTTCCAAGGTAAACCTCAGATACCACGGATTCCTTTGCTGTTATTGTATCTAATGCCGGTAAGTATGGATTTTTACCACTAAACTTATGGCTGTTATGCTCTTTTAACCCTTTTTTTCTTGCATTTTCATACAAGTTCAGAATCTCTTCACGCATCATATAATCCTTTCAAAAAAATATTCTCTTTATATTATACTCTATTTCAACTGTTATTAAAAGGATGGATAGACAACTCTCCTAAAATATGATTAAATAATAGGAAGGAGGAATGATAATGAATAAAATACCTAGTTTTACTGTAAACCACTTGATTTTAGACCCCGGCGTTTATGTCTCAAGAGTAGATCAACTCGACCAGCACTATATTACCACCTATGATTTGAGGATGAAAAAGCCAAACGCCGAACCTGTTATAAACACTGGTGAACTTCATACTCTTGAACATTTGGGTGCTACTTTTTTACGCAACCATCCACAATTTAAAGAAGAAGTCATCTACTTTGGTCCTATGGGCTGTCGAACAGGCTATTATCTTATTTTAAAAGGTGAACGTTCTTCAAATGAAATTGTTCCCCTGCTTATTGATCTCTATCAATTTATGGCTGATTTTGACGGAGAAGTTCCTGGCGCCAGTGCAAAAGACTGCGGCAACTATCATGATATGAATCTTCCCATGGCCAGATATGAAGCAAAAGCTTATCTTCATGTTTTAAAACATATCACCAGCAAGCAACTAAGCTATCAAGAATAATTTAATTAAATACAAGAGAGCTAAGTGGAAGGGATAAATCAAATAAAATACGTATTTGATGCCCTTCCCTTTTTTTCCATTATACATAAATACAAAGATTGCGCTTAACCCCGCATAAATCTCTAGGACAACTGTCGCTCCCGCTAATAAGTTAAGTCCTGCCAACAACACATTCATTGTAATAATCACAATAGCCTTGCCTTTTAACGTCTTGGTTTGATATAGAATAAAAATCAGCAATACACCAAACAATCCATAATCTGTTCTTAATACATCCGCCAAAAGCGCAAATAAATAAACGCCTCCAATGCTTAACCAGCGGTGCCGCTCGTGCCATGTTTCATAAATCCACAAACATAGCAAACCAATAAGTAGTGTAAAGAATATATTTTGATGGGACAAATCCCAAGGGTTGTTATAAAAAGCTAAATTAAAGGGAATCTCTGATACAAGTGCAAAAACACCTAAGCGCAGTGCATATTTTTTCTTGTCATGTGTATGTAAAAAACCTTCGGTAAGTAAAAACGCAAAAATCGGAAACGCTATACGTCCAATGATGCGAAATAGAATATATTCTTTAAAAAGAACTGCGCCTACATGGTCAATGATCATTGTAATAATTGCAATCCATTTTAACTGGTTACTTGTCATCTTATTCTCCTTTTGCTTTTAAAGCTCTACGATGAAGGCGTTTAATGTCTCCTAGATACTTAACCACATCCGCTGATGCTTGATCCATCTCTTCTAACAATTCATTTGCTCTATCTTTATTGCCCTGATTGTATGCTTGCACCGCTTCTTTTGCATGTTTATGTAATTGTTCATGCGGATTTTCCAATGCACTGATTTTTTTACAGATATCTTGATTTTCCACTTCGGCATGATCACACCATTGTCCCAAGCGGCACGTATGATGCGTCCCTATCTCTGATGCATCTAATGATTCATAACCCAAAATCATATTATATACTCTCCATTTCCATAACAAATGATCACTTATACACACTTCTAGTTGTGTAATAAGATCAAGTTGTGGTTGAGTTTTTAAAATATCGGTTCGAATATCATCAATGACTTTTGAAACCGCATGAAAAGCCATGCCTGTTTTATCGGTCTCTGTATGAATTACTTTTGTTTTTTCATTAACAAGCATGATCGCACTAGACATTTCTTGGGACGCAGCTGTCTCTTCTTGTATATTGGCACTTATCTCCATAAATGTCTGACTAATATGATGCAGTCCATCTTTCATCTTTTCCATTCCAGAAAATGCTTTTTCCATTTGTTGCTTACTTTTTGAAAAAGAAGCATTTGATTCTTCAAGTGCATCATCTGTATTTTGAATTTCCTGTGTTAGGTTGTTGACGACTTGTCGAATAAAATCAACTTGTTCTTTTGTATTTTCCGCTAGTTTTTTTATTTCTTCAGCTACAACCGCAAACCCTCTGCCGCTTTCTCCAGCACGTGCGGCTTCAATCGATGCGTTGAGCGCAAGTAAATTCGTCTGATCTGCGACCCCTTTAATAATCGCAACCATATCATTGATTTTTTCCGCTTCAGTATTAACGCGATTCATAATTCCTTGAATATTTTTTGATTGTTCAAACGTCTCTTCAATTTGAACAAACGATTGATTAATTAAGTCCAAAGAATGATTGGACAATTCCAAGGTATGATTTGTCTCTTCGGATGAGCGTTGTATAAAGTTAGAAATACCTTCAACTGTTGCAATCATCTCTTCACTTGTGGTTGCAATGCTATCAACCATCTCTGATTGCTGTCGAACATCTATTAACATATCCTTTACATAATCAAGTTCTGTGACATATTTTAGCAAACTATTGACTTGTTTTAAATATTCAACAGTTCTGTCTTTTTTTATGTCTTTCTTTACATCTTGATTAAGTAGATCTTCTTGTAAATTCAAAGGTAATTGTGTTTTACTTTCATTAAGCTCCAATGGATTGCTTTTTCTTTTTTTCCAAAACATACTTCTACCTCCTTCATATTTTAATTGCATTTTATCATATAGACAGACAAAAAAGAAGCTTTTTCAAAATGAAAAAGCTTCTTTGAAGAATGTATCTATTATAGAAAATACTGTACGCCTGACTTAAAGAGTTGTTGATCTTGTTTTCCATAAATATTTTTGGCAACATGTTGACCAATACGTTCAGAATGTCCCATTTTTCCTAAGACACGCCCGTCTAAACTCATTATTCCTTCAATCGCATACATTGAACCATTTGGATTATCTATAGGGTTCATCGTTGCTTGTCCTTCTTCATTGACGTAAGTTGTAACAACCTGACCATTTTGGAAAAGCTCTTTAATAACGGCATCGCTTGCTACAAATCTACCTTCCCCATGAGATAAGGGAATATGATGAATATCTCCCGGAGTAACATTTTGCAACCAAGGGGATTGATTGGACATGATTTTAGTCCTTGACATCTTGGATATATGTCGTCCGATAGTATTATAGGTTAATGTTGGCGCATCCGCCGTCAACTCTCGAATGTCACCATACGGAACTAATCCTAACTTTATAAGCGCTTGGAAGCCGTTACAAATACCTAGCATTAGACCATCACGTTGATTAAGCAAGTCCATTACCGCTTCTGAAACCGCTTCATTTCTAAAGACTGTTGCAATAAACTTCCCTGATCCATCCGGTTCATCTCCCGCACTAAATCCACCTGGAATCATGATCATCTGACTCGATCGAATCGCTTGGACAAACTCTTGAACCGATTGCTTCACCATCGATGGCGTCAAGTTTCTAAAAACAACTTCTTCAACATCCGCCCCTGCTTTTTCAAAAGCTCTACGTGTGTCATATTCACAGTTAGTTCCTGGAAAAACCGGAACAAAAACTTTAGGTTTTGCTACTTTATGTTTGCATATATATATTGAGGAAGCCAATGTCAACTGATCAGAAGTCTTACCTTGGCTGTCTTCAACTGTCGGAAATACATCTTCAAGCACTTCTTCCCAATGCCCTTGCAATTCATCAATAGGTATAATTGTTTGCTTATATGTAATTTTAGGCAGTACGGATGTACACCCTAATTTTATTGCTGTACTTGGAAGCTTATAATCACTCATTGGATTTTTTAGTTCTAGTATAATTGAGCCATAAGAAGAGGCAAATATTTTCTCATCCTCAAGGGCTTCAAAGGTAAAGCCTATTCGGTTACCAAATCCCATTTTCACGACTGCTTCTGCTGCTCCAAACTGACCTACACTATTTGCAGATAATATAGTTCCGTTATTAATTGCATCAAAAATCCATGTATAATTCGCCTTTAACACATCAATGACCGGAAGGTCATGGGCATCTCTTGGTAATTCAATCATAACAACATCATGATCGCCCGCTTTAAACTCATTAGAAACAACTGTTGTTACATCCACAACATCCACTGCAAAAGAAACCAACGTCGCCGGAACATCAATATCATGGAATGTTCCTGACATAGAGTCCTTGCCGCCAATAGATGCAAGTTTTAGTTGTTCTTGAATATAATATGCTCCCAGCAATGCAGATAATGGCTCTCCCCATCGCTTAGGGTCGTTACCTAATCGCTTAAAGTATTCTTGGAATGTAAAGCGCATCTTTTTATAATCCGCCCCTACAGCCACACCTTTTGCGATGGAATCAACCACTGCATAAACAGCTCCATGATATGGGCTCCAGCTAGACAAATATGGATTGTAGCCATAACTCATCACAGTTCCTGTTGTGGTCTCTCCATCAAGCACCGGAATTTTTGCAACCATGGCTTCCATAGGAGTTGTTTGATATTTCCCACCAAAAGGCATAAATACAGACCCTGCACCAATTGATGAGTCAAAGTGTTCTATCAACCCTTTTTGAGAGCAACTATTTAAATCTGCTACCGCACGAATAAAACTTTCCTTATACCCTTGTTGCTGAGTAAGCGCTTTAACCTGTTCACGTTCTTGTTCAAAATAGCTTTGGGCGTCCGGTGCTGATACATAGGCTTTCATCTCAACCAAAGCTCCGTTTGTATCGAGAAAATCTCTACGAATATTGACAATCTCTTGACCTTTCCATGTCATAATCAAACGTTTTTCTTCGGTAACCGTTGCCACATGCGTTGCTTCTAAATTTTCTTTTTCAACAAGTTCAATAAATTTTTGCTTATCTTTAGGATCAATCACCACCGCCATACGTTCTTGGGATTCAGAGATTGCCAGTTCTGTTCCGTCTAAGCCATCATATTTTTTGGGGACAACATCCAAATCAATAATAAGTCCATCGGCTAGTTCTCCAATAGCCACAGAAATACCGCCTGCACCAAAATCATTACATTTTTTTATCATTTGACTTACGGTTTCATTTCTAAATAATCGCTGTATTTTTCGTTCGGTTGGCGGATTACCTTTTTGCACTTCTGCACCACATGTGTGGATTGATTCTGCTGTATGCTCCTTAGATGAGCCTGTCGCACCGCCACAACCATCACGTCCTGTGCGGCCACCAAGTAATATAATATAATCGCCTGGATCAGAGGTTTCACGAATAACGTTTTTCTTAGGTGCTGCTGCAATAACCGCACCGATTTCCATACGTTTTGCCACATAATTTGGGTGATAAATTTCACGAACCAATCCGGTCGCCAAACCAATTTGGTTTCCATATGAACTGTATCCATGCGCACTTTTTGTTACGATTTTGCGTTGCGGTAATTTTCCTTCCATCGTCTGACTAATCGGCAACCTCGGATCAGCGGCCCCTGTCACACGCATGGCTTGATATACATATGAACGTCCAGATAACGGGTCGCGAATCGCCCCACCTAGACAAGTTGCAGCTCCACCAAAAGGTTCGATTTCTGTTGGATGGTTGTGCGTTTCATTTTTGAACATCACCAACCACTCTTCGTTCTTTCCGTCAACATCCACATCCACCATTATACTACATGCGTTAATCTCATCAGATACTTCCAAGTCATCAAGATGACCTTCTCTACGCATTTTTTTCATCGCCATTAAGGCGATATCCATGAGACATATAGGTTTTTCGTTTAACCGTTCTCCATATATCTCTTCCCGATCAGTCAAATACTGATCATATGTTTTTTTGATCGGTTCTATACCTGCATTTTCATCAAATTCGATATCTTTTAATTGGGTTAAAAATGTTGTATGACGGCAATGATCTGACCAATATGTATCTAAAGCACGAATTTCTGTAATTGTCGGATTTCTTTTTTCAACACATCTAAAATAATTTTGCGTGTGTAACAAATCTTTGTTTGTCATGGCTAATCCAAGATTATCCCATAATTTATCAATGCCTTTTTCATCTAAGTCAATAAATCCTTCAACCTGTTCCACTGCATGAGGAACCTCATAATCTAATTCCAATGTTGTCGGTTTATCTAAGTCTGCTTCACGTGAATCCACTGGATTAATACAATATTTTTTTATACGTTCCAAATCCTTTGTAGGTATATCGCCTGATAATACGATTATTTTTGCCACACTGACAATCGGATTTGCTTCACTCTCAATAAGTTGAATACACTGCACTAAGGAATCGCTTCGTTGATCATATTGCCCAGGTAAATATTCGATTCCAAAAGCAACCTCATCTTCTTGTAATGCATAATTTTCTATATAAACATCATCCACTGTCGGTTCCGAATAAATTGTATCAATACTTCGTTGGTAGACTGCTTCACTTAGATGGTCAGTATCATATCGGTGCAAAATCCGTACATTCGTTATGTTTTTCAGATTTAAGTTTTCTGTTAAATCCGCATGCAATTGTTTTGCCTCAACATCAAATCCTACTTTTTTTTCTACAAAAATTCGTTTTATTGCCATGATAACCTCCAAATTATCCATATTGACGTTATTTACAAATCTACTCTATCATGATAGTATTAAGAAGTAAAATTAATATTACTAATTATATTTATTAATAAGACTTATTAACGAGGTGTTTATATGAGCATTAATCTTGAACTCTACCGTATTTTTTACCATGTCGCACAAACACTGAGCTTTTCAAAAGCAGCTGACGCACTTTTTTTATCCCAATCTGCCGTTAGCCAACATATCCATTCATTGGAAAAGTATTTAAATACCCAGTTGTTTCACCGTAGCACAAAAAAAGTCCAGCTAACTGGCGAAGGTCAATTATTGCTCGAACATATTCAACCTGCCCTTTTTTCAATTTTACAAGGTGAAAAACTCCTTGCGGAAACCGCACAAATGAACCGAGGGCGTTTACATATAGCCGCTAGTGATACAATCTGCAAATATTTTTTGCTTCAGCACTTACGTGCTTTTCACGAGCGCTACCCTAATATAGAGATACTTATTACCAATCGAACTTCCATTGAATGTGTCAAACTACTTAAGAATAACATGGTTGATTTAGTCTTTACAAATTTACCTAACGACTATATTGATGCCAACTTAAACGTTGATGAATTGTTAACTTTTCAAGACATCGTAATTGCACCTCAAAAATATACGCTTCTTAATCAAGGCGCCATTACCTACAGTCAACTATTAGAATACCCTATTCTTCTTCTCGATCGCAACAGTTCTACAACCCAATATTTAAATCAAGTCTTTAAAGACCATGCATTAACTCTTACGCCTTCTGTTGAGCTTGGCAGCATTGATCTACTTGTTGAATTAACCCGAATCGGTTTAGGCATTACTGTTGTCCCAGATTATGTTGTTTCCTTGAATTCTAACGAATACTTTCGGGTAACCTTAAAGGATACATTACCAAAAAGAAAGCTTGGGATGGTCTCCCAAGCTAAAACACCGTTGTCAAACGCTGTCAAAACATTCATGCAATTAATGTTGATGCATCGATAATATTTGTTGAGCCGCTTTATCAGCAACCGTATTAATCATGGCCTCTTTGGCTTCGTATGGATTTTTTCCCACCTCTTTAACAATCAAATCCATAAGAACAAAATATTTTGCCCCTTCATCGATTTCACCTAACTGTAAATGATGTCTTGAAGCAAATTGTTCCAAAGGGTAAGTGTCAATATACCAATGATATACGTCTTCATACTCCGCCTTTAATTGTTGATGCTCTTGTTTTTTCTCCTGCATTCTCTTTTTGGAGAAAACCCCACCCAAGGCAAATATAACACCTAATCCAATAATAATATATGCCATATTACCAGCAAAAATTTGAATGACGCCTAAGACATTTCCCACTCCACTAATGACCATAATGATTCCTATGCCTAAAAGCGCCTGGTAGCTACTTTTCATCTCGGTCAATTCACGGTTGTCTTCAATATCAAGCATGGTATATTCATCAAAAAAATAATCTTGGGTCTCTACTTCTTCTTTTTCCCCAATTAAAAAACCACGAATAAAACGACTCGCTTCTTCCCAATCATCCTGATGTACATTGACAAGAAACTCTTCTCCACTTGATTGCATCACAGACGCTGTCTTAATTCCCGAGTATTCCAGAAACTCTAACGCACGTTCCCCTTCTTCTTCAGATTTAACCACAATCAACAACCGATCTGTTTCAATATCCTTTATTTCATGTACTAATTCAACATGACAATCTGCACACATCTTCACATGATCTTCATACTCTTCCTTGCATTTGGGACACCATGCCATAATATTATCCTCCAAAATTTTTATTTTATAATCTGATGGCAATGAATTGAATTCTTTCCAGTTTCATATTATAATAAGTTTAAAAACTTATAGCACATCACGTGTACTAGTATAGCAAAAAAAAAAATAGACGACAACAATGATGCACAAATAATTTTACACATTGTTACTAGGAAGGCTTAAAAATGATAACCTACCAATATGAATACACTAGCTCAAATGAACTTGAAAATTACTTACGCACTTTAAACTTAAGTGAAAACAATCGCCATCTATTTCAAATTTATTCAAATAAATGTACCAGTGACTTTCAGGAAATTTATACAAAAATCACAAATCAATTACCAAACGCTCAAGTTGTCGGCGCTAAGACAAATGGGCTCATTTATAATGGAAAAGTATGTCATGATAAAACCATTATCGTGCTCAGTGTTTTTGAACGCGTACATTTTCATCTGATTTCTCAAGACAAGTTACCTATTAATGAAGTCAACCTCCCCGCCAGCGTATCAAATGCACCTCTTGACCCCTCTTATATTCAAATGATCAGCACCCTCTCTATTCATCAAAATCAGGTGTTACTTGATACCTTTAACGAGATACTTCCACAAGCCACTGTGGGAGGCGGCATTATTAGCATTGACCCATCCGCTGATGAAGATGCATGCTTATTTGAAAACGGACATTTTTTTGAGCATGGATATATCGGTGTAATCTTTAAAAGTCCTTGCCTTGACTTTCATGATTTTTATACCACCCATATTATATCTATTGGGCGCGAACATAAAATCACAAAAGCTCATGGGCACTACATTGAATCTATTGATCATATCCCTGCTCGCCAGTTTTACAAAAGCTATCTAGGTGTTGACGTTGGTCAAGTGGAAAAGATTGGCCATAAATTCCCACTGGTGCTTCATCATGATAGACTTGCGCTTCCAACAACGGTGACCTTAGCAGATCAACAAGATGTACTTTACTCTGAAATCCCTGTGCATATCAATGATCAAATTACGCTAGGATATGGAAACCCTGGGTATTTTGGCCAACAATTACGCCTTATCAAAAGTCATCTCCCCTCTATTCCATGCCAATATTTGGTGACTTTTTCTTCAAAGATACAAACCAATGAACTACTTCGCCATATTTCAGACTACAATATTCATCTACCTTTTTTTGGTATTTTGACCGACTATGAGTTTATCCATGAGAATAAGAAAAGTTATATCAGTACACATAGTACATCCATCGTTACGATGGCTTCTGACAGCAGTTCCATGGTTTCTGAAAATAGTGAAGATATGTATGCACATCAAACTCAAGAAGAAATTGAACAATCCATTCTTTTAAAGCTTGTTGAAAATACTTCCAAGGAATTAAACACCTTGAATAAAACATTAGAAAAAATGGTCATCGAAAAAGCCGACCAACTGACAAAACATTATTACCAAGATTCCCTGACACATTTGCCCAATCTTAACAAACTGACTGAAGACATTGCAACCGGAACGATTCAGGCACTTTGTCTTATCGATATCAGTGCATTTATTAATATTAATAATTTTTATGGAACTGTCATTGGAAATAAAGTTCTTATTGAACTTGCCAATTTGATCACCAAATATGACGATCAAAATGCTTTTAAGACCTACCGAATACATTCAGATATTTTTGCTGTTGTCACCTATGACTCTAGCTTAAAAGTGTTTACAAATCGAATGCGTCTTCTTCAAAAAAAGATACATAAGCATTGCTTTGTTAATAAAAACCACAAAATATATATTAATACGACGTTTGCAATTTCTTCCATGCAACTTTCACTTTATGAAAATTCAAGCATGACATTGGAGCATGCAAAGTCAGAAAAGATTTCTTTTTTAGTTTATAATGAAAACTTAAAAATTGAAGAGTCCATTATCTCTAATTTGACTTGGACTTCTATTATTCGAAATGCTATTGAGGAAGATCGAATCATTCCATTTTTTCAACCGATCTATAATAATTCAATCGATAAAATTGATCGATTTGAAGTTCTCATGCGACTCGTAGATGAAGATGGCAACATTGTTAGCCCCTTTCAATTTTTGCCTATTGCTAAAAAGGCCGGCTTATACAACCGCTTAACTAAAATAATAATCATGAAATCTTTTGAGTATTTTAGTAATAAAGACTATAAATTCTCTATTAACTTATCTGTCGAAGATATTTATCACGACTTGACACGTCAATTTATCTATAACCAACTAATGGCCTTTTCTCGACCACATAATGTTATCTTTGAACTTGTTGAATCTGAGGGTATCGAAAATTATACCACTATGTCCGACTTCATCAAAGAAGTAAAACGTTATGGTGCTGAGATAGCCATTGATGATTTTGGCACCGGATTTAGCAACTTTAATTATCTGCATAAGTTGGATGTAGACTGTATTAAAATCGATGGAAGTATTATTCAGCAAATGCTGACGGAACCATCCGCCGAACTTGTTGCAGAAACGATTGTAAGGTTCGCTTCAAAACTAGGGATAGCAACCGTTGCAGAATACGTCTCTGATGAGGCTATTTTCAATAAAACCAAAGAAATTGGAATCGGGTATTCCCAAGGATATTTTATCGCACGCCCGGGTTCTGATATTGTGATGTAGGAGGAACATATGAAAAACTGGGATTTAACACCATTATATTCAAATTTTAATTCACCTGAGATTACGAAAGATTTTGAACAGGTTACAACCTTGATTCATCAGGTACAAGACGAAGTCTCGACCTTAGATACTCAATCTCCCAAGTTAGGACAAGCACTAGTATCCATTCAAAAAAAACGGGATACACTTGAAAATCTTCTTGGTCGATTGCATAATTTTGGTCATCTTGCCTATGCAACCGATACGACAAATCATCCGGCCGCTACTTTGATTGAAAAAGTTGAAGCTATTTTGCCTAACTACACTCTATTGCAGGTACAGCTGACCATGTTCTTAAAAAAAATCACTGATTTAGACGCACTCATTGCATCTACGCCAGAGTTATCAGAGTATGCTTTTGTACTAAATGAAGCAAAAAAAGCAAGCAATCACCTGCTTAGTCAAGATGAAGAACTTCTTCTTGCACAATTAACAACTACCGGCTCCTTAGCCTGGGGACGTCTACAAGATCAGATCGTCTCTTCTCTCACAGGAGAACTGGATACTACCCCTGTAACATTAACCACACTACGTTCCAAAGCTTATGATAATGATGCCTCTATCCGCAAAAGCGCCTATGAAGCTGAGTTGGCTGCTTATATAAAAAAAGAACGGGAATCTGCTGCAGCTCTTAATGCAATAAAAGGCGAAGTAATCACTGTAGCTAACAAACGTCGCTACTCTTGCCCATTAGAAATGACACTCGAGGCTTCACGCATGGATCGTCAAACCCTTGATGCCATGTTAAGTGCCATCAAAGAATACCTACCTTATTTCAGAGAATATTTGCTAAAAAAAGCTGAGATACTCGGACATAGCAATGGGTTGCCCTTTTATGACTTATTTGCCCCCATTGGACGTGTTGATATGCGCTATACATATGATGAAGCAAAGGCTTATATCATCAAACACTTTACACAATTTGATTCCAGTTTAGGTCAATATGCTCAAAAAGCATTTGATCAAAATTGGATCGATCCTTTTCCAAAAGACAACAAAGTAGCAGGTGCATTTTGTTCAAATATACACGCCATTGGAGAAAGCCGTATTCTTTCTAATTTTTCAGGTAGCTTTAGTGATATGACGACACTTGCACATGAACTTGGCCACGGCTATCATGGTGAATGCCTAAAAGATGCTCGACCTCTTAATGCCGACTACCCTATGCCTCTTGCAGAAACCGCTTCTATCTTTTGCGAAACAATCGTCTTTCAAGCTGCTCTTGAGAAAGCATCTTTGGAAGAGCAAAAGGTTATACTTGAAAATGATCTTATGGGTTCAACTCAAGTTATTGTTGACATCTACAGCCGTTATTTATTTGAGACTGCACTGTTTGAAAAACGAAAAAACAGCTCTTTATCTGTTGATGAGTTAAAGCAAACAATGCTTGACGCACAAAAAGAGGCCTATGGAGAAGCCCTCGATCCAAATTATCTTCACCCATATATGTGGATGTGTAAACCACATTACTATGAAGCTTCAATGAATTTCTACAACTTTCCATATGCCTTTGGTCTTCTTTTTGCAAAAGGCTTATATCATATGTATCAAAAAGATCCAGTTGCTTTTGTTCCGAAGTATAAAGCTCTATTGGAAGCAACCGGAGCACATTCCATTCATGATGTATTAAGCATTATGGGAATAGATTCACATGATCCTAGCTTTTTCAAAAATTCACTTGAGTTAGTGAAAAAAGATATTGAAAAATATCTTGATATAAACGCTTAAGTATTATTGACTTTATTTCTTGGCTTTCCTTGAAAAAAAGCTTCAATATTTTGATAAACTTCATTAAGCATTCGATTTCTTGACTCCACACTTGCCCATGCAATGTGTGGAGTTATTATTAGCTTATTTTTATCCTTTAATCGCTGCATCGGATGATGTAACTTCATCGGTTCCTGTTCTAGCACGTCTAGCCCAGCTCGAAATATCCACCCTTCATTAAGTGCCTCAACCAACTCTTTTTCATTCACAATCGGACCGCGCCCAAAGTTCATCAAAATTGCCGTAGAACGCATCTTGCGAAATGCAGCACTATCAAAGAGATTCGTTGTCGCCTCTGTTAATGGTGCATGGATACTAATAATATCGGATTCCTGTAATAGCGTGTCAAAATCAACACGTCGATACTCTTTATGATCATGTTTTCCTGTAGTTGAATAATAGATGATGCGCGCACCAAATGTCGTTGCAATCTTTGCCACTTCTTGACCGATTGCTCCTAAACCAACAATGCCAAAAGTTTTCCCAGCAAGCTCATTCCATGTCATTGCATAATGCGAAAACTTAGTATCTTGGATATAGCGCCCCTGCTTGACATAATCGTCATATCCCGACATCGGAACTAACAAATACATGAGCATCGCAAACGTTAGCGAAACAACACTTTGCGTTGAGTATCCTTTGATATTTGAGACACAGATACCACATGCATCTGCTGCCGATAGGTCTACCGTATTTGTGCCTGTTGACGTTAGGCAAATAAGTTTTAGATTCGGTAGAGCACAAAGAATTTCTTCGGTATAGTGGATTTTATTGGATATCAAAACATCTGCATCATAACAGCGCTTAACTATATCTTCTTGAGGTGTATGCTTATATGTTATGACCTCTCCCAAACTATGAAAAGATGTATAATCCAGATCATACCCAAGCGAATCCGTATCTAATAAAACAATTTTCATATTTTTGTCAAACTCCTTTTTAATGAAATTATGGATTTACATGTAGTGGCAAGACAAGAATAAATTCGCTTCCTTTTCCAAGAGCACTTTTGACGCGTATCTTTCCTTTATGTCCTAGAATGATTACTTTTGCAATGGAAAGACCTAATCCATGTCCTCCGGTTTGACGTGTTCTTGATTCATCCGAGCGATAAAAGCGTTCAAACAAATACGGTAGCGCTTCCTTTTCAATGCCAATTCCACTGTCTTTAATATGAATATGAACATTTTGTCCATGTGTATATGCGTGTAATGAGATCTCGCCTTTTTGTGGCGTATATTTAATCGCATTATCCATAAAGATTCGAACGGTTTGTTTGATTTTAATTTCATCTAGTGTAACTAAAAGCCCTTTGGGAACATCACACATGATGCGTTGATCTTTGTTATTAAGCATATTAAACTCTTTAACCGTACTGCATAAAAGTTCTGCCAAATCAAATGTCGAAAACTCAAACTGAAGCGTCTGATTATCTGAACGGACAAGCGTCAAGAGATTTTCCACTAATTGTTGCATACTTTTTGATTCACTAATAATCGCTTCGATTGATTCGTCAATTATTTCCGGGTCTTTTTTTCCCCAGCGTTCCAACATTGAAGCATAGCCATTAATAATACTTATGGGTGTTCTAAGTTCATGAGAAACGTCCGACACAAAACTTTTTTGTTTAGAATAGTCTTTGTCCAATCGATCAAGCATGTCATTAAGCGTCAGCGCCAAATCCTTTAGTTCATACTTTGTCGCTTCCACATCCAAACGCAACTTTAGATTACTGATGGACACCTCTTCTGCCGCTTTTGTCATATGATAAATAGGATAAAGAACCTTCTTAACCCTTGCCCCCCCAATCATAGACATCATTACAAAACCGACAATATGGAAAATAATCAATAAAAAGCCTAAAATGACAAGCTCTGATTGATATAATGTCAGTGGATAGAGTGCATAGATAACATATGTGTAATTGGCTTGATCCGAGCGATAGTATTGATTATCCAGGCGTTTAACAATAAGCTTTTCATTTGTCAAAAGCTTCATACGCCGAACGAGATCATAAGAAAAATCAAATGAATCAAAAGCACCAGTCGCAATGGTAAACTCCTGAACATTATTGGCAAAATCTGAATACCCCGTTACTCTAAACGAGACATTGGAACTTAAGGTTAATTGATTCATCTTAATTTCAGTTTCTTGAAGCGAATATACGTCTTGGTTATATGCCAATAAAATCCGACTAAGTTCATAGCTGTGTTCTTCCACTTCACCAGATATATTGTTAAATACAAAGATAATCGGAATGAACACAATGGATATAAGACTAATAAAAAAATACAGAATCAGATAGTCAAAAGTAATCTTGCGTCGCATGGATAAATGAAAATGTTGAAAGGTATTCTTAATTGCTATGGATATTCTATTCATCATATATAATATATCCAACTCCTCTAACTGTTTTAATCATATCAACGCCATACTTTTGATCAATCTTTGAGCGTAAATAGCGAATATAAACATCGATGACATTGGTGTCACCATAATAATCATATCCCCAAACCTTCTCAAGAATTTTTTCACGGTCTAATGCTATGTTCTTGTTTTCCAGCAAATATCGTAAAAGTTCATATTCTTTTTTAGTCAGTTCAATAATGTCTTCTTTATATTGAACCTGATGTTTTATATGATCAACTTTTAATTCTTGGTAACGCAACACCTCAGCTGCTGCTGCCGGTTCTACCCCTTTACGTTTGATGGCAACACGAATACGAGCCAAAAGTTCTTCAATAGCAAAGGGTTTTGTCATATAATCGTCTGCTCCCATATCCAATCCCATAACTTTATCCGATACATCGTCTTTTGCGGTTAACATAATTATGGGTACACTTTCTTTGGCTTGCCTTAAGCGGCGGCATACTTCAATACCACTCATCCCAGGTAGCATCAAATCAAGAATAATAAGATCCGGAGCTTCATTTAGTGCAAGTTCAAGCCCCGTTCTTCCATCATAAGCCTTTAAGACCTCATATTCTTCATGACGAAGTTCCAACTCCAAAAAGCGGGATATTTTTTTTTCATCTTCTACAATTAATATTTTTTCTGACATTTTGCCTCCTACTTATCAATGGTCACTTCGTAATAATCTTCACCCTCATCATTTGGCTGCTGGTTTTTCACTTCTTTGTCCGTTGACTTTTCCTGTGTAGCATCTAACTGTCCATCTTCCAATTGTATCGGTTGGGTTGTGTCAAAGTCTTTGGCTTGCGTATCTTTTGCTTTATTGTGTTCCTTATTTTTCTTTTCTTTGTTGACGGTTCTATAAAAACGAAATGCTTCTTGTGTCTCTACTTTATGTAATTTAAGCTGGCATTCCGCTACAAGGGCAATGATAATAAAAATCACACCAATCGTTATTGTTTTGTCGACACCAATTATGAAGAGTAAAATAAAAAACAAAAAGATAGGCATATCCATAAACACATCATCACTACGATAGACTTTTAGTCGATAGACAAATGTCGTACTGATTAAATTCTCAATTCCTCGAAAAAAACGATGTGAAAAAGAATTTTGCTTTTTTCTAGCATAGGCTTCAGCCATATCAATATTACCACCGGCGCGGCGCACATAGCGCTCAGCATCTTCATAGGAAACATCTACACGCCGTTGCAACTCTCTTATCATTTTATCTGTAATAATCACGGTGGCACCTCCTTATCATTCTAGTTTTAATTCTAGTATACGCTATGGTTATTTCATCGTGTTTAATATCACATTAGAAATTGATTAAAAACTGCCGCCACTACCACCATGACTTCGTCCGCTGCTTCCCGTGTGCGTTCCACCTCCCGAACTTGAAGAGGATTTTGTCTCTATTTTTACGCGAGTTGTATTTTCTCGAATAAATCGGTCAGTTTGTCGTGTCAAACTAAAACTTCCCGGCTTTTCATATGTTCGGTTTGTAATCGTTACGCTTCCTTTGCTTGCTCCTGTAATCACCCCTGTGATGACGGAAGCAATAATAATCGCCCCTAGATATGGCCATGGTGACGCTACCATGTCTTCTACCCTCGTCGAAACGGTCTCTTCTCTATATTGTACGCTACTTGTATCATCGCTATAGTCATACCCATAGTCATCTTGTGAAGAATAATTTTGGGATGAAGCAGGGACTTCGTTTTCTATACCAATAATTAGATTTAAAAATTCCATTCCAGCTTCATAATACTCACCATCACTTAGATAAGGGGACACACTATTTACCATGCTATTGGTCAAATGACTATATTGATTAATTGTATGGCTACCGGTAGTACTAATCCATAACTCCCTTGCATCCATATTTACAAGTAACAATATCCCCTCGTATTCCTCGCCAATCCCATAGCCATTATAATCAAAGAAATCATCCGCAAATTCCATTGAAGATTTCCCCTGTGTATCATCTGTAATTACAATAACTGCATCCATTAAATATTGGGTTTGAATGGTTTCAATGGTTGCTTGCAAGGATGCCTGTTCGTCCTCACTTAAATAACCCATATCATCAATAACATTTTGCGTATCTGCATAGAGTACATGCAGCTGTAACATCATTAATAATACAATACCCAAAATTCCTTTACGCATCTTATCCAAAAAGAGCACCTCCAAACACAATAATTACCCAGGTAATTCCCAGAGCAATAAGCCAAAATACAAGTTGACGTTTGTGATCAATCGGTGTTTCTCCAACCACTTTTCCTGTTTGACCATTCACAATAAACATATGCTTTTTATCTTTGTATTCATTGACAAGTAAATATACAGGCATCAGCGCATAGGCTTCTGACGCATAATTAAGATTTGATGAAGCATGTTGAACAGAAAAGCTTGTGTATCCCGTAACAGTATTTCGAATTCGATTTGAAATAAAATCATCGACACGCTCTTTCATCGTTTTTTTACATGTTGCTTCATCAACATCATAAGTTTCAGCAAAAAAACCTGTCATATAGTGCATGGAAAAATCCGCCAATGCCTTGTAATCATAAGGTTCAATCATAACCATAAACTTATCGTCAAATTTTGTCGATGCATCCACGGGTATACGTTCATACTTCACCCGTCCTTCACGTTCCACATGATAATACTTGGTACGGGTATATCGATAATTGCCAGAACGCCAACTTGATACTTTTGTTGCTTGTCCCTGAATCTGGCCGTTTGCTTCACAATCATACAGCCAAAAGGGTGCATATACCCCTTTAATCTTTTCAATTTCCTCATCATTTTTAAACTGTGTTGGGGCAAAAAGTTTTTTACGTATCCATTTTTTGTAAATTTCTTCTGCATCTTCATGCGTTATCTTAAATGGAATGACATATTTGGGGTGAAATTCACCTTTAAAACGCTCTTTAATGAGACTTGGACTTTTGCAATACAAACAGAAGGTTGCTGATGTTGTTTCATCAGCAACGATTTCTGCACCACAATTATTACAATGATAAGCGTTTAGTGTCCCTGTGGACTGAGTTACCTCTTCTTCTTTATATACTTTGTCAAGCTCTTGTTTTGTAAATTCACTAAAGCAATAGTGACATTTCCACTGACCACTTTTGGGATCAAATCCCAAAGGCGCTTGACAGTTCAAACATTTATATGCACTTACCGTCGCCATAGCTCCTCCTTAATTTCGATCCGTTATATCAAATACATCTCCGCAATTTGGACAGAATTTAGGTGGGTTTTTGGGATCTTCAGGTTCCCACCCACATTTATTACAGCTATATGTAACTTCCTGAGCCTTTTGCTTTCCACACTGAGTGCAAAAGTTACCACGATTTACTTGTCCACAAGTACATGTCCATTCATTGGATTGTGGCTTTTTTTGACCACATTGACTACAAAACTTTGAGCTCTCACCATTTTGCTTGCCACATGCACATGTCCATCCGTTTGTAGCCGCCCCGGTTGCGCCAGAGGTTTGCGTTTGCATGGCTTGCTGTGATTGTACAGGTGTATTGGCTGATGGTTGTGGATTTAAGATACTTCCCATATTGCCTGCAGCATTCATCCCCATACCTACACCGGCAAATCCCATCATTGAACCGCCTTCATTGGATCCTGCGCCTTCTAGTCCAGCTGCTAATCCGCCTGCAACACGGGCTGCACGTGCATTTGGATCTAAGAGTATCGAATCGTTGCCATATTTTGATAACAACTCATCTGTTTTTTCGTCATAATTGATGCCTGCGATACCTACAGATTGAATGTAAAATCCGCGCTTGCTTAACCACTCATCATCTAATGTATCTGCCATATATTTACCTAGACGTGCACTTTGAATCGGTATATCAGACACTAAGATTTGGTCCATGGACAGACTCGCCAAAGCGGTCTGATATGCCATCAAAAACTCATTGATGTATTGCTCTGCCATGTCATCTTTTTTAAAGTCCGTTTTACTTTGTTTGTCACACACTTCGTTATAAAAGAGTATAGGGTCACTAATTTTAATAGAATAGGTTCCAAAAGATGTAATCTTACATGGAACAACTCTGCCGGGAACTAAGACTCTATCTGTATAAGGAAGTGGATTTTTTGTTCCAAAACGAATATCTGGAATCTCCATTTTATTTATATATACTACCCGCTGCTTTTGTGGCGTAGAACCTGAAAATTTAAACCGTTCCCATGTATCTAGAAGTGTATTTTCAATTCCACCCGGTCGCTCGATGCTTTGCCCATTGGTATTGTTATATCCGTCAATCGCCACATCTTCTTTTGAAGAAAAAAACAATGAAGGGGCTCGTGAATTATCCACTTGATAATATCCAGCTTCATCAGTAGCGGCAATAATCCGTCCTCCATCTACCAAAAGCATATATGTATTTTCCGGAACATGAATAACGGAACCATTAGAGATGACATCTTCTGTTCCTTTTCTATTACTATTACGTCGGTCATCTTTTCGTACAAGAATCCCCGCTGTTGATAATGTTGAATTATTCATTGAGCGAGGTTCAATTGTTTCTAGCCATTGATCAGCCAACTCCCCTTTGACAGAATTAATTGCTGCTTTTATAATGCCCATTTTTATCATCCTTTCCTAAAAAAATATAGTTTAAAAATATTCTCTCACATAATGAATTAAAGCGCAAGAAAAAAAGAATAGACCCTCGTCTATTCTATGCTATATCATTAATTCCAGTTATTGTCACGTTGCGCAATAAACGATCTTCTTTTAAATCAATAATATTCGGCTTCACTTTGTTTCCATATTTATCCACAAATATTTTAACCTGAGGACGCATACACGCCTCCGAATTATTCTTCACAACAATTCCCAAGTCTCCTGTACTTAACCGTACATATGTACCTACTGGATACGGAGCAACTTTTCTTGCAAAGATTTTTGTCAATTTGACATCAAACATAATACCACCATTGGCCATAATATATTCCATGGCTTCTGATGGAAGTAATCCTTTCCGATATGGTCGGTTAGATGTTAATGCATCATATACGTCTGCAACACATATAATACGTCCTAAAAGCGATATATCTTCCTTGGATTTTTGATTTGGATATCCCAACCCATTATAGTGTTCATGATGCTGTAAAACTGCAACATATGCCGCTGCAGGTATTTCAAATGTATTTTTTAAATATGTATAGCCATATTCAGAATGTTTTTGAATAATTGCATATTCGCTTTCTGTCAAAGCATCCGGTTTATTCAAAATATCCTTATCAATAAAAATCTTACCAATGTCGTGGAGAATAGATGCTAGACCCAGATTATATAACTGCTCTCGTGACAATCCCAACTCCGCTCCAATAAGTATGCTCAATACAGCCACATTGACAGAGTGAAAAAATGTATAATCATCAAAAAACTTTAGGTCAATGAGATTCACCATTGTATCTTTATTTTCAAGAATTTCTTCAACAATATTTGTAATCAGCATCTTGGTTACATCAATTTTTTGCTTTGCTTGTTTTTGCCCATTTACCGTTGATAAATCCGTATATATAAAAGCATCTTTAACCGATTGAATCGCCTTCATACGCAGTTCATCACGAATGACATCTTTGACTTCAATATCTTTTGATATCTCATCATCAATATAGATACCTTGGTACCCTAATTGAGCTATACGGTCTATATATCCTTTTTGTACAACTGTTCCTTCGCGTAATAGTAGCTGCTGATTTATATCATAAAGGCTTTTTGCAATAACCATGCCTTCCATTAAACTCTGTACCGGAATAAATCTCATATTAATTCTCCTTAGTTACTTCCTAAGTTGATATTATATATGAATTCCCTCGCTTTTTCAAGACGAATGTCAAAATGATTTACCCTTTAGGTATAATTCACTATCGTAAAATAGAGCGATTTACACAAAAAAAGACAGGTACAATATTGTACCTCAGACTGTAGACAAA
>DGAD01000024.1 GCA_002382805.1 Clostridiales bacterium UBA4039
CGTATGTTACTGTTCAACCAATGGAAAAAGGGCATCTCAAAAACAGAAAATTTCCTTCTGCCCCCAATTTTCAGGTTATCACACATTTTTTTCCAAGTGTTTTCTCTTTTTAGTTAATCACAAGACTAATCACTTGTCAAGCCATGCTAGACTATGCTTTCCATAATTGTCAGAATTTTCATGCTTGGAACTTTTAATCACTCTCCATAGCTTCAGCCGTATTTTTTAGCCAAATCGAATGTTCTAATATTTCTTTCAGCACAAGCCTTTGATGCGTATGTGATGCATTAATTAACTCTATTATACATTCATTTTCATCAGTCGCATGTATAAAAGGCAATCCTATAATGATTTCAATATACCAATTGTAAAGTGATGTTTCTTCTATATCCCTCTTACCTTTTTGCTGTTTTAAGTAGCACAACGTCGATATTATTCCATGTTCTTTAAATAGTATTGGAAGGCGCCGACATAAAGATTTAAACTCTGATTTTGACTCTTTATTGCATTTTTCTTCGATATGATAATATGCCCATAAAGCCCGTTTTCGATTCATCTGAATAGGTAAGCTATCAATATTCATGTTTTACCTCCTCAATAACCTTAAGTCTACCTTTTCCAAGGGTCGTCCAACCTCCAACAAACATCTGAAAATCTTTGCACGTCTGTTGATGCCACTTTTTCCAGAGGGTTTGCTCACTAATCTCATTCTTATTATCTTTCTTCGAACTATTTTTATAAAACACCTCTTGTGAAAAGCCATGAATATGTCCATAAAAAATCGTTCCTTCTGGCAATAACTCTACACTAAACAACCCTGAATCCTTAGCCGTACCCGTTGACTCGCTAACTCGAATTCGCGTTCTTTGCTCTGTGAAAAAGTTGGTAAAAACCTCCAAATTGTTGTGTGCCAAAACAACCAATCGTTCTTGAATATGTTTAAAAAAAGCTGATTTAAACGTGAGATCCTTTAGCAAGACACACTCAAAAGGATAATCCGCTAAATACATTCTATCTGGATATGTCGAGAAAACGAGGGCTTTATCTATACTATCTCTACTTTCACTTTCTGTAATCAGCATCTTTAGATCGTCCATAAATTCGGTGTGCGTATCCTTGTCTATCAAATGCATATCTTGATATATTTGTTCCAATATAGGGCGCGAAGTTATAAAAGCATGAATTTTTTCAGAACATTCTACAGGAAAAGCCACCATGTTCAAATCGCTAAAGGCTAAAATACCTGGTTGTCTATCTCCTCCATAAAGTCGCCTTTGGGTATCTCCTATGCTTCCAAGGGTTTTATGGCGGTATACACCTTTGATTGTTGTACTATCAATTTTAGGCATCCCATCTCGGTGATTTCTTTGAATCGGCATATCTATCTGACTATTGCCCGAACTCGCTCCAACATGAATTGGTGTTAGTGCTTGATAGAATCGTGTTATTGTCATCGTCTATCCCTCCAATCCATATCTTCATAAAGTTCTAGAAGTTTTTCCTTAATCTCATCTATACCCCAAATCTGAATATTTGAACGGTATGCTGCACGAACTGTGGTCATAATATATTCTATATCGTTTTCTTTTTTTGCCATATTACCGATTTCCTCATATCCTTTTTTTGACAAAGGCGTTATCAACACAGGTTTTCCATAGACCCCACCAGTCTCATACGCTGTATACATCCTAGCTTTTAATGTATCTGATGGCGCAATTCCTGCTTTACATTCAATAATCACCAATTGCCCACTAACCGTCGTTATCACAATATCAAACTCACAAAGATCCGACCTATATGTTGACTTATCACCTCTTTTTCTGATGTTTACACTATGATATAAGCCTGTAAAAAACTTCTCTTTCCCATTATGAATGGATTGAATTGCATCTTTTGTCGCAACTAAAGTCATTTTTTCAAGCAAATATCCCCCCATATTTTTCTTATATTTTTTTATATCATCGTTAATGCTAGCAATGTATTCATCTTCCATGTCCATCTCTAGTAACATATCCCTCAAAAACTTCGATTCCTTATTCACTTGTAGTATATCTTCAACAAACTCAGTACCTTGTTTTTCAGTATCCTTCTGATGTACCTTTTGATTCAACTGTCGATAAGCCTTTTCCATGATACCCTTTTCATCCTCTGCCGATATAGGACTTTCTAAGTAATTCACTGTTGAAGTTTGGCTGGTCCTATACCCTGCAAGTTCAAGGATGTCATCCAGCATTATATCACTTTTTGAATAATCTATCGAAAACGCTTCAAATTCCCAACCTTTATTAAAATTTGTATAATATATCTGTTGTGTGTTCCCTTCCATATACATAATAACATCTTGACCATGGCGCTTCTGTTGCTTTTGCACCCAAGTCATAATATCTAAAAGCAGATTACGCTGACCTCCCGTTACATTCCATAACGTTTTCCTAGGCAATAATTTTTTAGGATTTTTTAAATCGGCTGTTAGTGTATCTTGTTGATAAAACGTGTCATCCAATTCTTTTGTTAGATTACTTAGATTATTTTCCAATTCCACATTTTTTATTGTACACTTCATATTATTATTTTTTTTCTGAATATATTTGCTAAAGTTTTCGTCCCATTTGGGATTATCAAACCGCTTCATCTTGCTATTTGCTTCGCTTTTCATCTTTTTGGTCAAATTAATGATAGATAATTGACTGGAAGGATTTCTCCAATTATCTATCATCGTCAATGGCAAGTAGTTAACCACTTGATTTAAGGTAGAACAGATAACATAATTCTCCACATCTTTAAATACCTCATCATGTTTATTCATACGCATTCTTCTCCTCCCTCAAATGGTGTTATCAAAAATTGATTATAGCCCTTATATGTTCCTTCGAGTTGATTGACGATAGCCGTAAGCTTTTCAGTCCATTCTTTTGTGCTATTTTTATTGTCTCCTGTATTTTTAAGAATAAGGATACTTCCTGGAGCCAAAATCTTTTGCAAATTATTTGCCTTGTTTTCAGCCATACTATAGCTACCCATATGCTTGGGGCGTTCTGATGCCCCGCCACACACTTCTATGTTATCTATACACAGTTTTTCTCTAAGTGCTTCATGTACGGCATAGGTCATGGGTGTTGTAAGAATAAGCTTCACATAACTCCCTGTTGTTTGAAGCATTGGCTGTTCAAATACAGGATGTGCCTGTTTTTGCCAATATATATATGCCATTTTTCTTTCTCCACCTAATTGAAGTACCCGATTGTTTTTTTGAGGTAAGTACTCCATTCGTCCACTCATAACATATCTTGCCTGACTATCTCTAAAGACAACTTGCTCGATTCGATATAGGTGGTTGTCCTTTGCCTGTCGATTATTTTGCTCTATTTCAATGCCTATTTTTTCTTCTATACAAAAAATCCTCTCCCATGAGACCAGATTTTCACCATCAATCTTTTCATTATTACAATACTGTTTAAACCCTTGTTCGGAAAGATACATTTGAGATGCTCGTGTATATGTATCATAGATATCATCTTTTGGTGTCAATGGTCGATATAGCCATTCCTTCGCATTGATTTCAATTTTTTTATACTCAGCTTTTTTAATCGCTTTTGAATTATAAAATAAATCTATAGGTGCCGGAATCCAAAATGTACCATAACTAAAAAGTCCACTTTTTTCAATTTGAAGGTATGTATACATCGGTGGTGTCTTTTTATTGCGTATTGAATCTAAGGCTGTCTCAAAAAGTCCCTCTCTTAAAAAGCACGAAAATAAACTTCCATAAAGTGTCGATGGATAGGGTGTAATCATAGTAGGGACTTCATTGCTGCGCTTTTTCTCGAATCGCGTCATATCTCGAAAAAACAGAACATCCATAGGAATGATCATGCCGCTAAACGCTTCCAACTTTTTATTCTTCATTACTCTTGACCTCCTCTCTATGAATGCATTCTATCACTTTAAATAGGGAGAAAAAACCATCCCAATCAATGTGTAAATGTGAGTACTCATACTCTTTAAAAAAATCTAACATTGTCTTTAGATTCGTATATGATATAACAGATAATGAACTTGTTCTCTCTTGTGATAAACGTTTTATCTCATTATTAATAATGTTCTTAAAAACAACTTCTTGTGTATAGATTTCAAATGTATTCCCCAACAATCGTAATTGATATTCTAGTTGTGGTATTTTACTAAGAGAAATTGCTTTTTCACCACTTTTTCTTGCACTCAAAGCATCAAGTGTGCTTAATGCTGCCAATGTATAAGGTAAATACGAAGTATATAGGGCACCTGATCGCTGTTTTAAGGTTAAACTCAAGCCATTTTTTCCTTTGTACCTATATTTTTGTTTGGTTGCTTCCAACTGATGACGCGAGAGTTTAATTGCACTTCTAAAGTCAGTCTCATGATGTGTCATAACTACAGCGACAGATAGCGTCACTAGTTTTTTATACCCTTCCTTTTGTAATAAATTATTGAGTTTATCCTGTTCTTCTCTTATCTCTGTTAAGACTTTTTCAATATACTGAACCGGACAAAAGAATAAGGCATCATCGCCTCCAATATATATGCGCAACTTGTTACATAAGCTTATCGCATCAAATCTTTTTTTAACTTCCTCTTCCCGTTTTTTTACTATGGATTCTATACTCTTATTCATTTCTTGAACTTGCTTTGTTAGCATGATTTGATGCTGCTTCAAGTCCGAGCCCTCTTCTAAATATGCTCCTGCCATATGTTTTCCAAAATCATCCACATCAAGCTGTATAATTCCATAGTAAGGCGTCGTAATAATTCCCTTTTTATACAGCTCGTTAGTAATGCGTTCTTGTGATTTTTCTTTTGATGCACTAACTTCTTGGAAATTAGCTTCGCTCATATTCCGCAGTGTGTTCCACGCAGCTATATCTGTTGTCGAAGGGAAGGGATGATTGTCATTTGACGCATGTTCACAATGAGAACATAGGGTCTCTTGTCCATCTACTGGTCGTTTTTTGCATTTCATACAAATCTTTTTGCCTGTAACTATAGTTGTATTAGCTTCTTGATGTGCATCGTGCATTAGTGAATAGGCTCGATCAGCCTTTAACAACTCTAAGTGTTCATAGACTGCTTCATACGCCCGGTCATAGGTTACCTCTTTATCTGTCCAGGGATAGATACTAATATATGTTTCTAAGTCCACATTATCATTTTTGGGGTTTTTTTCAAAAAAAAGCGCTAGTTCAAATTGATTCTTGTCAGAATAATATTCAAAAAGACAATAATTAGGTATCTGTGTACCTTTATTTTGAGGAATAATAATCGACTTTGTATTTGACTGGGCTTCTATAAAATCAATATAGCTCTTCATCTGTCCAGTAACCGCCTGACTATTCTTGAATAAATCAGCTGTTTTTATAGACTGCATAATATATTCTTGTATACCTGACACGGATATAAGAATCAAATACTTATTCACGTTAATCCCTCCCTTGTTCAAAAGTATTCACCATTGAAAACACACCATAGCCAACACTTTTCTTCGCCCCTAAAGAAATGTCACTGATGCACTGTGAAAAGTATTCGATAACAGTCTTGTTGTCAAGCAAATCATTTGCTCTTTCAGTCGCTGACTTATCAATACTAATATGAACTTTAAATTTAGCACCTTTTTTTACACTAATCATCTTGATTGGATTGGCTTTACTTTGTACGTCCTCTTCCTCTTCACTCATTGGTGTAAATCCATCAAGAGTAAGTTCAAGGGAATTGTTATGCTCTAAGCTTGGATATGCATCCCAAAAAATAAGTCTGCCTTGTTGTCCCCCCTCTGCTTCCACCTTTCCAAAGAGTTCATTAATTACATCCAAAGTTATGCCTTCAACTTCATGGGTCAGATAGGCTCTAAACGCTCCTTTTAAAGTGCTTGCAGGTATAAAAGGTATTCCTAAAATATGATCTAATTTCATCGAACTTTCTCGAACACTCGGTTCACCTAAACCTATGATAAGGTTTGTCAATAAAGTCATCGTTTGAGAACATATCTCTATATCATATGTAGCGGCATATGTTTGTATCATATTTTCCTTATCTTTGATTGCTTTAGCCACTTGCTCCAACGTTTCTTCTTTTGAGTCCTTCCATACATGTTCCAGATCAATCGTAATCTTATGGGCATTTTTGTTGCTATTTGTTTGATAACAAAAACCTTTGTCAAATTTCAATTTATAATTTTTACTATAAAAAAGACTTTTATGTCTATTTTTTATTTTCTCATACTGTTGGCTTGATTTAACATTTTCTTCATCCTTCACATCTTTATCTAACAAAGTCAATGCTTCTATCACTTTAATCATATAATCATAGGCTAATTTAGTTGTAATTGGAGACATTAACTCCTTATCATCTAAGTATTGTACGAGTAAACTATAAAAAAAAGGACTTGGTGATTTTTTATATGCCAAAAACTCCAATGTTGGATATAAGCCATTGGTTCGAATAAGGGTTGGGATATCTCGCGCTACAGATATAAGTTCTTGATTGTTAAGCTTATGTTCTTGGCTCTTTTTATCATCAATGAACTTCAGTTGTTGTAAAATGTCCTTATGCATTTTTAGGTCCCCCTTCAATGACACGAATCAAACCTTTGCCTAAAGTTTTATTGCCGCCCATTTGAATAATTTTAATTTTTTGAACGATATTTTGCAATAACACATGTGGATTAATGTTTTGATTCATGACTTGTTCTATCTCCTGGACATCCATAAATGTATAGAAAATACTTTCACTTGGTACATATTCTTCTGTAAAAAGATGCCCTTCTTTAGCTATTCCACATTCATCATCAATTTCTATTCGTGTGTTCACTTCAGTGCACATTTCCACAAAATACTTAAAATCATTATCACTAATAATCACCGGATCCTTCATATGAGCTTCCAATGTTCCTAGATGCTTTTTTATTTCCCGAAAAATTTTATCCATTCCTGCTTTCATTTTTTCCATACAAAATTCATGCTCTTCTAAAAAAATGTTTTTATCAGAGTCCGTCTCATAAAAAGGGATATATTGCCCCTCTTTTAATAGATTGGTCATTTCTTCCAAGTGGTTGATATTCATTTGCTCTTGCATCAGGTTTTCTATATCTGTTATAAAACGTTGTAAGACATAGGGACATGTTATCCATCGAAATATACCTTCTCTTGTCTTTACAGGAAAAAAGAGAATTCTTGCATCAAAAAAAAGTAAGCTCCCTGCATGTGCCTCGTTACTATTTTCATCTTCACCAAATATGGCTTTATTATTATTTTGAGAAGCACCTTTTTCACTTCGAGCATAATGACTTCTAAAAGCTCCTTTGATACCGGAGGCTTCGATAATTGGAAAACTTGTATGCCTCTCTCGTTGTATAGGCATCTTAATGTAGCCAAGGTCTTGACCACTACCAATATGTAAAGGTGTTGCACATTTATAGAATAATATGTTCATACTCTTCCTCCTGTTTTTTTAGTTTTTGTAATAATTTTTGAGCATTATCGTTATTTCCTATAAAGCTACTGATTGTAAGGAACACCTCAGTTTTATATTTATACCCTTCTTTCACCCCTCTAAAACTTCCAATATATATATTTTCTTCCTTTGCTTCTTCATATGAAAAAATTGACGCATTCATGACTTCACACTCTTTATATATTGAATCATTTTCTTTTTTAAAACGAAACACATAAGTCAACTTCTCTTCCCCTAATATATTTTTCAATAGACTTTTATATCGGTCTCCTGACAAAAAAACAACCTCCTCTGCATATCTTTTATCAACCTCTCCTTTGACTTCAATAATCCTATAAACACCATTCAATTTTCTTTTTCCTTTTCCAAGTCCTCCTAACATAGATGCTCTTTGTAATGCATCTACATACTTCATAAGATATTGTGCATCGGAATTCTTTGCACGAAAAATAAGACTAAATTTCCCGCCTTTTTCTTGAGAGGTGTTCTCTTCGTCAAACATTAAAGTATCTACTTTTGCCTTATGGGATTGTTCATCATTATCTACTGCACTTCCGAAAAGTTCATTCGCTTCTTCTTTTCCAAAAAGCTGTGTATGCCAAAATCGCATTGCTCCTTTGATTGTCGTGGCAGTAATTCTGAGATTATTGTTCCCATCATGCACTTCTCCTTTTGTAATAAATTCACAGGTTACATTGACTTTTTTCATTGCCCCTCCTTATTGTCATCTCTGAATATATATACATAATAATCATGGTTATAAAATATTTAGTTTTCATTTTTTGGAAATTTTTTTGTTTTAATTTTCCCTTTCCCCTCAATGTAATATATTACTTTTTATTGTAACAAAGTAAACATTTAAATACAAGAAGAAAGCCTATCTCCATAAATAAAAGAAATAGACTTTTCGTATTAATTTTAGATTCTTCAAAATCACATAAAAAACAATACATTTTTTATGTATCTTTACTGTTCAATTTAGTTCCATATTAATAAAGAGGGTAAACCACTATAATTTTAATACATCGTATGTTACTGTTCAACCAAATCCCGTTCGGTTCTTAAAATTTATCTTTTCAATATTTCAATACATCCTATGTTACTGTTCAACACATGTCTCTAACTTATGAAAAACGTGACTTGAAACATTTCAATACATCCTATGTTACTGTTCAACTATTAGATTTATCGAAGAAAAAGTTGATAAGCTAGAATTTCAATACATCCTATGTTACTGTTCAACAAGAACAACAACAAGGGTGGCAATATCAATACGAAATTTCAATACATCGTATGTTACTGTTCAACTTTTTTTGAGGTTGTCAATAGCCCAAGCTCATTTTTTATTTCAATACATCGTATGTTACTGTTCAACTAACATTGAATCATAACAACTTACAATACCTTTGTCTATTTCAATACATCGTATGTTACTGTTCAAC
>DGAD01000023.1 GCA_002382805.1 Clostridiales bacterium UBA4039
TGACAAAGAGCCAAAAAAAAAGACAATGCTAATCTTCTAGCATTGTCTTTTTTATTATTAAATATTATTCTGTCATCAACTCATCAATTGCGGCTCCTGGTGCAACCATAGGATAAACCATTTCATCCTTATGAATCAAACAATTAATGATCACAGGGCCATCGATTGCAAGAGCCTCTTTTAGCTTATCTTCAACCTCTTCTTTTGTACTAATTGTGACACAAGACACTCCAAAGGCATCTGCCAGGCTGTCATAATTAATATCATCAAGGTGTGTAAATGAATAGCGTTGATCATAAAATATCGTCTGCCATTGACGCACCATACCCAACACACTATTATTCAACACAAGTACTTTGATTGGCAATTTGTATCTTGCTGCAGTAATCATCTCGTTAAGGTTCATACGAAAACTTCCATCACCCGCAATATTAACAACCGTTTTATCCATATTTCCCGCTTGTACACCTAATGCAGCTCCTGTACCATATCCCATGGTTCCAAGACCACCTGAAGTTATAAAATACCTCGGGTCTTTAAATCGATAGTATTGAGCTGCCCACATTTGATGCTGTCCAACTTCAGTAGTGATTATTGCATCGCCTCCTGTTACTTCATAGAGCTTTTCAACCGCGTATTGACCGGTTAATCCTTCTGGATAGACCAATGGATATTTTTTATGAATGGCATGTATTTCCTCCATCCAATCTTCATGTTTTTGCTGTTCAAGTTTGCCATTTAATGCTGTAAGAACTTCTTTGACATCTCCAATAATATCTTGATCCACATTGACATTTTTATTGATTTCTGCCGGATCAATATCGATGTGTATAACTTTTGCATGGGGAGCAAACTTTGCCGTATCACCTGTGACACGATCACTAAAGCGTGCACCAACTGCAATAAGCAAGTCACATTTTTGTACACCGATATTGGATGCTTTGGTTCCATGCATTCCAATCATGCCTGTATAAAATGGATGCTGTCCAGGGAATCCACCCATCCCCATCAAACTACAGGTAACGGGTGCGTGAATTTTTTCGGCAAATTCGACCATTTCATTTTTAGCATCCGAAATAACCACGCCACCACCAGCAAAAATATACGGTTTTTCTGCTTCATTAATCAAACGAATCGCCTCATCCAGGTCAGAACTTTTTAAGGGTTCTGAAGATTTTACGATTGGTATAGGCTGTTGTGGAGTGTAGTTTGCTTTATTTATCGACACATCTTTGGGTATATCAATAAGTACCGGTCCCGGGCGTCCTGATTGTGCGATATAAAATGCCTCACGCACAATATCTGCCAAATCCTTCACATCTTTAACAATATAATTATGCTTTGTTACTGGCGCTGTAATTCCAGCAATATCTACCTCTTGAAAGCTATCTCTGCCTAAAAGGCCTACAGGGACATTCCCTGTAATCGCCACCATTGGAATTGAATCCATATGAGCTGTTGCAATCCCCGTCACAAGATTGGTCGCTCCCGGTCCTGATGTTGCGATACAAACACCTACCTTGCCAGTAGAACGCGCATACCCATCAGCCGCATGAGAAGCCCCTTGCTCATGGGATGTTAAAATATGTTGAAAATGGTCAAGCTGACGATATATTTCATCATATATATAAAGAACCGCACCTCCGGGAAACCCGAAAATAGTATCGACGCCCTGTTCTTTTAAACATTCTAATAGTATCTGAGACCCTGTTAATTCCATAAGCGTTCCTCCTTTATTTAAGTACAGCTCCTGTGCTAGCCGACGTTACAAGCTTAGCATACCTTGCAACATATCCCGTTTTAATTTTTGGTTCCAAAGGAACAAAAGTTTTACGGCGCTCTGATAATTCTTCATCGCTTACTTCAAGTTCAATCGAGTTATTCAAAATATCTATGCTTATCATATCACCTTCAACAACTAGGCCAATATTCCCCCCTTCTGCTGCTTCAGGAGATACATGACCTATAGCCGCTCCACGTGTTGCACCACTAAAGCGTCCATCGGTAATAAGTGCAACTTTTTTGTCCAGATGCATTCCTGCAAGTGCTGAAGTCGGAGACAACATTTCACGCATGCCCGGTCCGCCTTTTGGCCCCTCATAACGAATGACCACAACATCGCCTGCAACAATTTTTTTCGAATAAATTGCATTAATGGCTTCTTCTTCTGAATCAAAAACACGTGCAGGTCCTTTATGTTGAAGCATTTGTTCCGCTACTGCCGACTTTTTAACAACACATCCATCCGGTGCAATGTTTCCTCTTAAGACAGCAATACCGCCAGATTGGCTATATGGGTTATCTATTGGACGAATCACATTAGTATCTTTATTGATTGCTTTACTGATATTTTTTTCAATCGTTTGTCCATTAACCGTCATCAACGATGTATCCACTAATTCTTTTTTAGCTAATTCTTTGATAACTGCTTGAATTCCACCAGCCGCATATAAATCTTGGATATGATACGGACCTGCCGGAGCTAATTTACATAGATTCGGTGTGACTTGGCTGATCTCATTTGCCATGGCAAGATCAAGCTTAACCCCTGCCTCATAAGCAATTGCCGGTAAATGCAGCATGGTATTGGTTGAACATCCCAGCGCCATATCCACTGTCAACGCATTACGAAAAGCTTCTGATGTCATGATATCCCTAGGACGAATATTTTTCTCAAACATTTCCATGACTTTCATTCCGGCTGTTTTAGCCAAGCGAACACGTTCTGCATAAACTGCCGGAATAGTTCCATTGCCCGGTAATCCCATGCCGATAACTTCTGTTAAGCAGTTCATGGAATTTGCAGTAAACATTCCTGAACACGAACCACATGTTGGACAGGCATTATTTTCACACTCGAGTACCTCTTCTTCATCTATGAGTCCTGCTTTATAAGAACCTACCGCTTCAAAAACCGAGTTAAGGTCTAGATGCTTACCATCCTTTTCAAGCGACAACATCGCCCCACCACTTACGATGACCGTAGGAATATTAACTCTAGCCGCTGCCATAAGCATACCGGGTACCACTTTGTCACAATTTGGCACCATAACTAGGGCATCAAACCCATGGGCTAATGCCATGGTTTCAATGGAATCTGCGATGAGTTCTCTTGAAACTAAAGAATAGTGCATTCCTTTATGTCCCATTGCAATGCCATCACATACGGCAATTGCAGGAAACTGTGCTGGTGTCCCGCCTGCCATAGTAACACCGGTTTTAACCGCATTAACAATCGTCTCTAAATGAATATGTCCTGGGACAATGTCATTTTGAGAATTGACAATACCAATTAATGGTCTTTTTAATTCTTCATCTGTGTATCCCATCGCTTTAAGTAATGAGCGATGAGGTGCTCTTTCAATACCTGATTTTATGTGATCACTATTCATCTAAAAACCTCCATTTAGATTTCTGCGCAAATTAAGCGGCCCATTTCTTTAGTTCCAACAAGCTTGCCGCCTTCACTCATTATATCGCCTGTACGATATCCTGCTGCAAGTACCCGTTCAACAGCCTTTTCAATTGCAAGTGCTTCTGCTTCCAAATCAAAGGAATAGCGTAACATCATCGCCATTGATAAAACCGTTGCAATTGGGTTCGCTTTGTCTTGTCCTGCAATATCCGGTGCAGAGCCATGAATTGGTTCATACATTCCTATCTTTGTTTCTCCAAGAGAAGCCGAAGGCAACATTCCAATAGAGCCTGTAATCATACTTGCTTCATCCGATAAAATATCTCCAAACATGTTCCCCGTAACAATGGTATCAAACTGTTTAGGGTTAATGACCAGTTGCATTGCAGCATTATCTACATATAGATGATTTAATTCGACTTCTGGATAATCTTTGGCTACTTCGAGAACAACTTTTCTCCATAGTCTTGAATTTTCTAATACATTGGCCTTATCTACACTGGTTAATTTTTTCCCACGTTTCATAGCAATGTCAAAGGCATTGCGTGCAATACGTTCAACTTCTTTTTCTGAATACATCATCGTATCATAAGAAAAGGCACCATTATCACCTGTTCCTTGACCACGTTCTCCAAAATATATTCCACCGGTTAACTCACGTACAACCATGATATCGAGTCCTTCACCGATAATTTCATCTTTTATTGGGCATGCTGCTTGTAATTCTTTATACATAACCGCAGGACGCAAATTTGCATAGAGGCCAAGCGCACTTCGAAGTCCTAACAACGCTTTTTCAGGACGAAGATCTCCTGGCAGATGGTCCCACTGTGGACCTCCAACAGCTCCCAGTATCACAGAATCCGAATTTTTACATACATCAATGGTTTCTTGTGGAAGCGGATGCCCTGTTGCATCAATTGCCGCACCTCCTGCCAGAACTTCATCATATGAAAAGGTATGTCCATATTTTTCACCAATAACGCCTAATACTTTGATTGCTTGATCAACGATATCTGGTCCGATACCATCACCTTTAATAACTGCACATTTAAAATCCATTTGTCTACCTCTTTTTCTCTTGATTTATATATTTATATGTATTTTTTTGCACGTTCTTCCAAGTCACGTAATAATTTGATTTCTATTGAATCAATCAGAGCAATTAAACTGGCATCGATAACGTCCGTCGATACCCCTACCGTTGACCACATGGTTTGTCCATCCGAAGATGTTATCAAAACTCTAACTTTGGCCGCCGTTGCATCTTTTGAGTCAAGGACCCTTACCTTATAGTCTGTCAACTGAACTTTTTTCAAATTCGGATAAAATGACTCCAAAGCAATTCTTAAAGCCTTATCTAAGGCATTAACCGGTCCATCACCTTCTGCAGCGCTAATTTTCATCTCGCCTTCTACCGCCACTTTTACAATAGCATATGCACTGAAGTTTTCATCAGCCGAAGGTTTTTCTCCCATAATCTTAAAATACTTCAATTCAAAAAACGGCTTGTATTTTCCAAGTTCCTTACGAATGATCAGCTCGAAAGTACTTTCTGCCCCTTCAAATTGATAGCCTTCATGCTCAAGTTCCTTTAATCTTTGCATTAAATCCGAAGTCTGTGGTGAATCTTTTGCGATATCTGGAACAATCTTTTGCACTTTTTTTAATAACAGACTACGTCCGGCGACTTCGCTCATCAAAAACCGTCGTGTATTCCCGATAACTTCAGGCGATAGGTGTTCAAAACTATTCGCATTTTTATTAATACCATCAATATGCATGCCGCCTTTATGTGTAAAGGCATTTTTCCCAACAAAGCCCATACTCGGATTAAGGATAATGTTCGCTGTCTCAGCAATATAACGCGCAACAGACGTCAGATTTTCTATATTTTCTTCCGGTACACATGTATATCCTTGTTTTACCTGCAAATTTCCAATGACTGTTGATAGATTTGCATTCCCACATCGTTCACCAAAGCCAATAAAAGTCCCTTGAACTTGAGTCGCACCTGCTTCGACCGCCATGATTGAATTGGCAACTGCCGTTCCACAGTCATCATGACAGTGAATGCCTACATTTACATCAATTTTTGATACAACATCTCGTGTGATTTTTTGAATGTCTAAAGGTGAAGTACCTCCATTCGTATCACATAAAACAATACTTTCAACTCCCGATTTAGCCGCTGTAACGAGTGTTAATAGCGCATATTCTTTGTTGCTTTTATAACCATCAAAAAAATGTTCTGCATCAAACACAACTTTTTTTCCCTGTTCATTCATGTAAATAATCGTATCTTCAATCATTTTCAGGTTTTCGTCCAAAGTTGTATTAATAATATCTGACACATGAAAATCCCAAGCCTTACCAAATATAGCTACATATTCAGTTTCTGCTTCTAATAAGGATTGAATATTTCTATCCTCTTCCACCTTAATATTTTTCCTTCGGGTACTTCCAAAAGCAACAAGCTTGGCTTGCTTTAACTGGATATTTTTCATTTCAGCAAAAAATTCTAAATCCTTGGGATTTGACCCAGGGTTACCCGCTTCAATAAACGGAACACCAAATTCATCAAGGGCCTTGACAATACCTATTTTATCTAATACGGAAAAAGATATTCCTTCACCTTGTGCTCCATCACGCAATGTTGAATCATATATTTCTATATATTTTCCCACTCTGATCAACTCCTTATTTTTTTACAAAAGGATACCACATTGTACTATGGTATCCTTTTTAAAAAGAATGATTGTTTACTTCATCCAACTCATCATTTTACGTAATTCGGCACCAACTTGTTCAACTTGCATTTCTGATTCCATACGTCGTCTTGCTTTTAATGAAGGCTTACCTGCTTTGTTTTCAAGAATCCAACGATTTGCAAAAGTTCCATCTTGAATTTCTGCAAGTACTTTTTTCATCTCTTTTTTTGTATCTTCTGTAATAATACGTTTTCCAATAGAATAATCTCCAAATTCTGCTGTATCCGAAATGGAATAACGCATAAAGCTTAATCCACCTTGAACAACAAGGTCAATAATTAGTTTCATCTCATGAACACACTCAAAGTAAGCACTTTCTGGTTGATATCCCGCTTCAACCAATGTCTCAAATCCGGCTTTCATTAATTCAGAAACTCCACCACATAATACAGCTTGCTCTCCAAAAAGGTCTGTCTCTGTTTCTTCCTTAAATGTTGTCTCCAAGACACCTGCTCGTGCGCCACCGATTCCTGCTGCATAAGCTAAGGCTTTAGCTTGGGCATTACCCGATGCGTCTTGATGTACTGCAATTAAGCAAGGAACACCTTTTCCTTCTTCATATTGGTATCTTACTGTATGTCCAGGTCCTTTGGGAGCTACCATAAACACATCAACATCCGTTGGAGGTACTATCTGATTAAAATGAATATTAAATCCATGTGCAAACACCAAAGAGTTACCTGCTTCAAGGTTTGGAGCAATGCTTTCTTTGTAAACTTCGGCTTGTGTTTCGTCCGGTAATAAAACCATGACAATATCTGCTTGCTTTGCTGCGTCAGCAGCTACAGCAACACTTAATCCATCTTTTTGTGCAATCGCCCATGATTTACTTCCTTCATATAACCCAACGACAACATTAACACCTGAGTCCTTTAAGTTTCTTGCATGTGCATGTCCTTGAGAGCCGTAGCCAATAATTGCTACTGTCTTCCCGCTTAATAAGTCTAAATTACAATCACTTTCATAAAACATTTTTGCCATTCTTTTATCCTCCGTTAATCTTTTTTTTACTTATAATTCTTCTTTTATATCTGCATTGCCTTTTTGTAATGCGATAATTCCGGTACGAGTCATTTCTTTAATATTAAAAGGCTCGACCATCTTTAAGAACGTATCAATTTCATCTTTTTCACCTGTAATCTCTACCGTCAATGCTTCTGTTGCCACATCAACAATTGTAGCATCAAACAAGTCAATAATGCCTACCACTTCAATACGTGTATCACTGGATGCTTCAATCTTAACCAAAGCTAATTCACTACATACCGCAAGATTTTGTGGAAGTTCTTTTATGTATAAAACATCATGGAGTTTATCCAACTGCTTTATAATCTGATCAATAATTTGATCGTCTCCCCTTGCTACAATGGTCATCCTTGACATTTCAGGATGTTCGGTTTCTCCAACAGATAGGCTGTCAATATTATAACCTCTTCGACTAAATAAACCAACGACACGACTTAACACACCAGAATGATTGCTCACTAATACCGATAATACATGTCTATGCATAGTTTCCTCCTTCTACGGTCTCCCGTTATATAATATCTCCATTACATTATACACGATAATGCCACCATTTGTATTAATATTTCGCCAATTACGGTGCCGTTTTAGCAACAGATTATTCACGACACAAGCTAGGATACACTTACTTTGGTTAAAACAAACGCCCCTACAGAAAACTACTGTAGGGGCGAAATAACCGCGTTACCACCCTATTTGTCATTATAAATGACCACTCTTTCAGATTCAAACAAATCCTAGTCTTTAACGGGACATACCGTATTTGCCTAATAACCTTCAGCAAATCTGCTCAAGAGTGATTCTCAACTATCATAATATCATCTTACACCATCCGATGACTCTCTTAAATTAGCGGATATATGATTATCTCTTTCAACGCATTTCATATAAAAAATTGTTAGATACATTGTAGCAATGTTGTTATGGCTTGTCAACCTTTAAAAGACAATATTTCAGCTTATTTAACCGAACAAATATAATTATTATATATGCAATACATAACTTAAAGTTATACCAAGGTCTTTATTCATTTATTTCGCTTTTGACTTTAATCAGCCCATGGCTATCGACATATACGTCAATGATTTGTTCAACCTCTTCAAACGTCTGTTTAATGGCACCTGCATCATACAAAAATACTTCTTGCCCTTTATAGGCTTCAATCTCTTGTTCTATCTGATTTAAAGATATTTCTTGGGTTAATGCTTTATCCGTATAAATTTTATCTTCATAGACAAAAAATTCGAGATTAAGTGCTTCTTCTGCCTCTTGTTCTATCGCTTCTGATTCTTCAGATTGTGCTTGTTCTTGAGAATCTTGGGATTCGATCTGTCCACTTGAGTCTTGATTGCCTACATTGCCTTCGCCCCAATCTGTGGAGTTCCAACCAAATCCAAGCAAACTTAAGATGGCAACCACCATCGCAATACTTGCCCCTTTTAGCCCTAACTTTTTCTTTTTGTTTTCGTCTTTATTTTTCATGTCATTCTCCTTTTTAATAATGTATATATTGCATCTTATGTACTTGAACCGATTGCTCATTTTGCTCTATTTCACGAAATACATTCCAAACCAGATTAAAAGCATAATTATAGGTTCCACCTTTATCTTCCAGCGAAAGCAGCACATATTTGGATTGTTCTTGGTTGTCTGCAATCATTGTTTCAATAAATGTATATATGTCTTGACGCGCTTGTTCTAACGCCGATGGATTATTACGAATGCTCAATGGTAAAAAAATATGTGTTGACTCATCATTCATTATAATTTCATGATTTTTTTCTTTATCTATCCAAACATCAATCACAAGAAATTGTTGTGCCACAAAGTCAAGTTGCTCTAAGCGTTTAGCCGGATCATCACTTTCAATAATCTGGGCAATCTGTACATTGATCATCTCTTGCTTATTGATAAGGTAATCTACCTGCCTTTGTTCTTGATACAAACTATCTTCTAGTACCTGGATTTCATTTTGAGCTTCTTGTTTTTCCATGCTCATCGTAACTAAAAGACCAAATAATAAGATTAAAACCACATCGAGCAGCGATGTCAAATCAACAATTTTTTCTCTATTTGTCAGTTTGGTCATCTACATACCCCTCCCCATACGCCATGTCAATACGCTCATATAGCAGTTGTAAGTTTTCTTGGTTTTGATAAAACACAGGTGCCAACATACCATCAATGGCTTTAAAGATAATAGCAAAGACCAATCCCCAAAATGTCGATGTTAAAGCAAGGGTAAAATTACTCATAACCACTGTACTTTCCAGCCCAATCATTCGAAGCAGCCCAATAATAGTCCCTAAAATTCCTAAAAGCGGAAAAACACTATTAATTGTCCCAAATAAATGAAAATACATCACTTCTTTTTCCCTTAACTCTTGCAGTTCATGAATATTAACCCGAGTATTTTTTGCGGATTGGATACCAGCAATCAAAAGTTGGATGGGTAAATAGACCGTACCTTGGCATTTTTTTCGCAAAGCGTTAGAATATTTTCTAAGTCTAGGAATAATAAACACTCCATTAAATACCGCTAACAAAATTATGATCATATCATATCCAAATATATTACGTAGAATATTATTAAACATTGTGTGCTCCTTAACCTGACGTCGATTTGAGTTTGACATTTTTTAACTGTAGCCGCCCACTTGGCTCCAGTTCTAGCGTTGCTATCTTTTCTTCTTTCGTTTGAGGTTGTATAAACTCAAAGGAATCAATTTTTTGTTCTTTTAATAGATGTTCTACCATAGCTTCCGTCAACACCCCATAAGGTTCTAACGCATTTTTCCATAATGTGAATTTGCACCCGTCAAGAAAACGACTACAATAATAGGCTTTGGAATTCACTGTTATTTTTCCTTCGCCACATACCGGACAAGCTCCATAAACCTTTCCTTTAATTTTGTAGTTGCTTTTACGTTTTTGGTCATCTTCAAAGGTCACTAAGTGCTTTGATTTTTCAGCACTTTTCACCAAATACGCAACAAAACGGTTAATGCTCGCCATAAACGGTTCTACCGGCAGTTTATCTTGGCTGATTTTTGTCAAACCTCTTTCCCACTTTCCTGTCATTTCAGGACTTTTTAATTCATCCGGAATTATTTGAATTAATTTGATGCCTTTTTCCGTTGGGTATAAGGATTTTCCTTTACGGTAAATGTATTTTACACTAATAAGACGCTCAATAATCCCCGCACGTGTTGCAGGGGTACCAAAACCCGCTTCTTTGAGTTGCTCCTTTAAGTCTTCTTCTTCAACAAAGCGTCCTGCATTTTCCATTGCACTTAATAGTGTAGCTTCTGTATATGGCTTTGGAGGCGATGTCTGTTTTGACTGTACTTGTGTCTCATCAACATGTACAACGTCTTTCTTCTTTAGATTTGGAAGCGTCTCTTCATCTTGGTCCGACATTTTTTGATAGAGTTTTTTCCACCCCAAATCACTAATAATTTTACCTTTGGATACAAAGGTTTCATCACAGACATTCACCATGATTTTTGTCGTCTTAAATTTGTAGTCTCCATAAAAAACTGCAATAAACCGTTTAACAATTAACTGATAAATATTTTTTTCTTGAGGTGGCAAAGATATATTTTCCGGATTTTTATTCGTTGGAATAATGGCATGGTGATCGGTTATCTTACTGTTATTAATAATACGCTTTGTGAATTTCAATTGCAGTTTTGTGCCATTCATCAACGGTGCTATGGCTTTAGAGTAGGGCATCACATTAATTGTATACATCGTTTTGATAACCGTATCTTTCATATCATCACTTAAGAATCGACTGTCCGTACGTGGGTAAGTGATGAGTTTGCGTTTTTCATAAAGATTTTGCGCATATTCAAGCACTTGTGTTGCTGTATATCCATATTGTCGATTCCCATCACGCTGTAATTCTGTTAAATCATATAAAAAAGGTGGTTTTTGATTATTATTCTTCTTTTCTACATCAATAACGTGCCCGTCTTGCCCTTTAACTTTTTCTGCAATTTCTTGAGCTTCTTTTAGGGAATCAATTTTAGTATCGGATATTTGATCTTTATACCAGATGCCTTTAAACTCTCCATAATCTACAACCACTTCATAATAATCTCGCGGTTTAAAGTTCTCAATTTCATGATATCGATTAACGACAAGCGCCAGCGTCGGTGTCTGTACTCGTCCAATGCTAAGCAACGTATTATTAAGCGTTGTGTAAGCACGTGTTGCATTAATCCCAACAAGCCAATCAGATTCTGATCGACATTTTGCCGATAAATACAAACGGTTATATTCTTTTCCGTCCTTTAAATGTTCAAAGCCTTCTTTTATAGCTTCATCTGTCATAGAACTAATCCATAATCTCGAAAACGGCTTTGTGGATTGAACATAATCATATATATATCGAAAAATCAGTTCGCCTTCTCTTCCACTATCTGTCGCACAAATTAAGCTATCGACATCTTTTCGGTCACATAATTTTTGAATAATCGATAGTTGCTTCTTGGTTTGTGGATATGGTTTGATTTTGATAGATTCCGGGATAATGGGAAGCGACTGGTAAGACCAGCGCTTTAGACTCGCATCATAATCTTGAGGCTCATAGAGCGTCACTAAATGCCCCACTGCCCAAGTAATCACGTAGTCTTCTCCCTCCATATATCCATCTTTTCGCATTCGAATATTTAAAACTTTTGCAATATCTCTTGCTACCGAAGGCTTTTCTGTAATAATGAGTTTCTTCACTTTTTGGCTCCTAACATGTTGATTTGTTTACCTATTTCACTAAATACCGTTGGAATGACCCCTAGTCCCATAGCAATTAATAATTGTTCAAACGAAAGCGCTACAGTTGAGAAAATTGTTGAAACCCCTGGAAGATAGATAACGCCAAGTAACATAATCACTGCACCGGTAACTGATAGGTTTAGATAGCGATTTGAAAATACACGCATCGTCCATAACGGTTTATGTTCGCTTCGCGCAGAATATGCTCTAAGCATTTCACCGATTATAAGTGTTACAAAACAAAAAGTTCGTGCTAATGCTTCAGCGCTTGCTGCATCTGCAATAGAGTTTAGACCTATCCTAAAAGAAATAAGCGTTGCAGTCATTAATCCTATACTTTGAATAGCAATAGATACTTGCATCGTTCTGTTAACAATCGGTTCGTCTTTATCTCGAGGTTTTTGGTCCATGATCCCTTCTCCGCCTTCTTCAAGACCCAAGGCAAATGCCGGGAATGAATCCGTCACTAAATTGACCCATAGCAACTGAATCGGCAGTAAAGGTACGGGCCATTTCAAGAGGATGGCAATAAAGATAATTAATATCTCGCCTATATTACAGGACAATAAAAATCCGACAAACTTTCGTATATTACTGTATATAATTCGCCCTTCTTCAACGGCATCTACAATACTTGCAAAGTTATCATCCGTTAAGATCATGTCGGCTGCTTCTTTAGATACATCCGTTCCGGTAATCCCCATAGCCACACCAATATCTGCTTGCTTAAGCGCAGGGGCATCATTGACACCATCACCGGTCATCGACACGACTTCTCCTGAAGCTCGAAGCGCTTTTACAATACGTACTTTATGCTCTGGAGAAACACGTGCAAAAATATTCGTGTTCTTCACAGCTTCTTGAAGTTCTTCATCTGTATATTTGTTGATTTTAGCTCCTTCCATCGCTTGGCTATCATCATCAATAACACCGATCTGACGCCCGATGGCACTTGCGGTTATAATATGATCGCCAGTAATCATAACCACACGAATTCCCGCTTTTTTACACAGCTTAATGGCATCTTTAACCTCTTCCCTAGGTGGGTCAATCATACCACTTAATCCTGCAAATATAAGCTCTTGCTCCTCATCTTCTAATTTTGCAGTCTCCGATACAGGTTTATATGCATAGCCTAAAACCCGTAATGCTTGCTGAGCATATTGCTTGTTGATTGCTAAAAGTTCATTACGTTTTTCATCAGTTAACTCAATGATTTCATTGTTGTGAAGAATTTTTGTTGACCGTTTAAGAATGACATCCGGAGCCCCTTTGGTAAACATCAGATGCTCTTGGTCAAATTTATGTAATGTTGACATCAGCTTACGATCTGAATCAAATGGATATTCTTTTAATCTTGGATGAAGTTGATTCATCTGCTGATAAGAGATGCCACCTTTTTCTCCAAGAACCAATAGTGCCCCTTCCGTTGGATCGCCTACCACATCACCTTCATCAAAATCTGCATCATTACAAAGTGCTGCAATATGTAGCAATTGTTTTATCTGTTCTTTTGCATCATGTCCTGATGCACTTTTAATCTCTCCATCAAAAGAATAACCGGTTCCTGTCACTTCAAATTCTTCATAACCGTTGTAAACTTTTTGTACGGTCATTTTATTTTGTGTTAATGTCCCTGTTTTATCTGTACAAATTGTGGATGTACTTCCTAGGGTTTCTACTGCACTTAATTGCTTAACAATGGCATGACGCTTAATCATGCGTTGCATCCCCATAGCTAGAACAACCGTAACTACTGCCGGAAGACCCTCTGGAATTGCTGCAACTGCTAAACTTACCGCAATCATAAAGATTTCAAAAAGATCTTCGCCACGAAGGATGCCTAAGGCAAAAATCACCGCTGAAACTACAATACAAATAACCCCTAAATATTTTCCAAACTGAGCTAATTTATTTTGCAAAGGCGTCTGGGTATCTTCTGTCTCATCAAGCATCGTTGCTATTTGGCCAATCTCTGTATGCATACCGGTTCCAATAACAACAGCTTTTCCACGCCCATAGGTTACGATAGTACTCATATAGCCACTATTGATTCGATCTCCAAGTGCTGCTTCTTCATCCACTATGGCATCTGCATCTTTTTCAACGGCTACCGACTCTCCTGTTAATGCAGATTCATCGACTTTTAAATTCACACTTTCAACCAATCGAACATCCGCCGGTATATAGTCCCCCGCCTCTAAAACAACCAGATCTCCCGGAACCAAGTCTTTTGAAGATATACTCATAATATGATGATCACGAATAACTTTTGCTTTTGGCGCCGCCATATTCTTAAGTGCTGCAAGTGCATTGCTTGCTTTATTTTCCTGATACGTTCCTAAAACTGCATTAAGAACAACAATGCCTAAAATAACGACGCCTTCAAATGCGTCACCTAATAAAATCGAAATAATTGCAGCAATGATTAATATTAAAATCATAAAATCCTTAAACTGATCTACTATCATTGCAAAGAGTGATTTTTTTGCTTTACTTTGCAATGCATTTTCTCCATAACGCTCTTTTCGTTTTTGAATTTCTTCTCTCTTTAGACCCTGTTCAAGGTCTGTATCAAAATCCGCAACGACCTCTTGTATTGATTTATTATGTTTATTCTCTTTCACATTATGCCTCCCTATCTATTTTCCTATGCAGCTTACGACATAGGCACTTTGCTTTTTATTATATCATATTTACTTGAATTTACTATACCATTATGATAAAGTCATATCGAAAACTTAAAATGAAAAGGACAGAAGAACTATGCAAAATATGACTTCAAATGAATTTGTTACACCGACTTATATGAATGGATTAAAAGCAGGTTTTCCAATTGCTTTGGGATACCTGGTTGTTTCATTTACTTTTGGCATGACAGCCTGTTTAAACGGATTTACTCTGTACGAAGCCGTCTTCATGAGTATGACAAATGTGACATCTGCAGGGCAATTTGCAGGAATGAACCTTTTAATTTCCGGCACCAAATACGTCGAACTACTCTTAACCGTCAGCATCATTAATATTCGCTACTTATTAATGTCCACTGCCCTGTCTCAAAAGATCTCAAGAACCATGCCACTTTATCAAAAATTTATTCTTGCGTTTGGTGTTACAGACGAGACATTTACCGTCGCATCTGTTGAGGTCGAAACCATTACCTTCCCATACTTTATGGGTCTGGTCACTTTACCATATCTTGGCTGGTCTGGTGGAACATTTTTTGGTTCTTTGATGGATACTTTTTTAAATCCTGATATGCAACATGCTGCTGCTATTGCACTATATTGCATGTTCATTGCACTGGTATTACCTCCCATGAAGCATCATAAAAATATACGTCATGTTGTTTTTGCAACAATGTTTATTCGTCTAACGATGTTGCTCTTGCCTGTTGTCAATCAGTTATCATCTGGATATGCCATTATTTTATCCGCATGTATCGGCGCCTTTTACGGTGCGTATCTTGAGCATAAAACATCTACGGAGGTAAACGCATGAAACCTATATATGGAATTATATTAATGGCACTAACAACCTATATTATACGTGTAAGTCCTTTTGTTCTCTTTAGAAAAAAGATTGAATCTCCCTTTATCCAATCTTTTCTCTTTTATATTCCCTATGCAATTTTAACCGCGATGACCATTCCGGATATTTTCTACTCTACACACTTTGTACCTGCCGCTGTTGCAGGCACACTTGTCGCTTTACTATTAGGATGGTTTGAAAAAAGTCTCATCACCGTATCTATGTCAGCTGTCGCAATCGCTTATATTGTTATCACCCTATTTAATTAGAGAAAGGAAGACAAATAATGAATCCTGTTCAACAAAAATATCAAAATCAAGCCAAAACAATTATTGAGGCACTTCAAAAAAGAAATATGAACGGATACTATTTTGAAACCTCTCAAGAGGCTATCTTGTTTATCCAAAATTTTATCAAGCCAACTTCCACTGTAAGTTGGGGTGGCTCCATGACATTACACGAATCCGGGATTATTGATGCTGTAAAAACGATGGACCTGGTTTGTCTGGACCGAGATACGGCTGACACTGTACAAGGACGTCACCAAATTGCTCAAAAAGCTTTAAGTGCCAATTACTATTTAACCAGTACAAATGCTATCACTCTAGACGGCAAACTCGTTAATATTGATGGTAACGGAAATCGCGTTGCCGCCCTTATCTTTGGTCCTGATAACGTTATCGTTGTTGCCGGTATGAATAAAGTTAGTCTCGATGAAACCGATGCACTTAGCCGTGTCAAAAATATTGCGGCGCCTGCAAATACTGTACGTCTTAATCAAAACACGCCTTGTTCACATACCGGAAAGTGCCACAATTGTCTTGTTGATGATTGTATCTGTTCACATACCGTCATTACAAGACGCTGTAACCGCACAAACAGAATACACGTTCTTTTGGTTGGTGAAGTGCTAGGCTATTAGCGCCTAGCCATGTCTTTTGACTTCAAATCTAAACAAAGCATAGTGACCTTCGTTAATTCCAGCTTTTTGCTTTGCAATACGAATCTGTTCTTTAACAGAATCAATACCTTCAAGGTTAGGAAGCAGCAATCCACGTTTACGCCCTTGTTCAACAATAACACCATATCGACTTACATCAAGTTTATTCGCATCGTCAATGGCTTCGATCGGCATAAGCACATCTACCTTAATCTCCAAGTCAGCTAACTCACTCTTAACGACAGGATTAAACCTTGGATCTGATGCACACGCACTAATTCCATTATAAATAATCTCTTCAATGACATTATCTTGGGTCGGCTGAATCGTTCCAATACATCCCCTTAATTGACCATATTTATGAATCGAGACAAATACACCTGCTTTGTTTTTACTTTCTTTTGATATAAACTCCGCCGGAAAAGCTTCAGGTTCAAACGTATATTTTCTACCGGTTTGAACATAGTGCTCTATACTTTTTTTTGCCAGTTTAACATAAGCATCGGCTCTTTTATCGCCTTGAGCACTCCCTCCTGATTCTAAATACCCTGTTAAATAGCCAACGCCAAAGGGTCCTTCATAACTTATTATTTTTGATATATCTATAACCTTTGACATGATTCCAAATCCGATAAGATAAGGTCTTAACCCGCACTGAGCTGCATTTTCGATAAAATCTGAGGTTAACTCCAGCAAAGGATTGACATTTTTTTCAATGATTGCCTTTTGCACAAGGTGATCAAATGCTTGACCATCCGGATGATATGCATAAGGACCACTATCTTTTAATGCATGGGATAAATCGCCACTAATTACAATAAGTATTTCTTGATTGGTCTCTCGCATGTAATCATCAATGACGTTTCCAATGCACTGACCAATGTGATAATTATCCGTTAACGGCGTAAATCCAGGTGTTAAATGTACAATGTTATATGCATCATACTCTTGATCAATAAAATACATAGGTACTAAAACCCCATGATCTAAACCTGTTCGTATATTATAGGTTTGAGCTAATTCTTTTGTCATCAATACTGTGTTAATGCGCTCTTGTTGTAACGCTTCAACAATTTTTTGGGTAAGCGACTGTTCCACATTTTTTTGGAACGTCATGTGTTCATGACCAAATTGATAAAAAGATCCTTCAAAGACATCACCATCAAGGATGCATGTAGCATCTGAAAACGCATTGCCATGGGGTGAAACAAAGATAATGGTATCGGGTTGAATCTCTCGAATCTTCTTTGCCAATTTTTCCATTCCCTGAATCGTTTCCTTTGCGCCTCGCGCTTCATCTCCTCCAATTTCTTTAATGATAATCGGTGGATGTGGCATAAAAACAACGGTTTTTTTCAACAAATTCACCTCACATTTCCTAAGCTTACATAACTAAAATATATTTTTGCCACTTCTTTTATTTTTAGCATTAATGCAATGTCTGTTGCCGGTTCATTATAATGATATCTTGGGAAATATCGACTTACATGTAATTCAATGTCCCCCACACGTTGATGGATTTGCTCAAAAAGTTTATCTAGCTGTTCAATATCATCGTTAAGCTTTGGAACGATAAGACAGGTAAGTTCAACATGAATCCCATATCCCTTTGCCAATGCAATCGTTTTTAATACAGGCGCCAAGCGTCCAGCGCAAATACGTTGATACTGCTTATCATCATATGTTTTGATATCAATATTCATTGCATCAAGCAGTGGAGCCAATTGCATAAACGGCTCAGGATTAATAAATCCATTGGTCACCATAACATTACGGATTCCATGTTCTTTCGCACATTTGGCTGTTTCTATCATCCATTCGTAAAAGACTGTCGGTTCATTATATGTATAGGCAATACTTTTAAGGTCGTGGTCCATTGCACTATTAACAATATCTTCAGGTTTTATATATTGCTTTGGTATATTAAATTCTCTAGATATGTCGCAATTTTGACAAAACTCGCACTTCATGTTGCACCCATAGCTTCCTACAGAGAGAATCTCGCTCCCAGGAAAAAAATGATGCAACGGCTTTTTTTCAATAGGATCAATGGCAATTGCACTTAGCTTTCCATAATTTAAACTATAAAGCTTTCCTTCAATATTTTTTCTAACTAAGCATCGCCCTGTATGCCCTTGTTTAAGTACACAATAATGTGGACACAATTGACACTGTAATTGTTGATTCTTCATTGTCGTATAATACATTGCTTCTCGCATTTTTGCTCCTTACTTTTTTCTTCGCAAACAAATTGTCCTAACGCTCAAACCCTATTCTAACTTTATTATAGCACTCTGTGTCAGTACTGTCATAATTTTAATAGTTTTTTAATTGAAGCCTCGGCTTTTTTAGCGTACAATGTAACATAACTACTTTAGGAGGGATACTTTATGAACGATAATACATTAACAATACAAGGACTCAATGCTTTTTTATCCAAAGTTTTTATGTGGATGTTTTTTGGTCTGATGCTAACCGCACTGACCTCTTTAACTGTTGCTTCTTCACCTTTACTTCTAAGTTTGATTTTTTCAAACAGACTCATCTTTTTTGGGCTACTCATTGGTGAATTTGCTCTAGTTATTGTTTTATCAAAAAACGCATTAAAATATAGTTATGGAAAAACCGTCGGATTATTTTTATTTTACTCATTCCTTAATGGTTTAACCCTATCTTCCATATTACTTCTATATACTGGACAAAGTATTGCAACTGCATTTATGATTGCAAGTGTCGTATTTGGAGTAATGGCTCTATATGGTTATGTCACCAAAACAGATTTGACACCATTTCGCTCATTTTTAATGGTTGGTGTTATTGGAATCATTGTGCTGACTGTAATTAATATCTTTTTAGGTAATGGAATATTATTTTATTTAATTAATTTAGCCGGTGTTGTCATCTTTGCTGGTCTAACTGCATATGATTTACAAAAAATGAAGTCCTTATATGCATACAGCGTCAACAACACTCAAGTTGCTTCTGGTAATATTGCTGTAACCGGTGCATTGACACTATATTTAGATTTCATCAACTTGTTCTTATTTATCTTACGCCTGTCCGGTAAGCAAAGATAGCTTATTATTAAGCTTCTTTATATATATATTTCATTATACCCCTTTTAAAGCCATATAACTTGTTATATGGCTTTAAATTATTTTCGTATATTGTTTTCGTCGAAAAAAACCTTTATACTATTAATAAAGGGGGATGTATCTATGAACATATCAAATAAATTATTGTTTATTTTTATCTTTATTTTTTCATTCGTTTTTTCGTTCTCAACGGGTGTCTGTGCCCAAGCTGAGCTTGTCCAACTATCAAGCGGAGAATCCATGTCGTCTCAGGACCTTTTTTCACTGGCTGTTGCACTAGAAAAAAAATATCCCACTCTTATATATGTTGATATTATCGGCTATTCTGTCGATCAAAAGCCTCTCTATTCCATCATCATGACCGCAGATGTTGATACCCTTCGTCGCCAAAAAGATTTTAACATATTACGTCAACACTACTTTGTCGAAGCCGGAACCCATGCCCGCGAAACTGTAAATCCTCTCATTGTCATGAAGCAAATTGAAGACTACGCCATTGATTATCATCAGGAAAACCATATTCAAGAATTTTTCCTTTCACAAATGCTTGAAGAGGTCGCTATCCATTTTTTACCATTGACAAATCCTGATGGTTTTGACCTGGTAAAGTTTGGTGAAGCATCAGTTCAGACCCAACATGGACGCAAACTATTATTATCGGTTGGCGATGACCACTACGCCAACTTCAAATCCGGTATCTCTGGAGTGGACCATAATAGAAACTATCCCCAACACTACTTTGACATGGATGAAAATATCTGGAAAAACATTTGGCAAGTAAATATAAGCACGTTACATGCAACATCACCATCTGCAGAATTTTATCCCGGACCACACCCCGCATCCGAACCCGAAGTCAAAACTGTTATGAACTATATCTTGCGTTATGATTTTCGTAACTATATAAGTTTTCACTCAAGAGGCAATGTTCTCTATTGGAATAAATACTTTGCCCCCGATTACTACAATCAGCGAAGTAAAACATTGGCTCAAACCATTCAAATCGCAAATGGCTATGAACTTATGGATGAAGATAACGGATTAGGCAGCGGCTATTTAAGTGATTTTACGTCAAGCGAAACACTAAAGCCACTGATTACTGTCGAAACACTCCCTATCTCTACCGATTTACCAACACAAGCGCATCTCTACCCAACTGCCTATGAAGCTAATCGTCTTGTCCCATTGTATGCCATTAGCGAAGGACAAAAAATAGGGTACTTCCCCTATCGATTATATGTGGATGATGTCTATGTCCGTGATTTTGAAAATCTAACTTATGCTAACGCCATCGCGCAAAAATATAATGGTAAAATTGTCGAAGGCGATGCTACACCTTCCATGTTTTTAAATAAAAAGAAAAGGGGCTGTCGCATTAGC